>JBCCHN010000188.1:0-7227 GCA_039028695.1 Pseudomonadota bacterium
CGATATCACCGACCCGGTCCCGGTCTCGACGGATTTCAGCGATTCGGCGCAGGCCTTTCACAAGGCCTCGCAAGTCTTTTCCATGCCCTACTACCTGGTGCCCGGCAACCACGATGTGGGCGAAAAGATTCACCCGGCCCTACCCAAAGTCGATGACCAGGTATCCATTACCAAACGCGCCATCGAGCAGTACGAGCAACACTTCGGACAACAACGCTATAGCTTCGAGGTCGAGGGCTGCCTTTTTTTGGTGATCAACAGCCTTTTGCTGAACTCAGGACTTGCGGAAGAACGGGAGCAATGGACCTGGCTGGAACAGACTCTCCTGGATCATGCCGGAAAGCGGATCTTCGTTTTTGCCCACTATCCCCTTTATCTTTCCGCAAAGGATGAGCCGGGCTATTACGATAACATCGACGAGCCCGGGCGATCCCGCCTGCTCGACCTTTTGGAACAATACCGGGTTGAAGGCTACTACGCGGGTCACGTTCACAATTTTTTCTACAATTTACGAAAGGGCATGCACCAGTTCGTGCTGCCGTCGACGGGCATCATCCGACATGACTATATGGAGTTTTTTCGCGACTCTCCGACGCGGGACATGGGCCGCTTCGACCCGGCCAAACTAGGGTTCTTTTGGGTGGAGGTCTTTGCCGAGGGTCATGTGCCCCACTTCATTCGCACCAGTGATATAGGTGGCAGTAATGCACGCAGCGGCGAAGAAAGCGCTCTTCGCACCCATTCCTGGAACGCGATTGGAGCCACGGTCACCGTGGATTTGCGCCTGCCCTGGTGTGAGGAGGCGGATATCCCCACGCCCTGGGGCCTGGAGATTTTCGAACGCAAGCTGGTGCGCAACGACTACCCCCTGGCCGCCCTTTGGGAGATGGGGATTCGGGACCTGCGCATTCCCATATCCGATCTATTAAATCCACGGGTCTTGCAGCGGGTCAAAGACCTCTCGGCGCTGGGACATGGTTTTACCGTGGTTCTGTTCGGCCCACCCGACGCAGCCCGTCGGGCCGTTCTCGCGGACCCGGCCGTAAAGGTGAAGGCCGTCGAGGTGGTCGCCCTGTTAGACCAATGGTCGGACTTCGCCCAGCCGCTGCAAGAGCTGCGCGAGGATGCTGATTTTGAGGTCTACCTGCATGCGGTGCGGCCCGAGGTGGAGGGCTGGACTACCCATCACGGCCTCCACGTGGATTTGCAAGACGAGATCGATTGGGTGCTGCGTCAGGACCAGCTGTCGACGGCGGTGGACGGCTTCGTCTTCGGCACCCGGCGCGGCATGTCGCCGGTCGAGGGCTATGAGGCCGTTGCGGGCCTGCTCGCCGGCACGGGCTATAAACCCCTGTTCCACATCCCGTGTGTTGCCATGGATTGGGTGATGAAACCCAACGATGCCTTGGCCGCGCGAGAAGAACTGGCCCGGGTGGCCGAAGCCCTTTTGCTGGCACGGGCCAAGCCGGAACTATCCTTCGTGATCGATAACTTTGTCCAGTTGGACCGGGGCTACTGTAACTGCAGCGGGCTGGTCGACCGTTTGTATAACCCAAAGGACGGGAGCCGGTTGGTGGCGTCCCTGAACGCCCTCTTGCCAGCGCCGTTGGGAAAGCTGACATCTTACGAAATCGAGGCGGGCAGGGTCCTCTCCGCCGAGGGGGATGGGGGCCTGTTGTTCTTGCTCACCGGAAGCGGGGCGGTGGCTTCCACCGATCTTAACAACCCTCTCCCCGAGAAGATCGCCACCACGCCGGGCCACTTGACCGATCTGGTCACAGGAAGGACCATCGAGACCACGCTACGCGCCGCAATCGAAGCCAGGGCCGGCGAACGCCAAACCACCACGCCAGCCCTACTGCGCCTGGACGATGTTGGAATTCTTTTGAACGATAGATGATTGGCACGTCGAGAGGAGGATCCCCGAAGCGACAGATCGTCCAAACATGTCAGTGCGGGTTACTCAGGACCCGGGCCTGGTCTTTGCTGCCCAGACTGTGACTTCGGTTAACTACAATAAGATTACTCGTTCCGCGGGTTCTTCTCAATGGTCTGCTTGATAGGTTCCCAAATAACTTGGTGTTAAGACTTGCTGACCCGGGGATAAATTTCTGATGACGCTTTACGTGCCATCGACACTGTTTTGCTCTGCTTCTCTGGCACAAAATTTCCATTGAATTTTTGAAGGAGCAAAGCCCAATACTTGAATTAGTTACCGCTCCTTAGTTTTCTCAGACTTGTCCAAAAAAGCGCGACCGCACAGATCAATATCGCGCCCGAGGTTACGTAAAAGCCAGCCTTATAGCTGAGGCTCTGGCCGTGTGAGGTATTGTGCTCTGATAGCCACATACCGACCGTCAGCAGAATCAGAATGACCGACAGGGCCATCTTTGCAATTTGCCAAGCCACCCTCATTTGGGATCCTTCCAACGCTTCTTGGGAGGCGCAACCTTGGCAAGCTCATTAGCTATGGGACCGCACTCTCCGATGATCTCAATGTGAGTCACCTTGTCATAGTTGCCGACATAGACATTCACCATACTATCCTGAAAATCATCCAGTGGCACGCTTGGGTCATGTTTGGAACCAATGTTGTCTTGGAGCATGCCAAGAGGTTTCCTTCCCAGAAACAGAATCCAGATGGCGTCACATTTTGTGTCGTGTGTCCACCGGCATAATTCAAGCTCTGGAAGCTGCTCCGCCAAATCAGCGCAGCCCTGTCGGCGCAGGGACGCCTTAACCTTGGCCATGAATTCTGGCAGTAATTCGCAGATCTTTCCCATACTTCCTTTTTTAGAAGTGGCCTCGGCCCGAGCCCCTGTTTCCGACTTCGTCACCTTTCAACTCCGTCTGGGCTTTCTTAAGCTCTTCAAGCGCCTCACCATATTCGCGCATGGCATTCTCCAAGTGCGCCATAGCTTTGCTCCAGGCCTCATTCGAGATCGCGGGGTGGGATTGATCCCGGCCATGCTCGCTTAGCAGCGGCAGCAGAGCGCCGTTCAAGTGGTTGAGCGCGCCTGAGTGACCTGCATTGGCCTTTATGAGGGATTCTATTACTGCTTCCGTCTTAAGTTCCATGATTTGCCTATCAACTGTGCCTGCCATGTTATTGTTCACCAGTGGATCGCAAAACACCCACAGCGCTGCGACTAAAGTACTTCTGCCAATCTGGTCTCAATTGAATCGTCATCCATGCCAAGTATCACTGCCGCAATTTTGACCTGCCCCTTAGATGCTGCAAGCGCGGCCATGATGCAAAGAGCCATGTCTTGGTCCCATGCCCCAGCACTATGTCGCGCGACACATTCCGGTATGAGCTGGAGCGCCTCGTTATACGGACTTAGTAATTGGTCGGGAACAGCCGGACCCTTACCCATCCCTCTAGCTATCTCAATGGATGCCGGAAGGGAAAAGAAGCTGGCGTCGACCGGGCTGTCTGCGCTCAAACAGATTCGAACCAAGTGAGGCACTGCGGCATAGGAGGCTGTGTAAACATCGCCCTGGTGGCACAACGCTGACCACAAAGAGAACCAAGGCTCCGCCTTATGATCGGCACAGGGCTGGGTCATACCCTCTAGGCTGCGAAGCAACCCAGGTGTGTCAGACGCGCTGCCATAGGCATGCGTTAGGTTCTGCCATCGAGAGGAATTAAGCGAGAGCAACTCTGAGACCCAAATTGAAAGTACAAGGTGAATAAATCATTTGATTGACTAAAACGCAACCCGAAGTTATTCATCTTTTCACTTTGTTATGTTTGAGTGTGCTAGGGTGTCAATGAACAAGGCAACTGGGAGAATTGGTTCTCTGGATGGGCCTTAAGGGAGTAAGTGGATTGGGTGAAAGGCCGAGTTTGGGAATTTTGTTTTCCGCTCTGGCTTTGGCCTTAGGCGCCTGTGTCACGACCGTTCAGGATCAGCTGGAAGCGAAGAGCTATGCGCCCATGACAGCTGAAGAAATCACAGAACTTGTCGCTGGCAAGACGCTGTTCGTTGAGGATCAGCCATTTATTTTTTATGAAACGGGCGGACGGACATGGGTGAATTGGAAGTACTCGCTTGAACTGGAGACTCCTGACGATACCGAAACGCCGTTCGGTACATGGCATGCGCGCAGCCCTAACCTCCTGTGCCAATCAGGACCAGACCGAGCACGTGGAGAATCCTGCTCCGCGTACTTTCGTTCAGGACCGAAAATAGCATCTGTGCTTCAAGGAAAGGCGAGACACTTTGAGGTGCTCGACTACAAGGAAGGAAACCTGATTCCCAGCGATTCTTTGGCTAATTAGGTGAAAGGTCCTGAGAAAACAATGTCAAAGGAAGCTTTAGGTGAAACGGATTAACTGTGTTTGGATCGCGTTCGCCGGGGTCGTGCTGATCTTAAGCGGCTGCGCCACACCTAAGGAAGACCTTCTTGAAGAAGGCCATACGTCTATGACCACAGACGAGATTACAGAGCTGATATCAGGCAAGACCTATACCGAGGAAGGATGGGCGGTCTACCACGCCCCGGACGGAACATATGATATGGCCTGGATCAGATGGGTTGACCAGGGCATTCCTGAGCACCGTTGGACCGGGACTTGGTGGGTCGAGGAACCTAACAAGCTTTGCTTCGGACTTACTTGGAACGATGCTCAGAGGTGTTCGGAGTACTATCAGTTCGGTGACCAGATCAGCCGGTTGTACGGGCTTGATCGGAAAGATACTCATCGCTCTCAATACAAACAAGGTAACCTATATCCTCGTGAAGATAGCCAGGGCGAGCAATAGTCAAACGAATCGGAGTCTCTAATTTGCGCGCTGTCATTATTCTAACTGCTGTTTTCTTGGTCCTCGCAGCGGTAGCCTTTTTGGGGTGGGGTGGATTTGCGCTGATGGTGCTTGGCGCGATTTTGATATTGATCTGCCTTACCGGCCTGGGCAATTGGGCAGCTTGGGAGCCTCGTCCCACGGCTTTTCCTCAAACAGAACTTGACCAAGCAACTTGGCGCAAAGATGTTTTTGGCAAAAAGAAGACTTGGGCTATCGGATTGCTTATCGCGATCGTTCTTTTGCTGATCGGTTATTTTTTGTCCGACGTGCCGGGTCCGCTCAGTGATTTTGCTCCGCTCTGATTTTGAGGATCAAAGGCGCTTCCTGCTCGCCCAAACATCCTATTCACCGAGGGTCAAAAAATGGGACCCACATGAACAAGTCATTTGAAGTCTTCTTTTTCAGTGACAAGCAATACGAAAAGCTGACTGCCGAAATCCACTTTGCCGGACAAATCTTATGTCAGATCAGTATGGACCGAGTTCCAGATAATATGGAAATAGAGTTCTTCCATGAGCAGTATCAAATGGAGTCGGAGCCAAAGATGAAGTTCCCACTGGGCGAATTCATATCGGTTCTTGAAGAGGTCAAAAGCGACCTGGTAGTCAGTTACCAGCCTTGAGATGATCGAAAAGCAGCCGACACTTATCTCCCGTCCCATCTTTCTTGGAACAACGCTGGGATCGTTCAGGTTTCAAGCTTCGGTGCGGCCCCATGGTCCGAACCCTCCTGAGGTTTTAATCACTGAGCGGCAGCCGACAAATGAGCTACCAAAGGGGATGACAATCGAGAACTGCCGCGCCGTTGTTCTTGAAGTCATTGGGCCGACAGGGATCGATTTGCTCAGGTTCCAATGTTTGCTCGGAAATTCCGACGTCGCCGGATCTCCCTGCACTGGTCAGGGTCTCGTGGCGCAAGAGTGGCACAATGAAGGAAATCTGGTCGTGGTTGGAACAGAGGATGAAGAGTTTTTGGGCGCGAGACAGCCGTTTCTTAGCTGCAGGGATCCATCCATCGTTTCTTCCCAAGAAAACACCATAACAATTGAATTGAAGGACATATCCGTGCCAAGTCGACTGTCATTGCACTTTGTTTTGGCCGAGAACCCATATCCTGAACCCGTAGACGCCTCCGCATGGTTCGCCGTCGATTGCCCCCACAAGCTTTTGCTTTGATTTGTCCCATATCTGGTGTGGTAGAATAAGGATCTTCAGCAGCTAAGGGACCCTGTTGGCTGGATTAGGTTCCGATCGCCGTTTGACAGTCTTTTGGAAGAAAATCGATGAGTAAGGCCTTTACGAAAGAAAGCGATGAGGAGGCGCCGGAGCCGGAGTCTCCCGATCCCTTACCGAAGGGGCAAAAGAATTACGTGACGCCGAACGGCATTCGTTTGCTGCGGGAAGAGTATGATGCCCTGCGCCGGGTGGAGCGGCCCAAGATCGTGGAGGTGGTGGCCTGGGCCGCGGGCAATGGGGACCGCTCGGAAAACGGCGATTACATCTACGGCAAAAAGCGCCTGCGGGAGATTGATCGCCGACTGCATTACCTCCTAAAACGCATCGAGTCCGCCCAGGTGGTGGATCCGTCGGAGCAGAAAAATCGCGATCAGGTCTTCTTCGGCGCGCACGTGACCTACCTGGATGCGGACGAGGCGGACGCAGACGATGGGGACAAGGCGCAGGAGAGCAGCGTGCGCATTGTCGGGATCGACGAGGCGCTGAGCGAGCGGGGCACGGTGAGCTGGGTCTCGCCCATTGCCCGCGCCTTGCTGAAGGCCGAGGAAGGGGATGTTGTCGCCATCACCACCCCCGCCGGCACCAAGCATATCGAGATCATCGAAATCTCCTACGGCGATGCTGCTTAGGATCAATCGCGCATCTCGGTTGCCGAAACTGGGAATTTCCAAATCTAAAATTCTGAACTGGATCAGATTTCTTTATGCAAGCCTCTATCGGTTCCGGCCTGACAGAGCTAGTCTGGTGGGAATATAGCATCTTCAATTGCGAAAGCCTGACCCATGCCATTTGCCGGACCGCCGTTAGAAAGCGAATTCGACCTTTCCGATCTTTTGCAGCGAGGTTTGGCGACCAAGCCCGATGACGAGGCCTTGCACTCGGCGGCGACCAGCTGGACCTGGCGGGAGCTGGACCGGGACTCGGACGGCCTGGCCGCCCAGTTGATCGCCCTGGGGCTAAAGCCGGGTGACCGGGCAGCAACCCTTATGCCGAACCGCAACGTGTTGCTGGTTTTTTACATGGCCTGCCTGAAGGCGCGCCTGGTGATCACGCCCTTGAACTATCGCTACATGGCGCCCGAGATCGATCATGCGCTGGAGGTGAGCGGCGCTTCAGTGCTGCTGGCCCATGCCGAGCGGGAGGCCGATCTGGCCAAGAGCGAAAGGACGCCGGATCTGCCC
>JBCCHN010000189.1:0-7044 GCA_039028695.1 Pseudomonadota bacterium
AATCGGGGAAGGTCTCCCGCGCTTTTCGCATCAAGAGATCAAACGGGCCTTGGCTGGGCTGAGCGGAAAGCCCGCCGAACTCCACCAGGCCGGCACAGCGCAGACGGCCCTCCATCGGCGTGGCAACAAACTTGCCCATGGCAACCATGGTGGGGCACGGCACATCCAAATTGGCGCCGTAAAATTCCACGTGATAGCCACGCTCACTTTCCATGGAAATTTTGATACCCAGCTTTCCCAACAACTTGGCCGACCAAGCTCCGGCTGCGATCACCACTTGGGAACAGTGCAAGGGACCGTCGCTGGTCTGAAGACCAACGACCCGGTCACCCTCCAATTCAAAGCCCGTGACTTCGGCCTTTTTGATGGTCCCGCCCATTTGCTGGAACACTGCCGCCAAGTCCGCCAGGTAACGGCCCGGATCCTTGATCATCCCATGACCCGGCACTCTCACGCCAAGCTGGTTGGCGGGACCGAGTCCAGGTGCATAAGCCCGCAACGCATCTGCTTCCAAGATTTCCCCGTGAAAGCCTCGCTCCTGCCGGATGTTCCAAACAAAACGATCGGCGTCAAAGGCTTGCTGATGCTGATAGACGAAAAGGTAATCGCTGGGCACCACCCAACGCTCAGCCGGTGTGCCCTTGGCCATCGCTTGATGCTGTTCCAAGCTATCCCCGACGATGGGTAAAAGAGCATCGGCAATCCGCCGGTTATGGCCGGCGGTAGCGTGGGACAGATAGCGTACAAGCCAGGGAAAAAGCTTGGGCAAATATCCCCACCTAAGGAATAGGGGACTGTCCTTGCTAAGCAAATATTTGGGAATTGATTTAAGGAGACCCGGCGTGGTGACCGGCACCACCGAACAAGAAGCCAACACCCCGGCATTGCCGTATGAGGTCTCCGCCCCCAGCTTTTCCCGCTCGACCAAGACGACCGCTTTGCCCTCCCGCACCAGATAAAGCGCGGTGGCTACCCCAAGGATACCGCCACCGACCACCGCGATCGGCTTGTTGCCCGGTTCGGATTCGGCTGCCCCTGTCTTCAACCCCCGCCTCTCTCGGCCCTTTTTTCAAGGCACCCTTCATATTAAGCCACCCATTCGCTGACGGGAGCCGCCGCATCTTGCAAGGGCTGAGAGACAATGTCCACCAACGAAGGACCATCGCAGGTCAATGCCTCACGCAGGGTGGGCTCCAACTGGGCTGGATCCTCCACCCGCCAGGCCTTTAAGCCGAAGGCCTCGGCGATCCGGGCGTGGTCCGAGCGATCGAAATCGACCGAATAGTAGCGCTCATCAAAGCCCGACTTCTGTCCGGCTTTAATCCAGCCGTAGCTGGCATTGGAGAATACCAAAAAGGTAATGGGCAGCCCGTAACGCACGACGGTTTCCAGCTCACCGCAGGTGAAGCCAAAGCTGCCGTCCCCCATGGCCGACACGACCTTTACCCCGGGGCGCCCAAAGGAAGCTCCCACCGCGGCGGAGAGCGCATAGCCCAGGGCGCCGTGGGCCCGGTTGGAGAAGAACTGTCGCCCGGCCTGGCGAACCTCATAATAGGCGGAAAAGTAAGGACAGGGCGTCCCCGGATCGGCCACCACCACCGCGTCCTTGGGAAGTAACCGGTTTAAGTTGTCGATCACCCGCTCTGGCCGGATCGGAAGGTCGCTGCTGACAGCAAGGCTGCGGAAGGCCGCGGCTTTCTTCTCCTTGGCGGCACGCACCCGGTCTTGCCCACCAAAGGAGATGCGCTTATCGGCGCCTTCTTCTGCTTCTCGTCTAACCAATTCTTCATTCAAAGCGGCCAAGGCGAGCCGGGCATCCGAAACCACCGCGACATCCGTTTGATAGCTTGCCGAGATCACCATGGGGTTGCTATCGATATGGATGAGCCCCACGCCACCTTTGGGAGAACGCCAGCGCTCTGTCGTAACCGACCCGGCTCGACAACCAATGAAGAGCACCAGATCGGCTTCATCGACAACCGCACGGGTAGCCGGCGTGCCCCCGTTTGACCCCACGACCCCCAGGCAATTGGCTTGGCTTTCCGGCAAGCTGCCTTGTCCTGAAATGGTCGTGGCAACCGGTAGGTCGAGACGCCGCGCAAAGCTCTCCAACTCCACCTCCGCGCCGGATAGGACGACACCTCCGCCGCAAATAACGACCGGGCAGCGCGCCGCCAAGAGCCGTTCCACGGCCGCCGTGATTGCCTGTGGGTCGGGCCCGCTGCGCCAAGCGGGATAAATGCCCAGCTCCGGTCGCCCCCAAATGGCCTCCGGCGCCACCGATGCCTTTTGCACGTCAAAGGGCAATCCCAAGTGAGCCGATCCGGGCACGCCGGTGGTCATGGCCCGAAAGGCTTGGCGGACCATGTCGGGCAGCATTTCTGCCCGTGGGATCACGCCGTTCCATTTGGTAAGGGGCCGAAAGAGGCCCTCCTGATCCAACTCGGTCAGGGGGAAATGCCCCCGCGACGAAACCGAAACATCAGTGGTAATGGCCAAGATGGGAACAGAAGATTCATTGGCCTCCACCAGTCCGGGCGCAATATAGGTAGCACCACCTCCGGACGGGCCCTCGCAGATCCCGACTCGACCGGACACCCGGGCATAGGCATCGGCCATGTAAGCCGCCGAGCGTTCGTCCCGCGTGAGGATATGATGGATGCCATGGTCGAGGCGATAGAGGGCGTCATAAAACGGTAGAGTGGTGTCACCGCACAGACCAAAGATATGCCGTACCCCATAGGCTTCGAGCATGCGCACCATCGCTTCGGCGCCGGAGAGTTGATTGCTCGCCGCGGAAGGGCCTGAGTTGTGCCTCTTGCCCATTCCGTCAGTTCTCATCTGCCCGCTCCACTCCATCATGCCGCAAGGCCTTGCGGCAACTATATTGAAAATAATAACTTTTTCCTGTATACAGACCTGAATGCTTCCATATTTTAGCAATGGGGTCAAGCCATTGCCTGACGGGCGCACAGCATCGAAGGCAGCGGATTGTGACACAGAAGGGAGCACGAGGAAGTGGCCATGCCTGAAGAATACACGCAGTTCCCCTTTCAAACGGCGCTAAACCTCGCCCGGAAAGACTACGCTGGCTGTGGCAATGTTGATCGTGTTTATGCCGCCATGAAAGCCAAGGTGACGGCTTTTCAGATCCTGCCCGGCGAGCGCATCAACGAAAGCGCCCTTTCCAAAGTGCTGGACACGAGTCGCACCCCCCTGCGCGAGGCCCTTAATCGCCTCGCCTCGGAAGGGCTTATAACCTTCGAATTGGGCAAGGGTTTTTTCTGTCGGCGTCTGGAGCCCGGGGCAATCATCGACCTTTACGAGACCCGCGTGGCCGTCGAGTGCGCGGCGGCGCGGCATGCCTGTCAGAGAGCGAGAGAAAGTGAAATCGCTGATCTCAGGTCCTTCCTCGCCAAAACCGGACCCGAGGCCGCGTTGCGAAGTGTTGCCGAGCTGGTGGACTTAGATGAGAAGTTCCACCTGGCCATCGCTCAATTCTCGCGCAATGCTGAATTGGTTCGTATCCTGCTAAGTATTAATGACCGGATCCGCTTCATCCGTTGGATCGACATGGAAGAACGCCGAGTGACGACTCAAGGTGAGCACCTGGCCATCTTGGATGCGGTCGCCGCTCAGGCAGCCGATCAGGCTTCCGCGATCATGCGCCGCCATATTGAAAAACGCAGTGAGGAAATTGTCGCTGCTGTTAAGGAAGGCTATGCTCGTCTCTATGTGCAAGAAGATGGCTTGAATTTGGATCAAAGCATAATGAGGTAGGCCGTGAAGGCATCCGGGGGCAAAACGATTTACGGGGCGGCCTTGGGCATTTTAATGCTCGAAACTCGCTTTCCCCGCATCTATGGGGACATGGGAAATGCTGCGACCTGGCCCTTCCCCGTCTTATACAAAGTGGTTCCCCAAGCCTCGCCGGATCGGGTGGTGCGGCAAGGAGCCCATGGCCTTTTACCCGACTTCCTCAGTGCGGCGGAAGATCTGGTTCGAATGGGCGCCGACGGGATCACCACCAATTGCGGATTTTTATCCCTTTTCCAAGACGCCATTGCCGCGCAGGTAAAGGTTCCCGTGGCCACCTCGTCTCTCATGCAGGCACCCCTGATCCAACGCCTGTTGCCGTCGGATCGGAAGGTGGGCATCTTGACCATCTCAGCGGAAAGTCTGACCCCGGAGCATCTGACAGCCGCCGGCGTCGACCCGGATACACCCGTCGCCGGCACCCTGCCCGGCTGCGAATTCAATCGGGTCATTCTCGAGGACGAGGCCGAATTAAATGTAGAGCTTGCGCGGCGCGACAATATTGAAGCCGCTCAAAGGCTGGTGAATCAACACCCCGACGTGGGCGCAATCTTAATGGAATGCACCAACATGTCCCCCTATGCCGCCGATATTCAGCAGATTTCCGGTCGGCCGGTCTTTTCCATTTATAGCTTCATGCTGTGGTTTCAAGCGGGGCTGATGCCGCGCAGCTTTGCGCCTTAGGTGTTTTCCTCCTCGCTCACGCCGCCGGAAATCTTGGCCGCCAAAGAAGCCTCTAAGAAAGCATCGATATCCCCGTCCAACACCCCTTGCGCGTTGCCCTTTTCCACCTGTGTCCTCAGGTCTTTGACCATTTGATAGGGCTGCAGCACGTAGGAACGGATTTGATGGCCCCAGCCGATGTCGCTCTTGGCGTCTGCCTCGGCCTGGGCCTCCGCCTCGCGAGCCTGCAACTCTGCTTCGTACAAGCGCGCCTTGAGCATGGACATGGCCTGAGCCCGGTTTTTGTGCTGCGAGCGCTCGTTCTGGCACTGCACCACAATGCCGGTCGGGATATGGGTCATGCGCACGGCAGAGTCAGTTTTATTCACGTGCTGCCCGCCCGCACCTGAGGCGCGATAGGTATCCACACGCAGGTCCTTGTCCAACACCTCAATCTCAATGGACTCATCAATCACCGGATAGACCCAAACACTGGCAAAGCTTGTATGGCGGCGCGCATTGGAATCAAATGGCGAAATGCGCACCAATCGGTGGACCCCAGACTCGGTCTTGAGCCAACCATAGGCATTGTGTCCCTTCACCTGGATGGAAGCGGATTTCAGACCCGCCTCTTCGCCGGGGCTTTCGTCCAGCCAATCCACCTTGAAGCCGTGGGCATCGGCCCAACGCAAATACATGCGCATCAGCATCTGGCTCCAATCCTGGGCTTCCGTGCCGCCGGCCCCGGCATTGACCTCCAGATAGCAATCGTTGCCGTCTGCCTCGCCTGACAGCAGGCTTTCCAATTGCTTCTTAGCCACCCGTTCAGAGAGGGACTTCAGCTGCGCCTCGGCCTCGTCCAGGCTTTCCGTATCGTCTTCCGCCTCAGCCAGTTCGGCCAAGGTCAGGCCGTCGTCGAGCAGCTCTTCCAACTTGTGAAACTGTGTGATCGACTGCTCCAAGTGGGTGCGTTCACGCATCACCTTTTGAGCGGCCTCCGGATCATCCCATAGGTTGGGGTTTTCCGCTTCGGCGTTTAACTCATCCAAACGGAGGGTGCTTTGCTCCAGGTCAAAGATGCCTCCTCAGCAGGGCCAGAGATTGACGCACCTCCTCCGCCACCGCTTCAATTTCCGCACGCATGTTCGGCTTATCCTAATTCTGAAATGTGATTGCGACCAGGCGTCGCTTTTAAGGCCCTTTTGGCGATTAGTACAGCCCGCCCGTGCCGCTGGCCTTGGTGCCACCGCTAGTGGGGTTAAAACCGCCATCGATCAGCACAGATTGGCCTTGCGGGACGTTGCCTGGTTTAAAGGCCTCCAAGAAGACCCTTTTATCGCCAGCGCTGGCCAACTGGCCCGTCTCCGCGTTCAGCCGCACCAGTCGAATGCCCGGCGGAATGCGGAAGGGGATCGAGGGCTCGTCTGCCAAGGCCTGGGCCATGAAATCCTTAAAGATCGGCGCGGCTACGTTAGAGCCCGTGTCCTTGGGACCCAATGTCTTGGGCGTATCGAAACCCACGTAGACCCCGACCGCCAGGTCGGGAGAAAAACCGATAAACCAAGTGTCCCGATTGTCATTGGTGGTGCCCGTTTTGCCCGCCAAGGGCTTTCCCAGCTCGGCAATGCGGCGCCCGGTGCCCCGTTGCACCACCCCTTCCAGCATGCCGACAATTTGATAAGCGCTCTTGGCGTCGGCCAGCTGGGGCCGATCATCGGGAAGTTGGGGAACATCCTGATAGGCCCACTCGGGAACGGCGCATGCAGCACAAGCGCGTCGATCATGCTGAAAAACCGTCTTGCCGTGGCGATCTTGAATGCGGTCGATCAAGGTCGGTGTGATCTTTTTGCCCCCATTGACCAGGGTGGCGTAGGCGGTGGTCAGCTGCATCAAGGTGGTCTCACCCGCACCCAAGGACATGGAGAGGACCTGGGGCATATTCTCCACGATCTCAAAGCGCCGGGCGTAATCGGCGATCTTTTCCATACCAATGGCCTGGGCCAGGCGAACCGTCATGAGGTTTCGGGATTTTTCGATACCCACCCGCATGGGCGTGGGGCCATAGAAGGTCTTGGTATAGTTGGCCGGCTTCCATTTGCCTTGCCCTTCTCCCTGATCCACCACATAGGGGGCATCCAAAATGAGCGTTGCCGGTGAAAAACCGCTGTCCAATCCGGCCAAATAGACAAAGGGCTTAAAGGCGGAGCCGGGTTGGCGGTGGGCCTGTGTGACCCGATTGAACTCGCTGGCTTCATAGGAATAGCCGCCGGACATGGCCAAAACCCGTCCAGTGTGGGGGTCCATGGCCACCAACGAGCCATTCACATCCGGAATCTGTTGCAAGTCATACGGGGGGTCCGTGCCTTCAGCCGTCTCAGCTTCGCCGTTGTCGCCCTGTGGTGAGACCAGAACCACATCGCCGGGGGTCAAAAGGGCATCAACGGATTTGGGCCGGGGGCCAATCTCCTGATCCTTGAGACGTTCTCGGGCCCATTTTACTGCGTCATAGGAAAGCTGGCCGGTGCCGCCGTCGAGAAGGCCTATTTGGGCCACCTCGGCCGAACT
>JBCCHN010000190.1:0-6944 GCA_039028695.1 Pseudomonadota bacterium
AGGGGACGAGGGTAGTGCATACAGCTGGGAAAATTAACCGCACCGGCAAATCCTGACGCCTTGACCCTTCGGGCGATTTTGACCGGCTCAAAGGTTGGGCCCCAGACATTGACACCGAGAAAGACCGGAATTCGGCACTGCGCCAACAATTCCTCGCCCGCGAAACTCTCGGTCATTTGCGTCGCGTCCGCGATAGGCAGCATGCAAGCGATCGAGGGCGCTCCCATGTTTCGCAAGCGTCCGGCATTTATGGCGAGCAAAAGATCGGCTCCGCCACGCTCGGCGGCCAGGGCCGTATTGCCCGAGCCGATTGCGGCGCCTATCAAAAAGTCGGACGTCCAATGCAAGGCGGGCAAAGTCGATATCCCTTCCTGAGGAATGATGGACGCTTGGAGAGTTATCTATGGGGCAAGTTTTCAATAAAGTGCCACCGCACGCAATAGATGACTTTTGACCTGATCCGAGGGTGACGAACGGCAGACCTTTATTGGGTTTTGGCAAATAGTGGCTTGTTTGGCGAACCAAGAATAATTTTGGTAGCGGTGTTCTGTTTGATCTATATCTGTGAACTAAGGGTATGGATCATAGGGGGCAGGAGACCCTCGACCCTGGTGGTTCTGGTCCAGCGTATTTGGCCATTTTTCTGAGGTTCTGGGCGATTGCGGCTAGCAGGATCTCGTTACGGGCACCAGAGAGCCCGCGGAGCCTAAGCCGGTCGAGAGTTTGAGGATACGCATGAGGTGGGCGAAGGCCATATCGACCTTCATACTTTCCCACCGTGAAGCCTTGAAGGCCTTTGTCTTGGCCAAGGCTCGGACGCGGTCTCGAATGGGTTCGTCTATATCGTGTGAGACCTTACGCGCCGGGTCGCTGGCACAGTGGGATTTCAATGCACAGGTTGCACAATCGCTGAGGCGCGCTCTGTAAGGCAGAATACGTCATTGGTCGACCTTGCCCGTGCAGGTGAGGTCCTGTCCGCCTGGGCAGATACCGAGGGCCCGCTTTTTGTCGTAAATGAAGGCTGCCTTGGTGAACTTGCCTATGGTCTTGTTCGATTTATCCCCGACCGGAATGTGCGGCTCGATCCCTCGATCCATGAGGCTCTTTAGTGTCTTGCCCGATCTATATGCCATATCGCCGGCCAAGTTTTGGGGTTTCAAACCGAACTGGACCTCGACGCGTCCAGCGAAAAGGCCTTTCCACCAACAAGGTCCGCCAAAAGGCTACTGGCCACCACGCGTTCAAACAAACGCCGAAATACTTCGCCCTCGCGGAAAAGCTCGCACCCGGCGCGCGAAAAGACAGAGTAGTCAGGAACCTTGCCTCGATGCTCAGATGACAGAACCAGCGATAGGCAAGATTGACTTGGCCCCCCGCACAGAGCTGACGCTCCGAGCGGATGGCGAACACATAACCGACGATCAACATCCGCACCATCGGCTCGGGATCGATCGAGGGCTGTCGGCTATGGCTGTAGAACGCTGCCAACCCGCCGTGCAACCAACCCAGACCAAGAACCCGGTCGATCTGGCGCACCAGGTGATCATGGGGAACCACATCATCGAGATAGAATTGGTAAAATAAACGATCTTGATCACCAGAAAGTCGGCCCATCATCGTTCCGACCCCCTCAATTTAACGGTCAAAGAGCATCACGACCTCAATTCAGGCTCAACAAAAGACTTTTGCAACAGAATCGGCTGGAAATCGGAAGTGCCCTGAATTCCAGAATTAAGTTGTGGCGCCCGGTTTCCACCCTGATCTACGCCCTAGTTTCCGCCCGATTGCTTCCATATAGCTTCCAAGCATAGAAAAACGGCTTAGCGGTTTGTTGCTAAGCCGTTGTTTATGTTGGTTGCGGGGGAGTGCAACCAACTTATCCTGTTATGGAAAGCCTTTGATATAACAGGAAAAATTCATGACCAAAAAAACGCTAGGCCTCAATGAGGCCTGGGCGCGTTCTTCTGTGGCCGACCTACAATCGGCACAAAAGCGCCCTGCCCCATTTTCCATTCGATTAACGCAGATGCAGCGCCGAAACCTCCAAAGGGAAGCTAAAGGCCAACCGCTCGGCAATTATGTACGCAGCGTCTTGTTCAATAGTGACGGCTCACTTCGCCCGCGCAAAAATGGATCAACTATCGACGCGACCACCCTCGCCCGCATGCTCGGCCTGCTTGGGAAGTCGGAACTACATAAAAGCCTCCGGGACCTTGCGACTGCCGCCAGCGATGGCGCCCTACCCGTTTCACCGGAACTTTGCGAACAACTGAGCGAAGCCTGCCATGACATCACCCATATTCGCACAACGCTGCTCAAGGCCCTAGGCTCCCGGAAACAGCCATGATCCTCAAAGGCAATCAACGAGCCAATGGCACGGAATTGGCCATTCATCTTATGAAGGATGAGAACGAGCATATTGAAATCATGGAGTTGCGCGGCTTTGTCGGGCGCGACCTCATGGATGCCTTTCATGAGGTACAGACCATCAGCCGTCATACGAAATGCCAGAAATATCTCTATGCCCTGAGCCTCAATCCACCGGCCAATGAGCATGCATCGCAGGGGGATTTTCTCGAAGCAATTGAACGGGCAGAAGAAACTTTGGGCTTAAACGATCAGCCCCGCGCAATTGTGATGCACACCAAGGAAGGCCGGACCCATTGCCACGCGGTTTGGTCACGCATTCACATCGAGACCATGAGAGCCATCAAGCTGGAATTTCCCAAGCGGAAATTAAATGGATTGTCTTACGAACTTTTTGTCGAAAACGGCTGGCAGGTTCCAGCCGGATTTCAGCCCGGTCAGGAGGCCGATCCCATGAACTACACATTCGAAGAATATCAAGAAGCCAAGCGCGGCAATCGTCAGGCCAAGCACTTTAAACAACAAATCAAAAACTGCTGGTCACAGGCCGATGGCCGCAAGGCTTTCGAAGCGGCATTGGAGCGCAACGGTTTATTTCTGGCGCAAGGGGACCGGCGGGGCTTTGTTTGCATTGATTATGAAGGCAACAGCTATTCCCTCTCCCGCTGGTCGGGCGTCAAAACCAAGGAACTCTGCGAACGCTTAGGTGAGCCGGATAATTACCGAAGTGTGAACGAAATGCGGGCTATGATTGCCGAGCGCATGACACCGAAGCTCAAAGAGTATGTTGCAGAGGTTACGGAGAAAGCACAAGCCGACTTAAAGGACTTCGAAACTCAAAAATCTGAAATGACGCAGCACCATAGGCAAGACCGCGCAAACCTCACAGAACTCCATGAAAAACGCTGGCAATATGAATCTGCGGAACGGGCCAGCCGATTTTCGACGGGGCTGAAAGGCATCTGGCATCGCATCACGGGCAAACACCGTCAGATCGCGCAGGAAAATGAACTTTTGGCGCAAAGAGCCTTGCAGCGGGACAAATTTGAGCAGCAAGAACTACACGATAAACAGCAACGCTACCGCCAGCAGCTTCAAGACCACATTCAAAATGCAAGGGCAAACTATACTGAAAAGCTCGATGCCCTTTACGCACAGCTGGCCGAATACGCGGCCATGGGGCCCGATCCCGGCCAGCAACAAGCGCGATTGCAGCAAAACAAGCAGGCGCAGGAAAGGTCACTCAGCCAGATTGCCAAACTGGAATTCGAGCAATGACTATACTGAATGAGTACTTCGAAGCGGCCACTGTGCCGCTACGACGCCATGGTGGGAAATTCTACGATAGGAAATTCGAACCATTTCCACGCCGCATGCGTAATTGTAAACCGACCTTCCCGCGCCCTAAATGGCTCCATTGAGTTAGGTGGGCCAGATCAAAAGCGCCTAACCCTTTCCTTTTCTTTACATTGGGGTTTGGAGCGCAAGCTTGCGCCGCGCCTTTAATCCCTTGCCTGCAACAAAAAAGGGATGGTCCGGGATGGTGCGGGTTGTCTGGTCGGCCGGGTTGCGAAAGCTGCGGGACTTTTGGGTCCTGCAGCAAGCGCGACCCTGCTGAAACAAGAGAAGACGTACAGGGGAGGAAGGCACCGCCTTCCTGGTCCCCTAAAATTGAATTTTCAAGTTTCAAATCTTAATCCGTAAATATATAGTATTTTTGTCGGTTTTAGGGTTTCCGAGCGAGCAAAAGCCGAAACCTCAGTCAAGAAAAAGGCCAGGTTTTTTGGTATTGGAATGATTTGGCAAGCGACGGAGAGAAAAGCTTAAATTTCGTCCCAATCTTTCCAGACTAATCGTTTTTCTAATTCCTCCGCTTTTGCGATACGATGCTGTTTGGCTTTTTCTCCAAACTCATCATAAAACTCTACAATTTCGCTTACTAGAGATACGGCGAGATCGATAACCTTTTGCACTACTACCAAATTTACTGAGCTAGTATCATCACCATTTACCGTGGCATTAAGGTCATTGACCTGATTCTTCAAATTCTCAACTTTATCTTCTAAGAATTCGCCTGTTAGGTCTTTGTTTCCAGAAATTATTTCGAACGCAACACCGTCGACTAAGCCACGACCCTCAGACAAAGCCCCAATATACTCAACTTTCGCCTCTAGCAATTTTGTCTCATCGCCCTGAAATTTTTCTTTTGCTACTCCCGCCAATCCTTCAGCTTTTGTACGGATTGTTGACATTTCAGAAACAAATTGACTTTCCAATAAGTTGTATTCTCCTTTGGGTGTTGTGGGACAGGCATACAAGAATAGCGACGCAATTCCGACCACCAGAACTTTGCTTAGGCGATAAAGCATTTGCATACTCCAACGAAAAATGGCTGAATACCTTATATTACACCATTTCAGAGTAACGTTCAATGAATGGAAATGGCTCAAACACTGGTGAAAACAGCGGTTCTGTTGGCAAAACGTGGAACTTCGCGCTCAAAAAGCTTGGCACCAAACCGCGTCTAAAATTTACTCTTATAATTGCTGCCATGTTTCTTTTGGTATCAATGTTTATACCATTTTCCATCATAGTTGATGAAAAAAGAAATCAAGACACAGCTATTGAACTTTTGGAAGATAATGCGGACCCAAAGCTAAGATTGTATGATCAAGTTGTTTGGGAAGCGCCGCTGGGAAAATGGGCCTGGATTTACTTACAAAGTAAATTTTCTGACGAAGAAATCGACATTGGATTTGTTGCTCCGAGCCGGGTCAAACTTGAATTCGTCGTCGCGGATAAAGCCACCGAGAATGCCGTCTTTAAGGACAAAGAGCCTTTGAAAGATGCTATTACTGGCAGCAAGAACTTCGTATCGTTCATACAACCCGCCAATATCGAGAATTTCTTGACAGAGATTAGAGAGCTCGAACAAAAAGTAGGGCGCACAGAATTAAAAATTGCCGACGAAAATCTGGTAAATATCGACTATTGGACAACACAGTCTATTCTCGGAGAAGAAATTTTTTTGAACTTTATAGATCGTGAAAAGGGCCTGGACGTTTCTGCATCGTACTCCAAAAAACACGGCAATGTTTCATCATTGCTTGATTTTAGTTTTACTGTCGGGGAAGCGTACCATGCAATACAGTTGATTAATGAGGAATTTCAGTTATTTAGCTATTCAATTTACAAACCTTCGATCGTCGATTCTTTTTTCAGCGAAGGTCCAAAAGACAATGCTTTTGCGATTGGAAGCTTTAGTGCTGTACCATTAAGACAGTTTTGTGGAGAGACCGAGGCACCTGGAAAACACCCTATACATGAGAGTTTTTCCATTGCAGCAACTACTACAAATGAAAAAACAAAAAAAAACAGTCATGAAGATTTTGTTGTTTTGCTTGTCCGACCAAAGTCCTTTAGACCGAATGGTTTGACAGGTGCAATCAATTTCTTTTACAGGACTTTTCAGTTAAGCAATATCGATACAAGTAATATCCAGTTGGCGCATCAAACGCTTAATGTTTATGAAGTTTTTGGCAGCCAAGTGAGATTGTTTGAAGACGATTTACTAAAAAGAATTGCTGATTGTAGCTTAAGTTCCAAAGACGCAGACTGTGAAAAATCTCTTTCTGCCAATGAATTGTACAAAAAAATTCGGGAAGCACAGCTAACCAACAAAGCGGATATTGTCGTGTATCTATCTGCTGAGTTGGAAATATCGGGTGTTGATGGGGTTGCCTCGTCTATAGGCGCAGGTAACTTTGGGTCGATTGCTTTTCTCACCAAGGATGGAGTTAATAAACAATCTACCCTTATGCATGAGGTAGCCCACTTGTTGGGAACATCACATGAGGTGTCACAAAATAGGAAAACAAACGATCGAAACATAGCAAACAGAGGGCATCTGATTCATGTGCCCATATGTTACAGGTCGTTTTTTTACGATTCTGGACCGGCGATTTCACTTGAAGATTTCGGTTTAAGAAATTGTGCATACAACACTGAAAACGATTGGGGAGCTCTTGGGGCGGAATTGAAATCATTATTGGCTTCGGCGGGCTGGGATTGGAATACACAATTTAACTTGCGAAGCACGCACCGAATTAGAAGCAAACCAGCATTCGGAACCGTTTCCGTGTCTGGTGATAGTCAGGCCATTCGTATTCCATTGTTTTCGACCAAAGATCGGCTGGACGATGATCATCCGTGCGCTAAATCACTTAGCGAGTATGGCATGTACCAACCTGATTTCGGAAACTCTAGATTTTCAAACGCCAAATACATAGTTGAGCAAAAGCTTCCTGAAATTGCAAAATTGTCTAAAAAACACATACCTCCTACTAAGGACTCTCCGGACCCTGACCTCGATGTCAGTGTAGATCCTGCCTCAGTGAATCCTGATGTTGCACCTTCCGACGGTTCCGTGGACATTGCTGAAAATTCGGACCCTGACCCCGATGTCAGTGTAGATCCTGCCTCAGTGAATCCTGATGTTGCACCTTCCGACGGTTCCGTGGACATTGCTGAAAATTCGGACCCTGACCTCGATGTCAGTGTAGATCCTGCCTCAGTGA
>JBCCHN010000191.1:0-6748 GCA_039028695.1 Pseudomonadota bacterium
CCGCGGCATAAGGGTGAGATAAGGGGCCGGGACAGGACAGGTCATGCAATTGGAGCCCAGAGAAAACGTGCCCCTATGGCTGGCCGGCAGCGCGCCAATTGTGGCGGTGGCCGCGGCCTTTGCCCTCTGTTCATTTCTGATTCTTTGGACCGGTGAGTCTGTCCTTGAAGCCTATGGTTTTTTGCTGAAAGGAGCCTTTGGTTCCAAATTTGCGATCAGTGAGACCCTGACCAGGGCGACGCCGCTCATTCTTACCGGGCTAGCGGCTGCCGTCGCCTTCCGGGCAAGGTTCTGGAATATCGGTGCCGAGGGGCAACTCTATTGCGGTGCCTTGGCGGTTACCTGGCTTGGCACGGGTCTAATCGAGCTGCCTGCTCTTTTGATGGTGCCCCTTTTAATGATTGCCGGGGCCGTGGCAGGGGGACTGGCCCTTTACGTGCCGGTGATTCTCAAAAGCAAGATGAAGGTGGACGAGGTTGTCACCACCTTGTTGCTGAATTTTGTGATTCTCCTTCTGGTCAGCTACCTCCTCGAAGGACCGTGGAAAGATCCCTATTCACTTGGCTGGCCTCAGGCCGCACCCATCATCGACAACGGTACCTTGCCCGAACTCTTGGACAAGACCCGCCTGCATCTGGGCTTTATCTTTGCCCTGATTATCGCGGCGGTTATCTGGGCGGTCATGAGCTTTACCGTTTGGGGCTTTGAAATCCGGGCCGTCGGTCACAATCCTACGGCTGCGTCTTTTGCCGGCATCTCCATCGATAAAACGGTCCTGCGTACCGCCATGATCAGCGGCGGTTTGGCGGGTCTGGCAGGCGTCATGGAAGTAACCGGCCTGAAAGGCTATCTGACCTTGGATCTTTCCCCTGGTTTTGGTTACGCAGGCATCGCCGTGGCCATGTTGGCCCAACTCCATCCCTTGGGCGTGGTGGCGGCGGCCATTTTCCTCTCTGGTGTTTTCGTCGGCGCGGATTCCATGAGTCGGGCCGTGGAGATCCCCACTTATATCGCCGATGTGATGGTGGCGGTCTCCATGTTGCTGGTCCTTCTCAGCGTCATGTTGGTGCGATATCGGGTCCGGCGGGGCTAGGGGCAAAAGATGATAGACCTAATGGAAATCCTTGCCACCGCTGGCTTTTGGGCCGCGACACTTAGGATCGTCAGTCCCTTGATCTTCGGTACACTGGGCGAGTTGATCTGTGAGCGGGCCGGGGTCTTGAACTTGGGTATTGAGGGGATCATGACCATGGGGGCCATGGCCGGCTGGATGTGGGTCTTTCAGGGCGGCGGCCTATGGGGCGGCGTTCTCTTTGCCGCCTTCGTCGGCATGATCTTCGGCCTTTTGCATTCCTTATTCACGGTCTATTGGAGTCTCTCGCAACATGTCACCGGAATTGGCATTACCCTCTTAGCGACGGCGCTCAGCGCCTACATCTTCCGTATGCTCTTGCCGTCCGCCACGACGCCGCCAAAAATCGTGCCTTTTGATGAAGTAGCAATACCCTTCCTGTCCGATCTCCCTTTCATCGGTGAGGCCTTTTTCAATCAGACTCCTTTGACCTATCTGGCACTGATGATTGTGCCTCTGGTGTGGTATGTGCTCTATCGCACGCCGCTCGGCCTGGCCCTGCGCATGGCGGGCGAAAATCCGGCCGCGGTGGAAGCTCAAGGCATCGACGTATTGGCGGTCCGTACCGGCGCGGTGATGGTGGGTAGCGGTTTAATGGCCGTCGGCGGCGCTTTTTTGACCATGTCGGCCTTTGATGCCTTTTATTTCGGCATGACCAACGGCCGGGGTTGGATATGCGTGGCCCTGGTCATCTTCGCGTCTTGGCGGCCCGGCAAAGCGTTGCTGGGTGCCTTACTGTTCGCCGGTCTGGACGCCCTTCAAGTGCGAGCACAACAATTGGCCGGTGCTTTTATTCCCTATCAGTTTTTCCTGATGCTGCCGTATCTTCTTTCCATTGCGGCTATGATCACCGTATCCCGGCGGGCCAACTACCCAAAAGCGCTTCTGGTGCCCTTCCGCCGAGGGGAGCGTATTTAGCTAAAGTGCCATTTTTTCTTCTTGAAGAAAGTGTCCAGCATGCTTGATTTGATCATTCGAAACGCGACTCTACCCGATGGCCGGGCTGGTGTGGATATAGGTGTGCAGGACCAGCGTATCGCCGTGATTGAACCCCGCCTGCGGGCGCAGGCTGGCCAGGAAATCGATGCCGCCGGTTACCTTGTGACGCCGCCCTTCGTGGATCCCCATTTTCACCTGGATGCGACCTTGAGCTTGGGGCGGCCCCGTTTCAATGAAAGCGGCACCTTATTGGAGGGCATCCAAATCTGGGCCGAGCAACAGCCATTAATCACTGTCGAAGATGTGAAAAAACGGGCCGGCGAGCAATGCCGCTGGGCCATCGCGCAGGGCTGTTTGGCGATCCGCAGCCACGTGGATGTGGCCGACCCATCACTGGCGGCGGTTGAAGCGCTGCTGGAATTGCGGGACGAGATGCGACCCTGGATCGACGTGCAGCTGGTCGCTTTTCCCCAGAATGGCTACTTCCGAGACGCCGGTGCGGCGGAAAATCTGCGGCGGGCTTTGGACATGGGGGTGGAAGTAGTGGGCGGCATCCCTCATTTCGAACGTACCATGGCTGAGGGAGCCGCCTCGGTAAAAACGCTCTGTGAACTGGCGGCCGAGCGGGGATTGCTGGTGGATCTGCATTGCGACGAAACCGACGACCCCTTGTCACGCCACGTGGAAAGCCTGGCCTTTGAAAGCCAGCGCCTGGGATTGCAAGGGCGGGTGACCGGATCTCATCTGACATCCATGCATTCCATGGACAATTATTATGTGAGCAAGCTTCAGCCTTTGATGCGTGAGGCGGGGCTTTCGGCCATCGCCAATCCCCTGATCAATATTGCCATTCAGGGCCGCCACGACAGCTATCCCAAACGCCGAGGCATGACCAGGATAAAGGAGCTTTTGGCGGCAGGGATCAACGTGGGGCTTGGCCACGATTGCGTGATGGATCCCTGGTACAGTCTGGGCAGCCATGACATGTTGGAAGTGGCTCATATGGCCCTGCACGTAGGCCAAATGACGGGCCGTGCCGAAATGCGGGAGATCTTTGCCTGCGCGACACATCGCTCTGCCCAGATCATGCATTTGGATGGCTATGGTCTCGAGCCCGGTTGCCACGCGGATTTCGTCGTTTTGCAGGCCCGCGATACCATTGAAGCCATCCGCCTGCGGGCTAATCGTTTGTGGGTCATTCGGCGTGGGGATGTCATTGCCCAAGGGCCGCCACGCGAGGTGACGCTGAGCCTGGGCGGCGAAGAGTCCAAGGTCGACTTTTTAGCGGACAAACGGCTTAATACGCCGGAGAACTGAGAACGGTACGGGAGTTTAGGTCTATGAAGGAAAGCAAAAACCTTTCAATTGATGGTGGGCGCCTGTGGGACTCTCTCATGGAGATGGCGAAGATCGGCGCTACCGAGAAGGGGGGCTGCTGTCGTTTGGCGCTGACCGATCTGGACAAAGAGGGTCGTGACCTTTTTGTGCGCTGGTGCGAGGACGCGGGATGCACCATTCGTGTGGACAAGATGGGCAATATCTTTGCGCGCCGCGCCGGACGCAATAACGATTTGGCGCCGGTTATCACCGGAAGCCATTTGGACACTCAGCCCACCGGTGGGCGTTTTGATGGGGTATATGGCGTACTTTCCGGGCTCGAGGTGGTTCGCACTCTCAACGATTTGGGATATGAGACCGAGCGTCCGATCGAGGTTGCCGTCTGGACCAATGAAGAGGGCTCGCGCTTTGCACCAGCCATGGTTTCCTCCGGGGTCTTCGGCGGCGTCTTTGATCTGGAATATGGCCTGTCCCGTGCGGACGAAGATGGCAAGACAATGGGTGAGGAACTGGCTCGGATTGGCTATGCAGGCAAAGACGAAGTGGGCGGTCGGGATGTACATGCTTATTTCGAAGCTCATATCGAACAAGGCCCAATCCTCGAGAACGAGGAAAAACCCATCGGTGTGGTCACCGATGCCCAAGGCCAGCGCTGGTACGAGGTGAACATCACAGGAGTTGAGTCCCATGCTGGGCCAACCCCCATGCCTTTGCGCAAGGACGCTCTGCTGGGGGCCGCGAAGATCGTGCAATTGGTCAATAAGGTTGGTCTGGATAACGCACCCAATGCCTGTGCGACCTGCGGCATGCTCAATGTGCACCCCAATTCACGCAATGTGATACCGGGGAAGGTCTTTTTGACCATCGACATACGCAATCCCAACGATGAAACACTCGCGGCCATGGACCAGGCGATCAGATCCGGCGTTGACGAGATTGCTGTCGAAATCGGTTTAGAGATCGAGCTGGAACAGATCTTTTCCTATGCCCCCATTCATTTTGATGATAGCTGCATTGCCGCGGTTCGAGCGGCGAGCGAAGAATGCGGCTATCCCATGAGGGATATGGTTTCCGGTGCGGGCCATGATGCCTGCTATCTGGCAAACGTGGCGCCCACTTCCATGATTTTTATCCCCTGCATTGACGGCATCAGTCATAACGAGGTGGAGGACGCCAAACCCGAGTGGGTTACCGCCGGCGGCCAGGTCCTTCTCAGGGCTGTTTTGGATAAGGCGGGACACAGGACGGAATGAAGTGCTTTAGGGTCCTATGAGCATCTCGCTCACTGGCCGGATTAGATTCCACGGTCAAGCTTGGGCCGTGAACAAAAAAGAAGGCCCCGCGATGGACTTGCGGGGCCTTCTCGGCACTTTCCATGAAAGTGACAGCTTTCAGTGAGGACAGGAACGCTGTCACAGGCAACTCTAGGAGGAACCAGTTAATATAATATTAAGAAAAACAAGCGGATCAGAATAAAAAAAACCTGCCCGAATTGGGCTCAAGAATTCTATATATTTTTTAAACCTTTAGTACATGCCAAATGCTGCGGAAAAGCCCATTAAAGTAATTTCGGTTTGGAACAAAACGCCGCTTTTTTGATCTTCAATCAGAATCTGGGCGATCCGACCTCGCTTGAATTGGCGGATCAACTGATGAGATTTTTCCTTTTCATAATAGCAAAAGGCCTTCTGACAGTGGTCCGCTGGAACCGGGTCTAAATCATCCACCCGTATGGTCATCTCGCGGTATTCGCCTACTTGGCCCTGGGCCACCAGCGGGACGGGGCCGGTCTTGCCACGCGCAAAATAGAGAACCAGTTCCTGGCCATTTTCGCGCGCATGCAGTTCTGTGGCGCAAATTTTATCCTCTCCCGTATCGTTAGCGAAGCACCGATGTTCCCACGAGTTCATCGGCGTTCCCAAAGCGGGAGAAAGTCCACAGACCAAAAAAAAGACCGAGAAAATAACGGCCCTTGGCATCGTCAGAAAATTAAGCGCGCTTTTTTGAAGCTCATTCATATTTCCGGCCAAAAAACCAAATGGAAACAATCGTCTATACCGTAGACTTCAATAAAGTTCCACAGAACGCTTCGCAAGAAAAGAGGAAAGGGCCGATAAGGCGGACGAAAAGCCCCGCCGCAAGGGGGATCGCAAGGGTGCGACGGGGCTCGCTTCGCAGTACGAACGCTCCGGTTCAGAGCGCGACAACCGCAAGATGACAGGCCTTTCTTGCCAATAGTTTAAATAAAAAAATTATCTCAAAATATTGATTATAATGAGAAAAGAGTATTTAAAATAAATTGAATATAAGGATGATTCTCATCAGTCCTTGGCGGGACGTGGGCCAAGGCTTTGCCGGTCAATCGCCACCGCTTTGATGAGGGCAATCACTTCCAGGCCGGGCGCAAGCCCCAGCTCGGACCAAGCGCGGCGGGTGATTCGTGCCCACAAGGTATCTTCGCCGGTTTGCAGCCGCAGATCCATATAAGGACCGTCATCCCCTTGGACCTCTACGATACGCGCGCCAATCTGGTTGCTGATGGAGATGTGATCGGGCGCCTTGGTGGCGAGAGAGACGTCGCGCGCTCGAATCCTTAAGCGGACGGGTAAGCCGATGTCCAGATCAACAAGCGGGACAAAAAGCCTTCCGCCCGAGAATGTGAGGGTCGTGAGGGCGAATTCTGGATCGTGACCCTTAACTTGGGCATGCAAGACGGCGCCGGCTTCAAAGCGGCCGGTTAAAGGCTGAAGGTCGATGCGGCTTGTCAACTCGGGCACGGTCCCCATGGCTTCCACCCTTCCTGCCGAGACCAGAACCATCGTATCGGCCAGGCGAATGATTTCCGGCATGGCATGGCTCACATAGATAATCGGCAAGGCCAGATCAGACCTCAACTTTTCGATGAAGGGCATAATTTCATCTTTGCGAGGCTGATCCAGAGAGGCGAGGGGCTCATCCATCAGCAAAAGACGT
The DNA here is from genome assembly GCA_039028695.1 of Pseudomonadota bacterium. Taxonomy (GTDB): domain Bacteria; phylum Pseudomonadota; class Alphaproteobacteria; order Kiloniellales; family Kiloniellaceae; genus JANQKX01. The sequence continues at coordinate 6,383 of JBCCHN010000191.1, forward strand.
GGTGTGGTGAGGAGGGCCCGTCCCAGGGCAACCCGTTGCTTTTCTCCGCCAGAGAGGGTGCCCGTCGCCCGCTCCATGAGAAAGTCCAACCCCAAAAGAGAGACGACTTGATCCAAGTGAATCTTCCGCTCTGACACCGGTGTTCTCCGGTACCCATATAAGAGATTGCGGCGCACAGACAGGTGGGGAAGCAGGCGAGCCTCTTGAAAGACGTAGCCGATGCGGCGTTTGTCCGGCGCGATGTCGATTTTCTTCTGAGAGTCAAAAAGCTGCCGTCCCTCAATGGTGATGTGACCTGAATCCGGCCGCATCAGTCCGGCAATGAGGTTGATCAAGGTGGACTTGCCCGCACCGGATCGGCCGAAA
>JBCCHN010000192.1:0-6687 GCA_039028695.1 Pseudomonadota bacterium
CCGCCAACTCATCGGCCTGGGCGAGGACGTCGTCAATGAGTCCTTCGAGCAGGATCTCGATGTGGGCGCCCGCGACGTCATCGAATCGGCAGAGGAACGACTTTATAAACTGGCCGAGGCGGGCCAGACCGAAGGCGGCCTAGCGCCCTTCAAGCAAGCGGTCATCGAATCCGTCAATATGACCGAAGCGGCCTTCCGCCGGGAAGGTCAACTCGCCGGCGTCTCCACCGGTTTGACGGACTTGGACAAGCTTTTGGGCGGGCTGCACCGGTCGGACCTGATCATTTTGGCCGGCCGTCCCTCTATGGGTAAAACCGCCTTGGCAACCAATATCGCCTTTCATGCGGCCAATAATCCACGGCTCGAACGGGATCCAGACGGAAATCCCATTGAAATCAATGAGGTAGTAGCCTTCTTTTCCCTGGAAATGTCGTCTGAGCAGTTGGCCACGCGTATCCTATCCGAGCGCTCTCGGGTGCGGTCGGACGCTATGCGAAAAGGCGAAATCAGTGACGGAGATTACGACGCCATTTTTGACGCCAGTCGGGAGCTTTACGAGGTCCCCCTCTTTGTTGACGACACGCCGGCCATTTCCGTCAGTCAGTTGCGCACGCGGGCCAGACGCCTCAAGCGCCAACAGGGTTTGAGTTTGGTTGTCGTTGACTACTTGCAACTGATGCAGGCCCCGGCCGGAAAACGCACGGACAACCGCGTGCAAGAGGTCTCCGAGATCACGCGCGGCCTCAAAGCCGTGGCCAAGGATTTGGACGTCCCCGTGATCGCTCTCTCCCAGCTCTCGCGACAGGTGGAACAGCGCGAGGATAAGCGCCCTCAGCTTTCGGACTTGCGCGAATCCGGGTCAATCGAGCAAGACGCTGATGTGGTCATGTTCGTATACCGTGACCAATACTATGCCGAGCGGGCCGAACCCACACCGCGGGACGATGAAAACGACGACAAATTTCATGAGCGCTATGCCAAGTGGCAAGAACGCTGCGAAAAGGTTTACGGAATCGCCGAAGTCATCGTGGCCAAGCAGCGCCATGGACCCATCGGCATCCGTAAATTTGCCTTCGATGGTGACACCACTTCCTTTAGCGATTTGGTCCTTGAAGAGCGGGTGCCCGATCACTATTGAATGCTCACCCTGTTGGGATGCTCCGATCATCCCTCGCGGTCGGAAGTTTAAGCAAATCTTCTCTATTCAATTACGCGGAAAGGGATGAATCCTGGCTGATTCCGGCATCAGAAAACCACCCTCTGACATCGCCGCGGCAAGCGATGGGGCTCAGGATTTAGATGACGCCAGCGCAGTCGGTAAAGACGCGTTGCCCAAAGCCGATGCACTTATCACTATCGACTTAGGCAAGATTGTCGAGAACTACCGGCAGCTCTTATCGATTTTTCGTGGCAAGACGTTGGCCGCCGCGGTCAAAGCTGACGCCTATGGCCTGGGCGCAAGCATCGTGGCGCCAGCCTTGGCCCGCGCCGGAGCCGAAAGCTTTTTTGTCGCCAGCCTGGAGGAAGGGATCTCCCTGCGGATGGCACTCACGCCCACCGGCAGGAATTTTCGTATTTTCATTTTGAATGGCCTTGGACCCGGCAGTGAAAAGGATTTCATCGACCACGGCCTTTGCCCGGTATTGAACAGCTTAGCGCAGATCAGGTCTTGGGCCGCGCAAGCCGAACGCCAAGGCACGTCCTTGCCTTGCACGATCCACCTGGATACGGGCATGGCTCGCCTGGGCCTGCCTGACGACGAAATCGAAGAGCTGATAAAAGACGCGACGCCGTTGAATAGGTTGGATGTACGGGCGATCATGAGCCATCTAGCCTGCGCCGACGATCCGGATCATGCTCTAAATGAGGCTCAACTGACGCACTTTAAAGATCTGGCCCGGCAGCTTCCCCCTGCCCCGCTCTCCATCGCCAATTCAGCTGGAGTTCTGCTGGGACCGCATTATCACTTCGACATGGCCAGGCCGGGTATCGCGCTCTACGGCGGCAATCCATTAAGCGGCGCAGCCTCACCAAATAACCCTCCCCGCAATCCCATGGCGCCGGTCGTTCGCTTGCGCGGCAAGATTTTGCAGGTCCGCGAGGTAAAGGCCTCCAAATCTGTCGGCTACGGCGCCACTCACCGCCTAACGGATCGGGCGCGCCTGGCGACCGTGGTTCTGGGTTATGCGGACGGCTTCATGCGCTCCCTTTCCAACCGAGCCAACGCCTGGATTAGAGGCCATCAAGTTCCAGTCGTTGGACGCGTATCAATGGATCTGGTTACCCTGGACATCTCCAGCCTACCTGAGAACCACGCCCAGCCCGGCCTCTTCGTTGATTTCATCGGGCCGGATGACGGTCTAGACCAGCTTGCCCGCCAGGCAGGCACCATTCCTTATGAAATTCTGACCCGGCTGGGCGCGCGCCTGCACCGCCACTACATCGCGGCAAAGATATGAAAAATTTGATTATTCTTCCCACCATTGGGCGAACCTTTCTGGGCTTTTTGGCCGCCGCGGGGCGCCTGGCCATCTTTACCATAACGGCAGTTTGGCATTGCTTGCGGCCGCCTTTCTATCCGCGGCTGCTTCTGCGCCAAATGGTCGAGATCGGTTATTATTCCCTGCCCGTTGTGGGCCTTACCGCCATTTTTACCGGCATGGTGCTCGCCCTTCAGAGCTACACGGGTTTTGCGCGCTTTTCAGCCGAAAGCGCGATCCCCAACGTGGTCATCGTCTCTATCACCCGAGAGCTGGGACCGGTGCTGGCCGGATTGATGGTCGCCGGGAGGGTCGGTGCGGCTATGGCCGCTGAAATCGGAACTATGCGGGTCACCGAGCAAATCGATGCCCTAAACACCCTAGCCACCAATCCATTCAAGTACCTGATTGCACCGCGCATCCTGGCGGGCATGACCATGCTGCCCCTATTGGTGGTTGTGGCCGATATCATCGGGGTTTTCGGCGGCTATTTGGTATCGGTCCACAAGCTCGGTTTTAATCCCGCGATCTATATCAAAAATACTATTGAATTCATGCAGTTCCAGGATGTTTTTTCCGGACTGGTCAAAGCGGCCGTTTTCGGTTTTGTGGTCACCTTGATGGGCTGTTATCACGGCTATAACTCCCGTGGCGGCGCCCAGGGCGTCGGCGCGGCCACCACAAATTCTGTGGTGTCGGCCTCGATCCTCATCTTGTGCTTCAACTATCTCATCACCGAGCTGTTCTTTTCCCGATGAGCGAAACCCCAACCAGCGACGTTCCCAAAATTCAGATCCGCGGGCTGTGCAAGGCCTTTGGGCCCAAACAGGTGCTGGACGGTGTGGACCTGGATGTCTGGCCGGGCGAGTCCGTGCTGGTCATCGGCGGGTCGGGAACGGGCAAATCGGTGCTATTAAAGTGCATTTTGGGCCTTTTGCACCCCGATGCTGGCTCCATCAAGGTGGACGGTGAAGAAGTGGTCGGGCTGTACGGCCACGAGTTGGAGCGGATTCGCCGAAAATTTGGCATGCTGTTTCAGAATGCGGCGCTGTTTGATTCCCTCTCGGTCTGGGAAAATGTGGCCTTCGGTCTCACCCAAGGGGAGAAGATGTCTAGACGGGAAGCCAAGCCCATTGCTTTGGACAAGCTGGCTGCGGTGGGCCTGGACGAGGAGGTGGCGGGCTTGTCTCCCGCCGAGCTTTCCGGCGGCATGCGCAAACGGGTCGGCCTGGCCCGGGCCATCGCCACGGAGCCTGAGATTATTTTTTTCGACGAGCCGACCACCGGTTTGGATCCCATTATGGGCGATGTGATCGACCGTTTGATCGTCAGCTGCGTCAAGACCCTCGGCGCGACCGCTCTTTCGATCACCCATGACATGGCCAGTGCCCGCCGCATTTCCGACCGCATCGCCATGCTTTATCAAGGCAAAATCATTTGGATGGGGCCGACGGATCAGATCGACTCCTCCGGCAACGCCATCGTGAACCAGTTTATCCACGGTTTGGCCGATGGCCCCATGGAAATGCAGGTGCAGGCACCCTAGCTATATCGGCCTGAGCCTGAGCTCCTAGTCGTTTGAATTTTTTAGGACCCCCTAAGCCTTGGCCCGCACACAAAGTCGTTATGTTTGCCAGTCCTGCGGGGCCTCATATGCCAAGTGGGCCGGACGCTGCGAGGGCTGTGGTGAATGGAATTCCATGGTTGAGGAGGTTGTGGAGGCTGCTGCTCCGGGCGGCCTCAGCAGCGGATCAGGCAAAAGCAAAACCCGGACCGGCACTGCCATGGCCTTTACCACATTGGACGGTCCCACCCAGCCGCCGCCCCGCTTGTCTTCAAAAGTTGCCGAATTAGACCGGGTTTGCGGAGGCGGCCTGGTTGCGGGATCGGCCATTTTGGTGGGCGGTGATCCGGGCATCGGCAAATCGACGCTCTTGCTGCAAAGTCTGGGGATCATGGCCATGGATGGGGCGTTAGGGCCTCGGTGTGCTTATGTTTCCGGCGAGGAATCCGTGGATCAGGTCCGCCTCCGCGCCCAGCGCATGGGCCTGGCCAAATCCCAAGTGGAGTTGGCTGCCGGCACGTCGGTTCGCGATATCATCGCAAGCCTGGATCGTCCCGACTGCCCCAAGGTCGTGGTGATCGATTCCATCCAAACCATGTATGTGGATTCCCTCGAGTCGGCCCCGGGCACCGTCTCGCAAGTGCGGGCCAGCGCCCAAGCCCTTATCCGAGTGGCAAAAGCCAGGGGCATCACCCTTTTGCTGGTGGGGCATGTCACCAAGGACGGTATGATCGCCGGCCCCAAGGTGTTGGAACACATGGTCGACGCGGTACTCACCTTTGAAGGGGAACGGGGGCACCAATTCCGCATCCTGCGGGCGGTGAAGAACCGCTTCGGCCCGACCGATGAAATTGGCGTGTTCGAGATGTCCGACGACGGCCTGCGCGAGGTCGCCAACCCGTCCGAGCTCTTTTTGGCGGAGCGTGGCGGCCGCCAGATCCCCGGCGCGGCTGTCTTCGCCGGCATCGAAGGCTCGCGCCCCGTCTTAGTGGAGGTCCAGGCTCTGGTGTGCCCCTCCCCCCTGGCCACGCCGCGCCGAGCGGTGGTCGGATGGGACTCGGCCCGCCTAGCGATGGTATTGGCCGTGCTTGAAGCAAGATGCGGTATGGTCTTGGCCGGTCAAGAGGTGTATTTGAACGTGGCTGGCGGGCTACGCATCGGTGAACCAGCCGCGGATTTGGCGGTTGCCGCCGCTTTGGTCTCCGCCGCAAGTGGCCATCCAGTGCCGGAGGATCATGTGATTTTCGGTGAAATTGGCCTATCTGGCGAGATTCGACCGGTCGGCCAACAGATTGCCCGGCTTAAGGAGGCACAAAAATTGGGCTTTCACGGTGCAATACTGCCTCCTAACCGTCGTCGGGAGGGAAAAAATCGGGCGTCGGCAGATTTTCGGCTGGATGAATTGGAACATTTACGTCAGTTGGTGGATCGCTTTTCCAATCCCGCATCTTCATAGGCGATGGTCAAAGTAGGCCCATGGACAGTTTGCCAATCAATGTAACCGACCTGATCATTATTATCGTGATCGTCATTTCTGGCCTCTTTTCGTTCTTGAGGGGCCTGGTACATGAAGTGCTGGCCGTCGGCTCATGGGTTGGGGCCACCTTTGTAACGCTTTACAGCTTTCCCTATGCCACCGAGCTTGCTAGCCAGATTATTTCGGTGAAACTGATTGCCGAGTGGACCGCAGGCGTTGTGACCTTCATTGTCGCTTTAGTGGTCTTTTCCTTGATTACTCGACTTTTGGCCCGCCAAGTGCAACAAAGCGGCCTTGGTCCCCTGGATCGAACCCTCGGCCTCCTGTTCGGCTTTGTCCGGGGCGCGGTTTTGGTATGCCTAGCCTGGATGGTCCTGGCCCTGTTCATTCCCAGGGAGGACTGGCCCGAGTCGGTTCAGGAAGCTAAAACCCTTCCTTTAGTGGCGGCCGGAAGCAGCGTTTTGCTATCCCTTGCGCCGGCGGATTTGGCCGTGCGCACCCAGGAAACCCTTGATTTGGTGAAGGATAGGGCAGGTCAGGTGGAAGACCTCAACAAAGCCTTCGACGACCTGAACAGCGCCTTACCGAAAAACGGTGCAACGGGGCAAGAGCCTGAGTATAACAACGACATGCGGGGCGCCCTTCAGCGGGCCATTGAAGATCTTTCCGACGAATCCGAGGCAGACGGAGCCACTGATCAATGATCACCACCAACCCCTTTGATCATCCATCCGGGGAGGACTCCGAGGCCGACCTGGAAGCGGATAAATTTCGCGAAGAGTGCGGTGTCTTCGGCATTTTTGGGCACGATGACGCGGCGGCCCATGCGGCCCTTGGTCTCCATGCCCTGCAGCACAGAGGCCAAGAGGCTGCCGGTATCGTCAGTTTCGACGGCGCCCAATTCCACGCCCATCGCAACTTGGGCCAGGTCGGCGACATCTTTTCCAGCCAAGCGGTGATGCAAAAGTTGTCCGGGAACTCGGCGATCGGGCACACCCGCTACGCCACCAGCGGCGACGGTGCTTTGCGCAATGTCCAGCCTCTTTTTGCCGAGTTGGATTGTGGGGGATTTGCCCTCGCCCATAACGGAAACCTGACCAACGCTCGCCAGCTGCGCGAGCAGTTGATTCGCACTGGCTCAATTTTTCAATCCACCTCGGACACCG
>JBCCHN010000193.1:0-6623 GCA_039028695.1 Pseudomonadota bacterium
AATTTGCAGGCCCAAGCTGCCGCTACCCATGGTCAAAAAGGATGGAGAACTCCAGGAATTACTGCCCGGATCATAAGAAAGCAGCACGCCGCTGCCACCCGAGCCGCCGATGAAAAATCCCGCCTTGAGAAGCTGTGGGACAATCACGACACCCCGCGCCTTGGCGAGAAGTTCGCGCATGATGCCCATGTTTTCGTCATTGGTGAAGTTGGTCACCGTAATGCGGGCCTGGTCGACCCGGTCCTGTTCCTCGGTGGCTTGGGCAGTGCCAGAAACAAGGGGGGCGACCGCCAAGGACAGAGCGGCGGCAGCGATAAATTTTTTGAACATTTGCATGGTCGAAAGCCTTTTTACCTGTCTCGAAGCAGGGCAACCCTCTCGTCGCCATCGCGAGGCTCCAAAGCCGCGAGGGCAAAACGAATCGGGGGCCCATCTAAGACCCTATGTTTGACGTCGATTCCGCCATGTCCAGGGAAAAGTAACAGCGCCTCCCAGGCCGGTGGGCGGCTTAAAGGGGGTCGGAGTCCGAGCAAAGCTTCCAAGTCGGTCCCGCAAGGGCAAAAAAGTAGCGGCCGACGCGGCCCCCGAACAAAAAGGGGCCGGAGTCGAGGGTCACGTCAGCGCGCTGAGACACATTCCGTTATTTTTTGCTTTTAAGAATTCAGAGCAGGGGCCCTTTTATTGTGCCGCGCACGGATTGCAGGGGTTGCACGGGTTACAGGGGTTTGTCGCGGCACAGGGATTGCACGGATTACAAGGATTACACGGGTTGCAGGGATTGCAGCTTGCGACCTGAATGCCGGTCTGGGCAGCCTGAGCAACCGGTAGGGCTACACCGCTGGACATAACCATGGCGGCACTGAGCGCCAAGGCGGTGGCTTTCCATTTCTTACTTTGTGAGTCGGACATGATATTCCCCTTTTGCTTCTTGGTTCGTCGTGAGGGCCAAAAGTGACCCGCTTCAAAAACATGCGACCAGCGGCAGCGCCAAAGGCAAGGCACACTCCGCAGGGTAACCGGGTTATCCTGCCAAGCGGATGTAAGCTGGGCATAAAGGGAATTTAAAGATTTTGTATAGAGCCCCGCGCAGCCGGGTTTGGATATGGTATTTCCTGACACTTGGCCTTTAACGTCTTGCAAAAAGATCGCCGGCAAACAATTAGTTACTGCGCATTCAAGCAGCTGGCAGGGAAAACCAAATGCTTGTTCGACCGTTTTGGCAGTCTGCCCCCACGGTGCCGCCATGGGCTTCAACAAGTTCTTTGACGATGGCCAAACCGATACCGGCACCGCCGCTTTGGCGCGAGCGGGATTTATCGGCACGATAAAACCGCTCAAAAATGAAGGGCAGGTCGTCCTGGGCAATACCGCGGCCTTGGTTGGAAACAGTTACCACGATTTCCGACATTTGACGGCGTGCCTTGACCTCAACCAAGCTGCCCTGATTGGCATAACGCCAAGCGTTGTCCATAACATTGTGGATGACTTGTAAAAGTTTATCCCGATCCGCCAGAACCGACTTGGCATCGGCAGCAAAATCCCATTTGCTTTCCAGTTTTTGACGGGCTGCCCGACCTTCATCCAAGGCTGCCACCTCGGCAACAAGATCCTCCAAATTCACCAGTTGATGGTTCAGACCCATGGCTGCGGCGTCCGCTTTAGCCAGGCGGCCCAGGTCCTCCACCAGGCGAACCAGTCGAAGAATCTCTCGCTGCAACATCTCATGGGTTTCTTTGTTCGGCTTAACCACGCCGTCAGCCATGCCCTCAAGATAGCCCCGGATATTGGTCAGCGGAGTCCGCAATTCATGTGATACATCGGTCACCATAGACTGGCGCAAGCTCTCGACCCGCTCCAAGCTGTCCGCCATGCGGTCAAAGGCACGGGCCAACTGTCCGACCTCATCCATGCCCTCAAGACCCACTCTCGCTTTATAGTCTCCCGAGGCCACCTTACGCGTCACTGCCGTCACATGGGACAGGGGCCGCAAGATTCTCCTCGTAAAATAAAGCCCGACCAAAACAGCCAGGACGATACCGCCCAAACTGGCATTGATCAGATAACGGTGCACTGAATCCAAAAACATCTGGTTGGTTTCAGCCGAGTCTAAGTTGTATTGCTCCATCAAGACCGAAAAGTAGTCCGCCGCCAGATAGTCGAAGGTGAGCCAGACCAGCAACATGACCGCGGCAACGATGAAAACGTTAATGGTCAAGAATTTCCAAAGGATGCTGTTCATGGTTTCCGCACCACGGTTAGCCTTCGAAAGGCACGCTTAACGGCTGTTCCGCGAAGCGGTAACCAATGCCGTGTACGGTCTCGACGAATACCGGCGTCGCCACATCGGGTTCGATCTTTTTCCGTAGCTTGCCTATATGAACATCCACCACCCGGTCCACCACGGCCTGACCATCGTCATAGAGCTGGTCCAAGAGCTCATCACGGGAGAACACCCGCCCCGGCGCCGCCATCAAGCAATGCAAAAGTTTGAATTCCGACGGCGTCAAGGACACGTAGCGCCCCTTAAGGGTAAGCTTGTGCTTTTCCGGCTCTAGGCGCAAAGGCCCGATTTGCAAAGAACGTGATTGTTCCTTTTCTTCCGGTTCTGGGCTATGCCAACGCTCGCTTCGACGGAGAATGGCCTTGACCCGCTCCACCAATTCGCGCGGGCTAAAGGGCTTGACCACATAGTCGTCCGCCCCCAACGACAGGCCGACGATCCGATCGGTTTCATCCTCGCGCGCGGACAGCATCAAAACGGGGACATTTGATCGGCGCCGCAACTCTCTACAAACCTCCCAGCCATCCAATTCGGGCAACATGAGATCCAAAACCACAAGCCGCGGGCGCGCCTGGGCCGCCAGAGCCAAACCGCTGCGGCCGTCGAGGGCTATCGTTGTCGCAAAACCCTCGACCTGCAAATAACGTTCGACCAACGAGGCGATATTGGGATCATCTTCGATGATCAGTATTGACTGGGCTTCATCTACTAAATTCATGGCAAAATCGGCCTGGCGTTTCCTCAGTTCCATGGGTAACAGTTACTCTATCACAAACTCATAAAAATGACGCACAAACCACGGCGGGCATCTGCAACGCATCAACGGCGAGGGAAACCGGTCGGAAAACAACCGGTCCCATCGCCGCCAAAAACTCACCCGGTGGTTCTATGGCTCTAGGGTTGCTCGACCCGGCGGATGCTCACCTGTACCGCAGGGTTGCGCCAGTCATAGATGCTCGGCTCTAAATCGCCCACACCGTGGACGCCCCGATGGATATGGATAATCCCTTCGGCTCCGTCAGTGGCTCTGACAAAGGGCGTGCCACAAGCCGGACCGGGGATGAAACCGCAATCCTCGTTATTGGCCTCGCTGCCGGCATCGTACGCTGGGCTTCTGGTCGTACGAATCGACCTGAAGCTACGCGAGATCCTAAAGTGTCGAACGCCAAAAAAGGCGTCATTGGTATTCACGAGCATTCCGATTGCGCTGATAAAATTAGCGTTGCCTTCGGTCTCAACAATGGTCGACTGGGCCTGACCGGGAGGAATGGGCCCTGCGCCAACAGCAACAGAAGCAACCCGGCGCTGGCTTTCCAAGAACGAAACCAGGCCGCTATTGTCGGCGTCTTCCGCCAGGGCCGCCAGGTCATCGCTGGCTGCTTCTCCTGCGTTAAACAAGGAAAAGCCTTGCTTGTGGGTCACAATGACCGGAGGCGAAATGGGCTGACCATAGGTGAGGTTCTGCACTGTTACTTCATAGTACCGCTTTCCGCTGGCCTGCGCACCCGAGGCTACGGTCAGGCCCATCCCAAGACTGATAGCCAAAGCAGCAGCAGAAAAAGCAATCTTTTTTAGGGTTATCATTCGTCTTCCCTTTCGATTTCACACAGCACCGCCGACCCAACGGCCCGGTGCGAAAGGGAAACTGCCACCCGGCTGTAACGACGCTTTAAGGACGCTGTAAAGATTATGTAACGGACGAAGCTGAGACTAGGAATCGGGTCACAGGGGAGCATGAAAAAACCCCAAGGCCACAGGCGCTTGAGGATTTTTCACATTACAAACCACCTTGTCTGCCGGTGGTCGTGCCCGACCTTGGGGCACGGTACGTCACATGAAGATCTCTTCCTTGTCCACCAGGTCCTTGTAGAGATCGGCAACATATTCGCCGTAACCGTTATAAATCTGGGTTGGAACGGTTTCGTCCGTACCCAGGGGGCGTTCATAGGCTTGGGACCAGCGCGGGTGCGGGACTTCCGGGTTCACATTGGCCCAAAAGCCGTATTCATTGCCCAGGATGGTTTGCCAAAATGACACCGGTTGTTGATCGGTGAATTCGAAGTTGACGATGCTTTTGACAGATTTGAAGCCGTACTTCCAAGGCGCTACCAGGCGCAAGGGCGCGCCGTTCTGCCGGGGAATGGGTTTGCCGTAAAGACCCGTAGCGATAAACGAGAGTTCGTTGGTGGCTTCGGGGATCGTAAGGCCTTCCACATAAGGCCAAGGATACCAGCTGGCCTTTTGCCCAGGCGCCATTTGGGGATCCTCGAAGGTGGTCATTTTCAAATATTTGGCGGACGACAAGGGCCGCGCCATCTCAACAAAGGCGCGCAAAGGAAAGCCACTCCAGGGCACGGTCATGGACCAGCGCTCAACACAGCGATGGCGGTAGAGACGCTCCTCCAAAGGCATCTTGGCCAAGAGATCGTCGATGTCAATCTCCATAGGCTCTTCGACCATGCCTGATATCTTCACGGTCCAGGGGCGGATCTTCAAGGCTTGCGCCGCCTGCCAAATGTTCTTAGACGATCCGAACTCGTAATAGTTATTGTAGGTGGTCGCCAGCTCTTCCGAAGTCAGGGGCCGCTTAATCGTATAGCGGTCGTTTCGCTCAACAGGATAGAGACCAGCAGAGGGATCCGGCTCGGGCTTGGCCGCCTGAGCCTCGGGAGTGGGCCCCTCCTCACAACCAGCCAACAAGCCGATCGAGCCCAGGGCAAAAGAACCGACCGCCATGGTTTTGAGCACCTGGCGCCGGTTGATGTAAAGGGATTCGTCCGTAGCAGCGGACTCGGGAAGCTCCCAACTTTTTTTGATCTTAATCAGCATGAATCCTCCAGATACGACTCTGGGAATAAATGGCTAATGGCCTGAATCACAACAATTCACATCACCGAGATCCAACTGCCAAAAACCCGATTCCCATCGGTTGGATAGATTCCGGCCCCTGATTCTGCGGTCACACTAACACAAAATAGGACCCATGCCAGTTTCCAATTGGTTAACCGGTCCCAATAAAATGCCATCGGCAGTGAGAGTGCCTAACGGCTATCCTCCAGCTCTTCCTTACGGGCCTGAACGACTTGATCGGCGAGGCGTCCGGTCAATTCCTGTAAATGATCGAATTTCTGGGTAAAGCTGCCCACCCCAACCGTCAGGGACCGAAGCTCAATGATCAGGTCCTGGAGTTCTTGCTGAGGAAGGGTGCATTTTAGATCGTCCCATCCTTTCCAACCGGGACGCATCTCAAAGCCAAGGATTTGGCCGCGCCGCCCACTCACCAAGCTGTGGATTTTGTTGGTGTATTCATTGGGTACGGAAATGGTCACCTCATAGATGGGTTCAAGCAGCACCGGGTAGCAATTCGGCATGCCCTCGGACATGGCCAATCGTCCGGCGATCTTGAAAGCCTGGTCCGAGCTGTCCACAGCGTGATGCTGCCCATCGAACAGGGTGACGGAGACATCAACAACCGGAAAACCAAGAGGCCCTTTTTCACAGTATTCGCGGGTGCCATGCTCAACGGCCCCGATGTATTGGCGCGGTACAGAACCGCCGACCACCTTGTCGATAAACTCAAAGCCCACTCCGCGGGCCAGCGGCCGAATCTCGACCTGCACATCGCCAAATTGGCCATGACCGCCGCTTTGCCGTTTAAAGCGGGAGTGCTGCGTGGTTCCCTTACGGATCGTCTCCTTATAGGCTGTCCGCGGCAGAGATGTTTCCACATCCACGTTGTATTTGCTCTTGAGGCGTTCTACGGCGATCTTCAAATGAATTTCCCCTTGCCCCCACATGAGCATCTGATGGGTGTCGGCAATGTGTTCCATGGACAAGGACTGGTCTTCCTCGACCAAGCGGGCGATGCTCGAAGTCAGCTTCACTTCGTCCTGCCGCTGCAGGGGTGTCACAGCCAGGGCGTAAACCGGTTGCTTTACCTCCGGCCACATCATCTCGGCACCTTCTTCGCGGCCTTTGGAGGTCAGGAGATCGCCGGTCTGGATCGAATCCATGCGCCCGAGTGCCACGAGATCGCCAGCCTCAGCCTTTCCGACCTTGTTATTCTCGCCGCCTTGCAAGGAGTAGACCCCAGAGGCCCGGTCATCGCCGATGGTCTGCGCCTCGTTAATGGTGCCCCGCCAAACCCGGCATACTGACAGCTTACCCGTATGGGCGGCATGAATGGTCTTGACCACCGTGGCCGCCAATTCGGGATCGGAAGGAATGCCCAAGCGATCTGCCGTCGTCTCCACATGGGGGCCTTCATGGCGCAGGACTTTCATCAATCGGGTGATGCCGTGGCCCTGCTCTGCCGAGCCGATCAGCACCGGCACAATGTTGT
>JBCCHN010000194.1:0-6423 GCA_039028695.1 Pseudomonadota bacterium
GCAAAGCGTTAGATCCATGGGGCGAAAAATGACGAGCACTCTAAAGGCAACTCTTTTGGCGACAGGCATTGTGACCATTGCCGCTTCTGCATCGGTATCTGCGCGGGCAGACGTTCAGGTTGTAACCTCCATACGGCCGGTGCATTCCCTGGTTTCGGCAGTCATGGAAGGGGCGGGTGAGCCGACCCTGATCGTATCGGGCAGTGGTTCCCCCCACACTTATGCCTTAACGCCGTCCCAAGCAGGCGCGCTCGAAAAGGCCGACTTGGTGTTTTGGATCGGCCCGGGACTGGAAGGGTTTTTGGAAAAGCCGGTTGAGAACATTGCGACCGGCGCGCGGTCCGTTCAGCTTTTGGAAGCACCCGGTATCGAGAAGCTTGCCTATCGCGAGTCTAAGGACTTTGAAGCTCACGATGATCATGCGGACCATGACGATCATGCGGACCATGACGATCATGCGGACCACGATGATCATGCGGACCATGACGATCATGCGGACCACGATGATCATGCGGACCATGACGATCATGCGGACCATGACGATCATGCGGACCATGACGATCATGCGGACCATGACGATCATGCGGATCACGATGATCATGCGGACCATGACGATCATGCGGACCACGACGATCATGCGGACCACGATGATCATGGAGGCCACGATGATCACGCCCATCATCATGATGGTGATGATCCGCACATCTGGCTGGATCCCCAAAACGCCCAAAAGATGGTTGAGGAAATAACCCGGGCGTTGGTTCAGGCGGACCCTGATAACCAGGACCTCTACGAAGCAAACGGCGCGGCTACCCTAAAAAAGCTCGATGATCTAACCGCTGAGGTGATGGCGGATCTTGAGGGCGTGCATGACAAGGGTTTTGTCGTCTTTCACGACGCTTATCATTACTTTGAAAATCGTTTTGGGATGCAGGCCCTTGGCGCCATTACGGTCTCGCCCGAGGTGATGCCGGGTGCTGCACGTATTGCCGAGATTAAAGAGACGGTTCAGGAAAGCGGGGCTCATTGCGTATTTTCCGAGCCTCAGTTTCCGACTGATCTGGTCACGGTGGTTACTGAAAACAGCCAGGCGCGCGCTGGTGTGATCGACCCGTTGGGCGCGGCACAGCCGACGGGGCCGGATCAGTATTTTCTTCTCATCCGGGACATTTCCAATAGTGTACAGGAGTGTTTGGGCGGCACCAGTTAATCAAAGCCGAATCTTCGTCGGGCACCTATTCTGGTCCTACGCTAAAGTGATTGTGGGTGAGAATTGCGGCTTGTTTTGCCCTGTAGCAGCCCGTTAAACTCGCATTCCCGGTGCGTGTCCGCAATCATTGGCGGGCTTTGTCTGTCGAATCTTTACTTGGCGCGCGCCCGAACGCTTGGAAGTATGGGTTATGCGGCAAAAGGCTTATCAAGATCAGAATGGCTTGGCGAGTTGGGGCGATGCGCGGTCCGATAGGGGACCGACCTTCGGCACGCAAATTCTGAACCGCGCCAAACAAGCCAGCCGGGTTGTTTCCCTTTTTGCTTTAGTGAATCTGGCTGGCTGCGCCTTTTCTGAAGATGCCTTGTGGCCCTCGATCACCGGCGAGGCGCCAAAACGTGCTGCAACTGAGGCGACATCAGAAGAGGCGGCGGCAATCTTGGATACGCAAGATGTGGCGCGTTACCGCCAGCTTGGCCCCCTTGCCTTGGGGACTGGCAGCTATCAACCGCCGCAAAGCAGTTTGGCAGCCGCCGGAGACAGCAGCAATGCGGTTTTGATCGGATTGCGGGACGATCTGGGCAACCTGCAGCAGCGCCTGCGCCAAGCTGACGCCCAATTGCAAAGTCAGCGTACTCTGGCGCAGCAACTGGCGGAAAGCTACCGAACCTTGACACTTCAATTGCGCGATCTGCTGGCGGAAGACATTCCACTGCCCCGACCTGGTCCGACGGCCACCTGGGTACATGCCCAAGGCCAGTTACAACAACTGAACGGCACCTTGGCTGGTTTTGGTCGCCTCAGGGGCGATTTAACGGCCACTCGGGTTTCGCTGGCGAGCATGTCTGAATCGGCACAGCTCGCCTCAGCGGTGGAAGCGACTAGCGCTGAGGATCGCACGGTCATTGAGGACCTCCGCAATGACATGACCAGAACCGATCAAGTCGCGGGCCGCATGTCGGTGGCAATCAACTCGGACGTGGCTGTTATTCGCCGCTTTCTCCTCCAGGCCCGCAACAATCAAGCGGCCTTTTTGGAGGCGGAGTCGGTCAGCGGCGAGCAGCTTCTCGAGCGGGCCTATGGTGGCGCGGGTCTTGCTGCGGCGGCGACCGCAAACGCGCAACGTAAACCGGTAGCGGTCATTCGCTTGGAAGAAGCGGGACCGGGCTATCAAACAGCTTTGTCGGATGCCGTGAGTGCGGTCCTGGCGCAGCGGCCTCAGGCAAACTTCGATCTCCTTTTCATTGAGCCAAGTTCCTTGAGCGGGATCTCAGGTTTGGGCCGCTTGCCGCAAATTTCGGCAGAGGATGTCCTGCAGGCCCTGGCCGACCTGGGATTGCCTCCTGAGCGTATCAACTTGGCCGCAGTGCAATCCGCCTATGCTCAGGGAGATGAAATCCATCTTTTTGTAAGATGAGGGTCCCCGCCTAAGTATTCGGGTCCATTTTCCAGTGGCCAAACAGAAGTTACGATACCATCCTTAGAAAAAGGCATTGAGCGGATGGGTTCGATTTTTGTTCGATCTTGGCGGTGGAGGCGGCATATGTTGAAGGGACTTGGTCTATTATTCCTCATGATCCTGTCGTTTGGTCAGGGCGCACTGGCCCAAACGGCGCAGTCTATTGACCCTGACGATCAACAAGCTGTCGTCCGGGTGATCGAACAGCAGCTTTCGGCCTTTCGAATTGACGATGGGGCCAAGGCCTTTTCTTTTGCCTCGCCCCACATTCAGAGCCTTTTTCAAACTCCGGAACGCTTTATGGCCATGGTCAAAAGTGGCTATCGCGCAGTTTATCGACCCCAAGTCGTTGAGTTCCTGGACGGACGGCAAGCTGGGGGGCGCACTGCTCAAGCGGTTCGTTTCATAGGTCCCGATGGCAAGGCCGTTATTGCCATTTACGAGATGGAGCAACAGCCCGATGGCACTTGGCGTATCAACGGCGTTCAGCTTGTTGATACTGGTGAAGTAGGGAGTTGAGAGCCTAGAGTCTGACGCCGCGACGGCTAGGCGCCGGGTCAATTCTCAGCTTTTCGAAGAACTTTCGGCCCCTTATAAGGTATGCGGAATTACGGCAGTGTGGCGCGTGCCGGAAAAGGCCTGAGCATGACCGGGCTCGTCGTTGGTCTCGGCGATGGTGATGGGGAGAGAGTTCGTGTTGGATGATGATGGTTATCAAAAAACATTTCCCGTTTCCTGGGATCAATTGCACCGGGATTCGAGGGCGCTCGCTTGGCGTCTGGTATCCGGCGGACCCTGGAACGGCATAGCGGCGGTGACGAGAGGCGGGCTGGTTCCCGCCGCGATCATTGCCCGGGAATTGGATATTCGACTAATTGATACGGTGTGCATCCGCAGCTATCGCGAGAACAAGGTGCGCGGGGAGCCGGAAATCTTAAAAACCGTCGACAGTGACGGAGATGGCTGGCTGATCATCGATGATCTAGTCGATACGGGCCAGACGGCGCAGCTTGTTCGCGAACTCTTGCCTAAAGCCCATTTCGCCACGGTCTATGCCAAGCCCGCAGGGCGGCCGTTGGTGGAAAGCTACATCACTGAGGTCAGCCAGGACACCTGGATCCTCTTTCCCTGGGACGCAGAATTGCAGTCCGTGCCGCCGATTATCCAATCCACGCGACGCTGAGCCCCGGGGTTTATGCCACGGCGATGTTGTCAATCAGCCTGATATCGCCGAGCCAGGCCGCGACGAATAGGCGAGAAGGGGCGGCGAGGGTATCCAGAAGCGCTAGGGTTTCGGCGTGGCGAAAATCGAAATAGTCAATCCCGTCAAATCCGGCTTGAACCAGTGCGTCTTTTCCGGCTGACAGGGCCTCTCCCACGGGTCTAGTGCTGAGGAGGTCGTCCCGACAGCCCTGCAAAACCTCCAACAATCGCGGGGCGATAGCCCGCTGTGCCGCGGTCAGATTCTCATTGCGTGAACTCAAGGCCAGACCGTCCTGATCACGCACGGTCTCCACCGGACAGATCTCGGTCGGCATATCCAGGTCCCGCACCATTCGTTGGATAATGAGAAGTTGCTGAAAATCCTTTTCGCCAAAATAGGCTCGGGTGGGTAGAGATTGCATCAGCAGTTTAGTGACGACCGTGCTGACCCCTTCCATATGCCCCGGTCGCGCGGCGCCGCAAAGGCAGTTGCCCAGATCAGCCACACGAACCTGAGTGGCAAAGCCTTGCGGGTACATACTCGCCACGTGGGGTGCAAACAAAAGGTCGATTTGACAGGCTTCCAGTTTGAACCGGTCGCTATCCTCGTTGCGAGGGTAGCTCGCAAGGTCCGCGGCGTCGTTGAATTGCTTTGGGTTGACAAAAAGGGTCACGATCACCTTGTCGCATTCAGCCTGCGCCCGCCGAACCAATTCCAAATGCCCCTCGTGAAGGGCACCCATGGTGGGCACCAATCCGATGGAAAGGCCGGCTCGACGCCAGCTGGCGGTGGCGTCGCGCAGCGTCTCCGTCGTTCGCACAACGGGAAAGGCGGCAGATGAAGCCATGGTCACGGAGGGGACGGAAATCACGGTTATCCCTCGAAAGAATGCTCAGGCCCCGGAAAGCGGCGTGCTACCACATCCTCGGCATAGGCCGATGCGGCCTCGGAGACCATTTGCCCCAAATTCGCATAGCGCTTAACGAATCGGGGCGTGAAGTCGTTGAACAGTCCCAGCAGATCCTCGGTCACCAAGACCTGCCCGTCGCAGTCTACCGAGGCGCCGATACCAATGGTCGGGATCGGCAGCGCCTTGGTGACGGATTTCGCCAGTGACGCCACCGTGCTCTCGATGACCAGCGAAAAGGCGCCGGCCTCGGCGATTGCGTGAGCATCGCGCATTATTTGCTCCGCACCGCTGAGATCGCGCCCTTGGACCTTAAATCCGCCTAATTGGTGCACGGATTGTGGCGTAAGGCCCACATGGCCCATGACCGGAATGCCGCGCTCGGTCAGAAAGGCCGCCGTCTCGGCCATGACTTCGCCGCCCTCCAGCTTGACGCCGGCGCAGCCGGTTTCGGCCATGACCCGTGCGCAGTTTCGAAAGGCCTGATCGGGGCCTTCCTGATAGCTGGCAAAGGGCATGTCCACGATCACGCAAGCATGTTCGGCGCCCCGGACCACGGCGCGGCCATGGGCGATCATCATGTCCAGCGTAACCCCAAGGGTGGAATCCATGCCATAAAGCACCATGCCGAGGGAATCGCCCACCAGCAGGATGTCCACGTGGGGATCCAGTTGCTTGGCCATGGGGGTGGTGTAGCAGGTCAGTGTTACGATCGGCCGTTCGCCCTTTAATCGGCGCACAGCCGTAACACTTACGGGACCTTTTTTGCTATGCACAGACATGGAATTCGCCCTCTACATCGCATGCGGCATTCTGATCCTAGCGAAGTTTATGCTGCAGTGCAAAAAAAATGAATACAAGTGGCAGTGAGTTGATTTTACGAGACTTCAGTGGGTTCCTGCGGTGTTCAGGCGCTTTTTGCCTCAAGGCTGTTGTCTTCGCTGACCGGCAAGGTGAGCAGAAAATGGGTACCATCGCCGCTGCTTGAGACCAGCTTGATATCTCCCCCATGAGCCCGCATGAGATCGCGCGCGATGGCTAGTCCCAGGCCGGTTCCCCCTTTGCGCGCTGAGCCGGCGAAGGGTTTAAAGAGATTTTCCCGGGCCCGAGGCGGCAGGCCGGGCCCGTTGTCTTCCACATCAAGATTGATGATTTGCCCGCTTTGAAAGGCGGTTACCCGTACCCACGTGGCGCCCGCTTGGACCGAATTGCTGACCAGGTTCGTCAACACGCGAAACAGCTGTTCCCGGTCGGCGGTAATATCCATATTGCCGGGGATTCGATTCTCAACAGGCACGTCTTCGCCGATCGCAGGCGGTAGCAATTCAACGACCTCAGCAAGCAAGGTATGCAAGCCAAAATGGGCCAAATCCAAAAGTGGCGGCCCTTCGCGGGTAAAGTTCAGGGTTTGCGTGCAAAGGCCGACCGCCCGGTCTAGAGCGGCTACGAGGGGTGGGGTTAACCGTCTGACGTCAGGATGCTCGCTTTTGGCCAAGCTATCCGAAACCAGGCTGGCCGTGGCCAGGATGTTGCGCAGATCGTGATTAATTTTGGTAACGGCGGTGCCCAAGGCGGCCAGGCGGGTTTTTTGGAGCAATGCCGCACGGAGCTCCTCCTGCATGGTGGCCAGTTCCCGTTGAGCC
>JBCCHN010000195.1:0-6200 GCA_039028695.1 Pseudomonadota bacterium
ATCCAGGTGCATCTTTTCAAAATATTTTTGCTGAATTTCCGGCGTCGCCCTGGGCCCCAAGGCAATGGAGACCGGGTCTCCCGGCATCAGGTGCAGCAGCGAAAAAAGAATCAGAACCGCGACCATCACGATGACGATGGAAAGTCCAATTCTTTTTGCGAGATATACAAGCACGATGCCGCCCAACCGCTATCGGAAGGGAGGGCCCGGATCAAGACCGATCCGGTCCTCCATTCCTAAAAGCTATGCTGACGGTTTAAAATACAACAGCTGCATCTCGCCCGAGGGCGCTAAGTCCACATCGACAGAAGCCTTGTGCACATAGACTTCCGGTTCGTGAGCAAGCCAAACGTAAGCGCCGGTTTGCTCCATGATCTCTTGCATGCGGATATAGATTTGATTGCGTTGATCCGGATCGGTCTCGGCGATTCCCTTTTTATAGAGCTCTTCGAATTCGTCATCGGACCAGCGCTCCCAGTTCCAAATGCCCACCTGATCCCGTAAAAACCATTGGAATGGCTCATAAGGATCGGTGCCGGCGCCATAACGCATGATCCAAAGATCGAGGTCTTTCCAGGTATCCCCCTTGGATTCTTGTCCCATCTCCCAGAATGGCCCGCTGTCCAAGGGCAAGACGGTCACGGTAATGCCCACATCGGCCAGGTTGGCCTGGATGATTTGGGCTGTCAGCACGCGTTCCTGGTTGTTTAGGGTGCGCAGGTTTAGCTCAAGACCGGTGACACCCGCTTCCTCTAGCAGGGCCTTAGACTTTGCCGGATCGTAACTGTACATAGACTCATTTCGTTTGCCGACCAAGCCGGGGCAAACAATACCGAATGATGGCTCAACCGTGCCCCCATAAGCGCCCTGCACGATTGCGTCCCGGTCAATCGCATATTGGATCGCATCACGCACTTTAGGATCTTGCAATTTCGGATGCTCTGTGTTCATGCCCATCCACATATATTGCAAGGCACCGGCAACCTCGAGCTTGCTGTCCGGCGGCATCTCTTCTTTGTAACGGGCAAAAGTTTGCGGCACGATCTTGGTCACTTCAACTTCGCCGGCTTCGTAAGCCAAGGCTGCGGCGGTGTCTTCTGTGATAAATATGCAATCGATGTTGTCGTAAGCCGGTTTGGTGCCGGTCCATTCCGGGTTGGGGGTCAGTTTGACCCACTGTTTTTGCTTCCATTCATAGAGATAGGGGCCGCATGTCGCCGGCATATCCGTGGTAAATTTACCGCCGACGCTTTCCGTGGCCGCCTTCGACAAGATAATACCGGTCCCCGAGGATAGGGTTGATACGATGAAAGGTGCAAAAGGCTGTTTTAGGACGATTGTACCGCTGTATTTGTCCTTAACTTCGACGGTCTCGAAAGCATCGTAAAAGCCCTTCCATTCGCTTTCGGCCATGCGGGCATAGGAATAAGCAACGTCCTCAGCGGTCAACTCGCCAAATCCATTAGTCCACATAAACCCTGGTTTCAAAGTAAAATCGATGTGCGTCGGATCTCGCTCGGTGATGCTCTCCACGTAATCGGAGGGACGGTAGGTCAGTTGACCGTCCTTTTTGCCGAAGTGAACCAAGGCGGGGTTGATCGCCCAAAGCACATCATTGTCCGGCGATCCACCCACATTATATCCGGGGTCCAGGCTGTCCAACGCTCCATAAAAACGGACCGTGAGCGAATTCTCGGACTGGGCCAAAGCCACTTTGGTGACGGAACCTACAGAAGCCGCAACGCTTAAAACGGCGGTCGAAGTGATAAAGCTCCGGCGCGATTGTTCAGGTAGTTTCATGGTGATCTCCCTCGTTATAGCAGTTTGTTTGGCCCAAATTTCAGGGCTTTAATTTTTGGCTCGCTAAATCCGGTTCTGAGATTTTTTCAATTTTTCTATGTCTTATGGATATCCTATCATGCTGTGATCACAAATCTATATGAAACATATTTGCTTCTTTCACCTAAAGCTTGTTTAATCGACAGCCTCTCCCGGTGTTTGAAGCTGGCGTTCAGCCTCGATCAGGACGGCAAATCAGAGATCATGGCAATGTCCTCAAGCATTTTTATAACCGAGACGGAATAGTCCCCGTCATGGGCATCGGGGTTTTCTAGGACACTGAAAAAGACACCGACGACACCGCTGTCCAAATCGGCCAGCATGTATTGGCCCCCATATCCGCCATGGCCGATGGAGCGGCCATTGGTTTTCGTCTGGTTGGAATAATGCAGCCAACCTCGCGGCGCGGGCATGACAGGCCCGGGCTCTTTTCGTGTCTTTTCAATAAAGTCAGGACAGCCCACCTGCTTGCCCTGAACACCCTGACCCCGTCGCACGAAGAGCAAACCAAGGCGCACAAGATCCCGGGCGGTCAAACAGCCGCCACCGCTGGCCCAGGGCAAACCATCTCGGTCCGAGGTCAGATGGAAGGCCGCTTCCAAGCCGGCCGCCTCTGCTATATCGGCGTAAAAGGATCCAAGGCGGCGCCCGGTCACCCTCTCAACGACCCAGCCCAAGACGTCGCTGTTGGCCGACTTATAGAGAGCCGCCCCGCTGCGGTTGGTCACATCCTCACTGCTGATATCGGCCAAAAAGTCATAGGCGCCAACCTGCGGTGACGAGTCAGGCGCTGGCAAGCGCCAGCCCATGGGAAGCTCATGCAGGTAAGAGGAGGCGAAAGGATCGCTGTAATCTTCGCTATAATTGTTCGCCACATCCATGTTCAGAACCTGCTGCAGGCTGGCATCGGCGTAGCCGGACCCGATCTCCGGCAGGTAGCTTTTGATCTTCTCGTGCAGATCCAGGCGCCGTTCCGCAAGCAGTCCACCGACCATAAAATTCAGGCAGGTCTTGGTAATGGACATGATGGCATGAGGCTGATTCGCTGAAAAATCAGGGGCATAGGCCTCAAATAGGATTTCTTGACCCCGTGCCACCACCATGGCGGAGAAGCAACCAAGCCCGGTCAGGCGTTGCACGTCGGGTCTTTCACCGATGCGTAGGCTGATGGACTTTTCCAGACAGAGTACTTTTTCCGCTCTGAAAGACACCCCATAGCGGGCCAACTTAAAAAGGTTGTGGAATCCATGGCGCCGGTGGTCAGGTGTATTCCAACGGGGCTTATTGTCTTTGAACAAGGCCAGATCCGGATTAAGGATCGTTCTTAGTCTTTCATCGGCCATAGTTGATTCCTATTCTTTCTTGCGGACAAGCCGCCGGGCCGACTCAAACGGACGCCCCCGGACGCGCCTCCGTTCTCCTACCATAGACTGTTGCATTCACCTCTGGATCACCAATGACCCCCGGCTCGTTTTCATAAACGAAGACCGCCATAATCCGCATGCGGCTGCCTTTGACCGGCGTCACCCGGTGCAAGGAATTACAGCCCCGGAAAATACAAAGCGCACCCTCTTGCCGGGCCACCTCCACCGCCTTTTCATGATCGCCCAAAACTGCATTGCCCACGTCTTCATAGCGCTGATCGTCATCGCCGCGGATGTTGGGGATCATCTGAAAAGCCCCGCCTTGCAAAGGCGCTTGCAACATCAAGGTCATGGTAAAGGCATTATCTGAATCGAAATGCCAGGCCGAGCGGTCGCCCTCACGGTAACAGAGCACATTGACCGGTTGCAGCAAATCGGCCGAGTTGTAGAGCACTGGAACGCCCACAATGGCAGCCACCATGGCGCGCATATTGTCCCAATAGTAAAGGCTCTTGAGCGGTGAATATTCAGGCAGCAAATCTGCCGCAATCATGCGTGTGCTGGCATCGAGAAAAATATTGCGGGGATGATCATCGGGTGCCGCCGGATCCCCCTGCCGGTGCAGGTAACAGTTACGTTTTGCCGCATTGTGATGGGCCTTCGGCAAGGCTTTCAGTGCGTGCTGAATGGCAAGGTCCTTTGCGTCGGGAGAGATAAAGTTGTCCAGGACCACATATTGTTGCACCTCCAAAGTCTCGCGGCAGCGAGCCGTAAAGTCGCGAAAGGCTTGCGACCCAAGATCGGAGATCGGATAACGCGACAGGTTGATGACATCTTGCGGGTGATTTTGGTCCAGGTGTTCTTGCGGCATGGTGGTCTCCAACCCATGAAACTTTAAAAGCCTATCATTCCCCAGAGGCGTATGGGAAGCTTCCTGATTATATGGCATCAGGCGGCAAAGCGAATGAGGGGAGCGTTGCGATCATGACAACGGATAGATCAAAATTTGTGGAGGACTTTCCTCACAAGGTCATTGAGATCGAGCATTGTTGGATTCCCATGCCTGACGGAACGCGCCTTTCTGCGAGAATCTGGATGCCGGAAAACGCCGAAACTTCGCCTGTGCCGGCCATTCTCGAATACATCCCCTACCGCAAGCGGGATGGCACTCGGCTAAGGGACGACTGTCGACACCGTTATTGGGCGGGACATGGCTATGCCTGTGTCCGGCTGGATATTCGCGGGACCGGTGACTCCGAAGGCCTGATTGCAGACGAATATCCAAAAATCGAACAAGATGACGGCGTGGCCGCTATCGCCTGGCTCGCAGATCAGCCATGGTGTTCAGGGGCGCTTGGCATGACCGGCATTTCCTGGGGCGGCTTCAACGCCTTACAGGTGGCGGCCCGGCGCCCGCCGGCCCTGAAGGCCATCATCACCCATTGCTCCACCGATGACCGCTATGCTGATGATGTCCACTGCATGGGCGGCTGCCAACTGACCGACGGATTTTTTTGGGGCTCCAGTTTTTATCATTTCATGACCCGGCCGGCCGACCCGGAAATCGTCGGCGCGGGGTGGCGCGACGACTGGATCAAACGGCTTGAAAATTGGCAACCGCCGGCCTCTCACATTTGGATGCAGCACCAGCGCCGCGATGACTATTGGCGGCATGGATCGATCTGCGAAAACTACGACGATATCCAATGTGCGGTTTTTGCCGTTGGTGGATGGGAAGATGGCTATTCCAATGCTGTCCCCAGATTGCTTTCTAACTTAAACTGTCCGGTAAAAGGCCTGGTCGGCCCCTGGGGGCACAAGTACCCTGAACAGGGAATCCCGGGCCCTGCAATCGGTTTTTTGCAGGAGGCCTTGCGCTGGTGGGACCATTGGCTGAAAGGCCAAGACACCGGGATCATGGCAGAGCCAGCCTACCAGGTCTTTATGCAGGACTATGTCCGCCCGGATGCAAACCTCAAGTCGGTGCCAGGTCGCTGGGTGAGCGAGGCCTCTTGGCCTTCGCAAAATATCGCGCCGTTGACCTTGGTCATCGATCAATCGGGCCTGTCGGAGAGTGCTGCGGGCGAATGGGTCCTGCATCATAGTTCGCTCCAGTCCATCGGGGCCGCAGGGGGCAGCTGGTGCCCCTATGGCTTAGGCGGCTCCAGCCCGGACCTGGCCATCGATCAACGCGAGGACGATGCCCGCTCCCTGGTGTTTGACGGCACGCCCCTTGAGGCGCCACTGGAGCTGCTGGGAGCACCACTCCTCTCCTTGGAGATCAAAAGCGATCAGCCCCAAGGGTTTATTGCCGCTCGGCTCATGGATGTCGCGCCGGATGGCACCTCACGGCGGATTAGCTTTGGGATCTTAAACCTGACCCACCGGCAGGATCATGAAAACATTGAAGACATGCCGGCCGGCGAATGGGTCAAAATTGACATTAAACTCAATGATTTAGCTCATCGGTTGGCGCCTGGCCATCATCTGCGGCTTGCCGTCTCGACGGCTTATTGGCCCATGGTCTGGCCAGGGCGGGAGGCCCTTGAACTCGCCGTCAAAACCGGCACCAGCCATCTGACACTACCGCAACGGAGCCCAAGGCCGGATGATGGCAAAGACCCCTTCGGCCCGGTGGAAATGGCGCCTCTGGCCGCGTCGGAGGGCATAGAGCCCGCCCGCTCGTCCAGAATCATCGAGCGGGACCTCGCTAGCGGAACCTGGACCATGCGCTTGGTGGAAGATGGCGGTCTAAACTACATCCCCGCGATCGCCCTAGAGGTCGCCGATGGGATGACCTGCAGCTATCAAATTCAGGAAAATGACCCTCTATCGGCAACAGCCGAATGGCGACGGCATACCCTGAGGCGCCGTGCCGGCTGGAACATCGAGATTGACTCTGTCACCCGGGTCCGGGCCACAAAAACGGATTTCCTTGTGGATACGGATGTGGATGCCCGGGAGGACGGGATCTCTATCTTCAGTAAGGCTTGGCGC
>JBCCHN010000196.1:0-6175 GCA_039028695.1 Pseudomonadota bacterium
AGGCGTGAATTCATCACCCTGGCCGGCACCGACCTGTTCCTCTAAGGATAGGGCGATCCCCTCGTCGGCCGGATTGGGGGCTTGCGTTCGGTCGACCAGTTGGGCCTGCGCTTGGCTCGGAGAGAAAGCCAGCGGTGCCGCAAGGCATAAGGCAAGAACTCCAGCCAAAAGGAGCGGTGTGTTTTTTTCTGAAAGTTGATGGCCTGTTGCCTCGCCCGCGCCTTTGGGCGGATCTCCAAGGAAATGTGTCGCTTCCCTCATTTTGATCTCCTAACGCTCACCTGAAAATTCATTCGATGCTGCGCATCGCCAAAGCGGTTGGCACGCTCGTGAATGAAATTGGCGTTCAGTTTTGTGTGCGCAGGGGAACTTTAGAAGTTTCTAACGGTTTCCTTAGGGTTAGTAACAATTCCAGCTCTTTGATCTTTATGGATCTTTCGGGCTTTTGAATCGTTAGGGTCGAAGGGGGTGCGCACTCAATCTAACCCCATGAGGGCGACGGCTAAGGGAGGCGCTTTACCAATGCTTTACCATAGACCTCCTCACTCTTGCCGCAATCCAATGGGATACTTGGCTCCATTGATTGATCACACAAAAAAGCAATAGCCCCGCGAGATCTAAAAATTTCGCGACAATCTATGAAACTTGAGGGCATCTATTACAGGGAAATTTTGGCAGTTGGCTGAAAGCGATTCTTTGCATGGGGCAAACCTTGACGCCCATGGGGAACGGTCGATTCCCACACCGGCCCAGGTCCGTGCCCACCTGCAATTCATTCTGAATAGTGCCGAATTTGAGAAATGTCGCCGCCTTGGTGAATTCCTGGCCTTTGTCGTCGAAGAAACTCTGGCGGGGCGCGGCGAGCGCCTCAAGGAGCACAGCATCGCTCAAGCCGTCTTCCACAAGAATGAAAACTTCGATCCTAAGATAAACTCAATTGTCAGAGTGGAGGCGGGTCGACTGCGCAATCGCTTGAGCACTTTTTATCGCCGCAGTGGGAAAGACTCAAAGCTCAGGATCGATGTGCCAAAAGGCCATTACATGGCGCGGATAAAGTTTGTCCCGCCCCACGCCGGGTCTTTGTCGTCGAAGCCGGGTGAGCATGACAATCCCGATACAATTTCTCTTAAACCTGCTGATAGGCGGGCAAATAGGTTTTGGTCCGCGGCTGTAGCACTTTGCGGCTTTTTGGCCTTTGGGTCTGTGTTTTATCACGATGAAGTCATTCCCATGGTGCAGGAGGAGCCTGGCCCGCCCGGGTCGCCTCAAAGTCAAACCCTTTCCGTTTTCATTGGCCCTCTTAGGGCGTTGGACGAGGACTCAAGCGACCAGCAACTGGCGATGGCCTTGACCCATGAGATCATTGCCAGCCTAGCCCGATTTAAAGAGTTAACAGTGCTGCCACAAATGCAGCAAAAGGGATCGCACAAAGACGGCGATGGGGCGACGCAACGTGATCTGGATCAAGAAGGGTTCATTCTGGAAGGTAGCTTGCGCCGCGAGGCAGGAGATTTCCGCGTCGCCTTGCAGTTGATGGATCAAACCGAAGGCGCAATCCTTTGGGCGGAGAGTTATGATCTATCCGGGTCCCAATCCGCCTCCTTGGACGCGCAGCGAGAGGTGGCGGGACGGGTGGCAGGAACCCTGGCGGGAGCCAGCGGTGTTATCTTGCGCGAGGCTCATATAACGGGTGTCCAAAATCAGCCGAGTGGCGCGACGCCGCGGGACTGTCTAATTCAGTATTATGCCTACCGAAACTTTGGTGATGCCAAGTCCCATCGACAGGCCCGAGACTGCTTGATCAAGGCAATCGCCGGCGCCCCTGGGTTTTCCGAGGGTTTTGCGGGACTTGCCATCTTGCATCTGGATGAGTATCGCTATGGCCACAATCAAAAAGACAAGGCAAAACCTGCTCTCGATCGGGCATGGCAGGCTGCTCAGAAAGCTGTTGCGGTCGATCCTCAGAACGCCAGGGCCCACTTGGCGCAAGCATTGGTCCATTATTCTCGGGACGAACTTGATGCCTTTTCAGCTGCGGCTGGGCGGGCGCGGGAACTAAACCCTTATGACGGCGATCTCCTGGCGGAGCTTGGCAATTCCTATTCCTTTTCCGGGGATTGGCGTCGCGGTGAAACGTTGGTGCAAGATGCAAAGGCCCTGAATCCGACCCGTCCTGCCCGCTATGGCTTTTCCGACATCTTGAATGCCTATCGTTTGGGCGATTTTGACAAGGCGGTTACCTTGGCGCGGGAGTTCAATGCCCCTGACTGGTATTGGACCCATGCTGTGCGTGCCATGGCGTGCGGCCGTGTCGGTGACGTTAAGGGAAGCCGTCTTTCAAAACAAAAACTGCTCGCCCTAAAACCGGATTTTCCAAAAAAGGCCCGCGCCGAATTCCAACGCTTGGGCGTGCACTCCAAGGCCCTAATCGACGAGTTCATTGATGGCTTGCGTTTGGCTGGTTTGGCCATAACCGAGCCAAACGGCAACCCCCATGTAACCCGGCGATTGTGGCAAGATGATTCCCGCGGCTGATCGCTGATCTAGCGAGATCGCAAGAGCACCTCAGCGTCGATCATTGTCCAGGCAGGCCGGGCAGGTCGTGCTAATTTTTGCGCCTGTGGCTTGTGATTTGGCGGGACAGCGGGAATGTTTTCCATTAGGGTCCCGTCCGATTTTGGACGCCGGGCCGAACCTTCGGCCCCCATCGAGTGGGACGACAGCAATGACGCAAGCAGGCAAAACCCAGGCAAGAGAGGCTCAGGCCGACAAGACTCAGGCCGGCAAAGCTCAGGCCGGCAAAATTCCGGCGACCGTTATCACCGGCTTTTTGGGCGCAGGCAAAACCAGCACCATTCGTCATCTCTTGGAAAGTGCTGGCGGCAAACGTTTGGCCCTTGTGATCAACGAATTCGGCGAATTGGGTGTGGATGGGGAAATCCTGAAAGGCTGCGGGATCGAGGGCTGCGACGATGAAAATGTCCTGGAGCTGGCCAATGGCTGCATTTGCTGCACCGTCGCGGATGATTTCTTGCCGACGATTCAGTCCCTTTTGGATCGCCCGGAGCCGCCAGATCACATCGTGATCGAGACGTCCGGCCTGGCGTTGCCCAAGCCCTTGGTCAAGGCCTTTAATTGGCCCGAGGTGCGCACTCGGGTGACCGTTGATGGGGTCGTCGCCGTGGTCGACGGCCCTGCCGTGGCTGATGGCCTTTTCGCGACCGCGCCCGAGGCTGTGGAAGCGCAACGTCAAGCCGACGAATCCCTGGATCATGAGAGCCCGCTGGAAGAACTCTTTGAAGAGCAATTGGCCTGTGCCGACATGGTGGTGGTCAATAAGGCGGATTTAATGAGCGATACTCAGATGGCGGAGGTTTCCGATCTGGTGAAGACCCAGCTTCATCCCCGGGTCAGTATGGTTCGGGCCAGTCACGGCAAGATCGACGCGCAGGTCCTGCTGGGATTGGAAGCCGCTGCTGAGGACGATCTGGACAGCCGCCCCTCTCACCACGACGATGGCGAGGAACATGACCACGACGACTTCACCAGTTTTTCCATTGAATTGGGCGAATTCGACACCCCGGCGGCGGTGACGGAAAAGCTGCTTCAGGTAATCGAAGCCCACAGTATTTTGCGCATTAAGGGCTTCGTTGCCATCCGCAATAAAGCCATGCGTCTAGTGCTTCAAGGAGTGGGCCCGCGCCTGCAATCCTACTTTGATCGCGATTGGGCCGAGGGCGAAAGGCGCCGGACCCATTTGGTGGTGATCGGTGAAACCGGTCTCGATGAAGCCGCTATTCGCGCGGCCTTGGCCGACTAAGCGCTTCCGCGCAAAGGCCGGGCGCCATGCATCTTCTACAGGCTCAAGCTGGCGGGATCGCGGACGGTTCCGAAGCCGTCGATCTGGGACAAACCCCCGGCGACATCATTGTCCTATCGGCTGCCGACACAGAACTTGCCAGCCTTGCTAAGGCCCTCGAGGAGCTGGGTGAGACCTTTCCGTCTCTGCGTCTCGCCAATCTCATGCAGCTCTCCCACAACCTCTCCGTCGATCTTTATTTGGACGAGGTGGTGGCTCACGCCAAGCTGGTGATCGTTCGCCTCTTGGGCGGCGTGGGCTATTGGCCCTACGGCGTGGAACAGCTCGCGGACCTTTGTGCGCAGCGGGGCATCGCCCTAGCGCTTTTGCCTGGTGACGAGCAACCCGACGCGGAGTTGGCGGCCCGTTGCCGCTTGCCTCAGGAAGCCTGTCACCGCCTCTGGCAATACTGCGTTCATGGCGGGCCGGACAACGCGACGTCCTTCCTAATTTACGCCGCCAGTTTGATTGCCGAAGCCGATAGTGACGCGCCGTCCTCCTGGCTGGAGCCCAAGCCCCTGCTCCGTGCAGGTCTCTATTGGCCCGATGTCGGGCAAAGCGACTTGGAGTCCCTCCGCGCCCAGTGGGATCCAGCCGCGCCGGTGGCTGCGATCTTGTTCTACCGTGCCTTGCTGCAGGCAAGCAATCTGGCCCCGATTGATGACCTCGTCCGAGCTTTGCGGGGGCGCGGCGTCAATCCTCTGCCGATTTTCTGTGCCAGCCTGAAAGAGCCGGTGTCGGCGGGCACGGTGGAACAATTGCTGCGCGATAGCGGGGCCGGCTTGGTCCTGAATGGTACGGGTTTTGCCGTGTCCAGCCCCAGCACGGGACTGGAGGAGGTTTCACGACGGGCTTCTCCTCTGGAAGCCTGCGGCGGGCCGATCCTGCAGGTGGTCTTTTCAGGCGGCACGGAAGCCGCCTGGCGTGCGGGTACACAAGGCCTCTCCGCCCGGGATATCGCCATGAATGTAGCCTTGCCGGAAGTGGATGGACGCCTTCTCTCTCGGGCCGTTTCCTTTAAGGGGGAGGCCCGCTACGACCCCTTGACCCAAAGTTCCATCGTCACCTATCAGCCCCTGCCTGACCGTATCGATTTTGTCGCTCGTTTGGCGGCTAATTGGCTCGCCTTGCAGGCTTGCCCCGTGGAGGATCGACGAGTGGCCGTGGTGCTCGCCAACTATCCCAATCGGGACGGCCGCTTGGGCAACGGGGTTGGGCTGGACACCCCGGCGGGAACTCACCGCTTGCTCTCGGCCATGGCCGAACAGGGTTATGGGATCGAGGATCTTCCGGCCGATGGGCAAGCCCTGATAGAACGTTTGGCCGCGGGACCGACTAATTCTCTGGCTGATCGCACACAAAAAGAGGCTGGCGAGCGCTTCAGCCTGCAAGACTATAAGGCCTTTTTTGCCCTCTTGCCGTCGGACCTTCGCGATGCTGTCACGGCCCGTTGGGGCGCGCCCGAGGGCGATCCCTTTGTGGAGGAGGGGGCCTTTGTCCTCTCCGCCTTTTGCTTGGGCAAAGTGATCATTGGCCTGCAGCCGGCCCGTGGCTACAACATCGACCCGGTGTCCAGCTATCACGACCCTGATCTGGTGCCGCCTCACGGCTATCTGGCCTTTTACGCCTGGTTGCGTCAGGCCAAAAAGGTCCATGCTATCCTGCATATGGGTAAGCACGGCAATTTGGAATGGCTCCCCGGCAAGGCCATTGCCCTCTCTGAAAGCTGTTTCCCCGAGGCCATCTTCGGTGCGCTGCCCCACCTCTATCCCTTCATCGTCAATGATCCCGGCGAGGGCACGCAGGCCAAGCGGCGCGCCCAGGCGGTGATCGTGGATCATCTAACCCCGCCCCTGACCCGGGCGGAGAGTTACGGTCCGCTCGCGGATTTGGAACTCTTGGTGGACGAATACTACGAGGCCGCCGGCGTCGATCCGCGGCGTCTGAAGGTTCTGCGCGAGGAAATATTGTCCCTGACCGAAAGCATCGGCCTGGATCAAGATTGCGGTATCGCCAAAGGGGACGAGGCGGAAGAAAAGCTCGCCAAGCTGGACAACTATCTTTGCGAACTGAAGGAGATGCAGATCCGCGATGGCCTGCACATCTTCGGTGCGGCCCCCGAGGGCGATCAGCTCACCGACCTGCTGGTGGCCTTGACCCGTCTGCCGCGCGGGAGTGGGGAGGGCGGCCATGACTCCCTGTTGCGCGCCTTGGCGGCGGATTTGGGGCTAACAGGCTTTGACCCCTTGGACTGTGATATGGGGGCGCCTTGGGCTGGGCTGCGTCCTCAGGTTTTGATGGGTGATGGGACCTGGC
>JBCCHN010000197.1:0-6105 GCA_039028695.1 Pseudomonadota bacterium
GCGTTTTCTGAGGCTCCGGCTTGGCAGGCGGCCAACGCAGCGGCAAGGCCAAGGATCACCGGGGCGCGGAGGCAATAGGTCAGTTTCATGGCGTTCGTCTTTCGAGGTTCAAATAGTTCCAATGATCCTTACGCAAATAAGTTTCCTTGGGCCAAAAGCAAAAAGGAGATGTTCGAGGCCATACCCATTTTTCTGTGGTCATTTTGATTGGCAATGAGAATCAAAATGATGGTGGGAAGGCAACCTTACGCCCGGCAAGACCCTTTTTTGCAGGTTCCCGCCAATCCGCATCACTCAAAAACTGGCCTGGATCAAGTCCGACAAAAGTCGTTGTATTTTTCGCCGGGCTGGATCTGAAGTGTTCCCGCTTAGCTCATTCAAGGTGGACCACTCTCCATGGGCCTGTACCTTGCGCAAAAGTGCGAACAGCTCTTTCAGATCGAAATGGGGATCGCTAAGAGTTTCATCGTTAGGTGCTAAGGGATCAATGGGCATTTGCGCCGCGTGTCCTCTAATCTCCAATTTTTGCTGTAGGAATACCTGTCGGTGGGCCAGGAGAGCCAGGGTTTCGTCGCTGGCTCGCAATTCGCTCTCCCCGCTGACCAGAGCGACCAGATCTCGGCCCTTTTCCCGTGCGGCGCCAACAACCGCACCGACGGCTGCACCCGTCGCGGCCGCGGCACCCAAAGTCAGACCACCGACCACCACATCGACGGCTAGACCCGTCATGGCACCAACTGCGGCGGCACTGGTCGTGGTCACACCAAATTGCTTCAGCGCTTCGGCGTTAAAAAGATCCATTCCCCAATGGCCATTTTCCACTGGCAGGGATTGGGCAATCAGGTCACCCTCTCGGAAAGAGTGGAGGGAAAGCATGGTCGAAAGACACTTGGTTTCCCGTCGCCGGAGCGAGTCTTCAAGCCTTTCTTGGGCCCGGGCCTTGGCTGCCTCGTCGTCGGTCTTTGCGACGACCCGGTGAGCTGCGGCATCGATCAAAAGTTCGGCAATACTCTCTGCTGCTCCCGCACGGATACGGTCGCGCCTGAGATGTACCTGATCGAGAAGACCGGCGAGAGCTGCCTCGTGTCCGTGAACCAGGGCCTGTATTTTCTCATACAATTGGCGCTCGTTCCCAAGATCCAAGACCACAGTATCGAAGGAAGCGGCCACATGTAGATTGAGACGGGCCAACTGGG
This sequence comes from Pseudomonadota bacterium, assembly GCA_039028695.1. GTDB lineage: Bacteria > Pseudomonadota > Alphaproteobacteria > Kiloniellales > Kiloniellaceae > JANQKX01. The sequence continues at coordinate 1,197 of JBCCHN010000197.1, forward strand.
CGCGCCATTCCTCGACCTTGGCCTCCGGGTCCGCTAGGAAGTTAAGCACCGGCAGGATCGGTACGGCGCAACGGCTCAGGATTTCCAGCTCATCGCGATACTTGCCCAATACCCGCTCTCGCGCATCGATTACATAAAGCGCCAAGTCCGCTCCCATGACCTCTTCGAGCGCTAAAACTTCCTGTCCGAAGCGGCCGCCAGTTTCTTGATTGAGGACAACCCTGAGAGTTTCGACCCAATCCTGACCACGCTGATGAGCATCTTCCAGACTATCCAAAAACGCCATCGGGTCTTCCAATCCCGGGGTATCGTGTAGCGCCATTATCGGATCACCTTCGACCGTCAGATACCCAAGGTCCACATCTCGTGTTGTTGCGGGACGGTCCGAGACCTCGCCGAATTCGGGATCGCGCGTCAGGGTGCGCAACAGGGAAGTCTTGCCGGTGTTGGTGTGCCCGACGACCGCAACCCGAATTGTTGCCTGTTGTGGTGGCCTCGCCGTCATAAGCCCGTGGCTCCGGCAGCCGCCCCATGCAGGTGCTCAATTAGAGCCAGGTGTGGTGGCGATTGATCCAGGTCTAGACAGATTAGGCGCTGCTTGGGAATGTTCGCCATCGCTGCCAAATTTTGCCAGTCCTTTAGCCTCTGCGCTAATCCCAGTTCATCGGCGCGCTGCCTCATGCGTGATTCGCCCGTTAGGACAAGGAAAAGAGCCAGTCCCGTTTCCCCCTGCAGAGCGCCCAAAAAGTTGCAGATACCGCGGTCAGGCGTGGCGGTGAGGTCGACTATCACGGTCACATGGGCGAAATCTGCCTTGTCTTTTAAGAGCTGCTTGCCAATGCGTTGGCGATCGTCGCGATCTTCCAATAGGCCCAGATCGGCCCAGTTTCGGTCCGACAACTGGGGCGGCCAGCCTGATTTCGGCACAGCAATCTCAAGCCCCAAAAGACCCTTTTTGCCGCTCAAACGGATTGAGGGTGGTGATTGGTCTCGCCATGGACTACTTGCCGGTTGATCCTCGGGCGGATCGTTACTTTTACGGCCCATTGTAGACAAGCGGTCCAGGCGGGCGCTGATCTGCTGATACTCCGGGTGGGTGAGGTCGAGCCGGTAAGCCGCCTTTGCGCGTTTTTCCATCACCCAGCACCAAATCGCCAAAAGGAGCCGAGGTAGAAGACCGTAGACCACCAGGGCGCCAACCAAAAATCCCGACCATTGCGATCCATTTTTCGCGGGGATTTCTCCTGCAAAGGGCCACTGGCTCTGGGCTATGCTTTGTCCATCGGGTACCGAAAACCCAACCAGGCCCGGCCCTTTGGCGAGCGCGGCGGTCAACACGCGAAAACTCTCCGGCGATAAAATGGTGGTCTCCCAAGCAAAAAGGTAATGATGGGTGCTCAATAGGATTAGAAGAGTTAGGGCGGCGCCCATCCCAAATGCCAGCCAAATCAGGTGACTAACCAACCCAAAACGCCATTTGGCCGCGCCTGACTCACTCATCACGCTGCCCAGGGCCTGCCAGAGGGCCGGTCTCTCGGCTAAGCCCGCCGACTTGTGAAAAATCCCAAGAGTCAGCGCCCAAATGGCCGAGCCAAAGTTAAAGCCGCGTCCGGGCCTGCGAAAAAACGAGAGGACCAATAGCCAAAAAACAAGAGCGATACTTTGTACGCCCAGTAGGCTGATGAGTGCCCAATAGATATTAGTAACAGGGGCGCCGGCCGGCCCCATGGCCGATTGCGCCGTGAGCACACCTCCCAAAAGGGCGACACCACACAGGCCCGCCGTGAGCCAAAAAAAGATAGAAGAAAATTTATTAAAATCAATAAGATAGGAGGCCGCTTGCGGAAGAAATTCTGCCCGAGTCAATAGGCGCTGCTCGGGCTCTCGCGCGCTGTCACAAGCTAATCTCTCCGCCTGATGATCCAAAACCAAATGGCCCTGCGAGCGTTCAGTTTCGCGGATAGCTTCGCTCAATAAGCGGCGTTGGAAATCGTCCGACATTAGCCCCACGCAGGATTCATTGGATCAAGCTTTGAGGGCCGTACCCCATTTGAAGCAAAATGACCAATGGAATTGAGTAACGGAATGGGAGATTGGGAGCCTCGGCCCAGGTATCAAGTGCCGGTGCTGAGTGCTGATTCTTGAGAATGGTTCCTTATTCTGCAAATGGGTAGGGTATCATCGGGCTTAAAGGCGCGAATAGTTAACAAATTGGACCAACAGTCTATTATTTACACGATATGGTATAATCAAAGAGGCCCCACAGGGCGCTTTTCACGGCGAATCCTTAAAGAAACTCAAGCAGATAGAATGATAATGTCGGTTTTTGTTGATTTTTCTTAAAATAATGCCAAATTCTCTTGTGTAAATCTTGGTAAATTAGGAACTATTAAAACTTGGGGTGGGAACACTTGTGCTGCCCTTTGACTTGAGCTAAGTCGAGTACTCGAGATGCAATCACCCGCCCAAGGTATTTCACTTGGGTGGATTTCATGGGGGAACAGGCGACATGCGGAAGGGACCACATCCCACGCATCGTCCTTCGACGGATTCGCCACAGGCGCCCGCGCCGAGCTGGATGCGTATCGAAGAGATTTCCCGTCTTTGGCTTGAAGAGACGGGCGAAAGCCGGGCCAGCTTGGAGCGGGAGCTTTCCGAGTGGTATGCCGCTTTTGGCCTTCGCGCTGACGCGAAAAAATATACCAGCAACAACGACAACCTTGCGGCCCTGATGGAGTTGATGGGCAGCCCCCATATTGATCGTGAGGTTTTTGCTCTCTTTTGCGACGAAACAGGCCGGCCACGGCCGATCTTTTGGTTTAAAGATCGGGAAAGCGGTTTTGCGCCCACGGCGCCGGAACAATTAGCGCCCAGCCAAAGGGAAAGCCTCCAGCAATCGCCACGAGAACTAGAAGATTATCCTGAGCAGGCGAGACCAAATCAAATCCGGCCCCTTTGGATTGATCCCGAGGCGAAAGAACCGACATCAGGTCAGCAGATGGATCGGTCGCCCCGTCAAACGAGCCAGGATCCGCGGTTGGAATTAGAGGATCAGCCACCCGCAACTAAGAATGGAGCCTACCCGCCGGTTCAAGAGGCGACTGATTCGGATTTCGACCCGAGTCCGGAAGTTAGGTTTCGGCGCGCTGCCCTGTCGCGCATGGCCGAATCGAGGCCGCGCCCAATGGATGCTCACTTGGACTCCGAAAAGGCCTCGCAACGTCCATCGCAAAGTAGGGATAGCGAAGCCGGGCCAGGCGCGGAACCTCAGAACGGCGAGCCAACTTTGGACCGGCGCTTGGATGAAATCCATAGGCAAGAGCGGCCGGTTCGGGTGATAGCCGAACTTAACCATGACGAGGCTTTACTGCGCCAACGACGGCCCCAGCGCCATTCAGTTCTTCAGTCAGAACCGGTCGAGCAGGCTTCTGGCGTTAGCGGCGAATCCAACCAACTGCGCGCTCCGGAAATAGGCGAGGGCGTCCTGAGCGGACCACCGCCAAAACGCCGGCGCCGCTTTTCGTTGGCTTATGCGGCTGCGGCTGTATTGGTTGTGGGCGTCGGAATTTCACTCTTTGCCTGGCAGACATCGGGAGAGCCCAGCCTGGTCCGTTGGGCCCAGGCTCTGGTCATTGAGGAGGATCCAGCGTCAGGGGCGATCCAGACGGGGGAGGCGGAAACCGCTACTTCAGACTGGTCCATTAGCTCCGTGGCCAACTCCATTGGTACGAAGTTGGCTGAGACTTTCGAAGCCGATCCCATTGAGGCAGGATTATCAGATCCCAAGAGTGTTTCGAGTGCCAGTCGCCAACAGGTCGCCGAAGGCGCCAATCTGATCTTGCTGATACAAGAGTACTTGAAGGAGTCTGGTTTTTATTCAGGTCCCCTAACCGGCAGGCTCGACGGCTTAACCCGTCAAGAAATTGGCAAGTATAAGCGCCAACACGGTCTTGGCGATGATGCATGGGTTACCTTGGAGCTACTTGATCATTTGGAGGTCAGCGCACTGACCAAAAGAGCTGAACTCCTTAGCGCAGAGGGTAACTTTGTTCTGGCCATTGCCGCCTATGACCAACTAATACGCATGCAGCCGCAAAACAGCCACATCCTGATGGAACGGGCCATGGCGTACAAGAACGCCGGTTTAGCAAAAAAGGCGATGGCCGATTTAGATAGAGCTGTTTTGTTGGATCCGGACTACGTGGACGCCTATATGGGACGGGCGAAATTTAATTATGAAACAGGCCAATACGGCTCGGCGCTCAAGGATTATTTTTTGGGAGCGAAAGCCTGGGTAACTAAATTATAGGGCAAAACACCCTCGTCTGTTCCCCTAGTCGCATCTTGCTTCTCACGGCTCGAGTGCGATGGTGTCCCAAACCATGTTCTCAACGTCATCGAATGAGACCGTCGAGCCATCTTCAAAGGTAATGGTGCCGCCAGTGTCCGTCATCAAATCGGCATCCATTTCATCCAAGCTGCTAAAGGTATCGCTGTTATCCAATTCAACGGTCCAGGCACCCTCCACGCTTGTCAGATCGATGGTGTCATTGCCGTCGCCGCCGTTGACCCAATCCCTTTCCGGCACATGGCTGTTCGCAAGCAAAAATATGTCATCGCCCGCACCGCCGTTAAGATTGTCACTTCCGGCTCCTCCAATGAGAGTGTCATCACCGTCACCACCGACCAGACGATCATTGCCGTCGTTGCCGGTGAGGACATCGTCTCCGGTTCCGCCTTCCAGATAGTCCGCGCCACTGCCACCGGTCAGGGTGTCATCACCGCCGTAGCCCCTGAGATCCAGGTTCTGGGTCATGGCACTGGCATCCACATTGTCGGCCTGATCGACGCTGTTATCCGCAAAGACCCGTTCGATGCCCACCTCTTCGGTCAGGGTGAGATCGACGCC
>JBCCHN010000198.1:0-5665 GCA_039028695.1 Pseudomonadota bacterium
GTTGGCTTCAAAGCTACCGCCCGACTTGGCGTACAGCGTCATGTTGCCAGCCTCGCGATAGAAGTTGATCCGGTTGTCATCCGTACCGTCGTCGAACTGAACCATGACCTGGTCTGAAGAGTCTCCGTCGCTGGTCGCCCGAACGACGAGCGTGCCCACCTGCGAACCGCCCGTGATCACCGGGCCCCCGGCTGTCACGTCCAGGGGATAGCTCACGGGCGTAAAGGTGATCGTCGCCGCCGCCACCCCGCTGCTGTTGGTGCCATCCGATACCTGAACCGAATAGGCCGGCGCATTGGCAGTGCCGTCATGGACAAAGACAACGGCACCGGCCGTAATCTCGGACTGTTGGAAGACCGTCACGGAGGCGCCGGGATTGCTGACCCGCTCAAATTGGCCAAAGGTAACGCCCGAGACCGTGAAGCTCAGGCTAGGATCGGAAGTATCCCCATCCGTGGCGGAGAGGATGGCTCCCGTGAGAGTAACGCTATCACCCTGGTTTAGGGTCATGGCGTTATTGACGATAACCGGTGTCAGGATATCGGGGTTGTCCGGGGCCGCGCCGACCAGTCGGTCGCTTGGCATCACCGGCGGGCCGCTGACATCCTTCACCAGGCTTCGCACTGGCGGAAAGAACACCATGTTTAGCTCCGCGCCAAGGCCACTTGTAAATCGCCGGTTTGGCTATAGCCGCTGGAGACCGCCCGGATATAGGGGACGGCGACGATCTCGTTCAAAAGGTCGTCACTGGCGGTCACGGTCAAAAAGGGTACCCATTCCAAGCTTTCGCTGACCCGGCCTTCGATCACGACCGTGCCGGTGCCGCCGTCAAAATCCACTTGGACGATGTTGGTGCCGGTGGCCTCGGCATCCTGCATAGCATAAGAAGCGCCGGTTTCGGCGGCGGCGGTGGAGTTCAGGAGGACTTTCATGTCGGTTTCTACCTTTCATATCTTTCAAAAGGGGGAGGAAATAGTCAGAGGAACCGCGCCTGCCTCGGCGCGCACCCATCACCCGCCCGGCTCCCATTGGTCGCCATCGACAAGCCGCGTAAAAACGGATCAGGCCTCATGCACTGGGATACGCCCTGGGCTACGCCATTCGGCGGCTTCCTTGGACGCGCGCTGGGCTCAGCGTTTCTCTTAGCGGAAAAAGGGGGAAGTCCGGATCGGAAGGGTGGTTCCTGCGGACCCACTGATGGATCCTGACCGGAACCCTACTTTCTGCCCGGGCAGACGGGAAGAGGTTTTTTTTAGATTCCGAAGATCGCATGGATAATGCGAAACATCTCGCCGACCAACAAGATGTCTTTGCCTCAAAAACCATCGCCCGCGTTGTGTCGAGGGACGCCATCGCCTCATAGGAGGAATTCCTAGGAATGCGCTTTTAAGCGTGCTAACTTTTTGATGTTACTTAAAATGATAACAATTTTTACGAAAGAGACAGGGGCATAAAACAATGAAAATACAAATTCCTGGCCTGATTTGGGGCTTATCTTTTTTAGCTGTTTGCCTATCCGTCACCCTTACCGTGATGCCGCAGGCGCAGGCCGCGAGCGACTATATTGTCGTGCAGAAAAATCGCGTTGTGATTGGCAATCAGTCGGACGCGGTCAATCCTCTTTTTAGAACCTTCATCCTGCCCCGAAATGTCAATCGTTCCCGTAATCCGCAGAACTCCGCGATTCTGCAGTATTCCGTCCAATCGGTTGATATTGCATTCAACGAGATCTACTTGAACCCGCCCGTTGAGCGGTGCTTGGACCAAAGCGCGGACGACAACCAATCCGCCTCGATTAGCCTCATTCCCTTTGAGACGGCAAACACCGAAATTCACGCACGGCACAGCACTTTTCGCGCCAACCGTTTGCAATCGGGCAAATCTTGCCGCACGGGCAGCGACTGTAAGCAATCGGGATTTTGCGAGGGCGGGTTCTGCCGTAACCGGCTTATGATTTGCTCGCGGAACAGCGCTGGTACATCGACAGGGGGGCTCGACAACTTCATCATCCGTGCGTTGACCATTCATTATCGTCTGCGCTAGAGCCCGGCGGGTCTTTCACTGTTTGAGACCTTGGCCCGTTTTGGTTGGTCAGTTCTGGTTAGCCAATTCTGGTCAGGCGGTTCTGGTAGGGCGATTCTGACCAGCCCGTTCTGACCAGCAGGGGTTTGGTTCATCGCAGCTTTCCTCTCTTGCGATTCCCCCGGTCTTGCAGTTCGCCCGGTGACGGGCCATAAGGTTGGTCCCCTTGTAACCGGACCAGCTTAATGGACAGCGATCAAACAGTCCCCCCCGACTCTCCCCCATCCCCATCCAAGGAGGTCGAGCCGTCACGGGTTCCTATCATCAGCAATGCTGTCTCGGTTTACCTGATTAAACGGGAACACAAGTCACCGGCCGTCGGCGCGCCCAAAGTCCTTTTGATGCGCCGAGCCGACAGCCTGGTGGGCGAGTGGTGCCAGGTGGCCGGCCGGATCGAGGCGGGCGAAACCGCTTGGCAAGCCGCCCTGCGCGAGACGGCTGAGGAAGCTGGCCTCACCCCCGAGCGCCTCTATAGCGCCGACATCTGCGAACAGTTTTACGTGCCCAGCCAAAACGCCATCTGGGTTTTTCCGGTCTTTGTCGCCTTTGTGCCGGCCAATCAAAATGTCGTCCTGAACGAGGAGCATGACGCCTACGAGTGGCTCAATCCCGATCAGGCCTTAGACCTGCTGCCCTATCCCGGTCAGCGCCAATCCCTGCGCCACATCCGTGACGAGTTTCTGGTGCGCACGCCCTGTAAGTGGTTGGAGATCCAGATTCCCTCAGGCACCGAATAACGCCTGCGCCAGGCGCTCTTGCCAAGCCGCCTCTACATGGGCCACCGCGTCGGCCTCCCCAGCCGCCACCTCGCGCAGCCACCGCGCCACGTCCTTGGGCCGGCTGTCGGCCAGGGGCCAGACTACAATTCGGGGACAGTCGCGTGGAAAGAAGTAGAGAAATTCGTATGCCGCTTCGATGCCCCAAACCAGCGGTCCGTTCAGCCAATCCTGCCCCGCCGGGCGGTCTGCCGTCACGGCCAAGGGCCTTGGCTCAAAGACCTCAATCCCCGGGTCCTCGCTGAAATGATAAAGCGCCATGGCCTGAGTATAAGCAGGCACCCATCGCGTCGCCAGCCCGCCTCCAACGAAAATCCGCCAATTGGCGGTAATTGACGCTTAACCCCTTCCGTGCCATCTTGGGGCCATGAACTGGTCAGATACACGATCTTCCACGCGGACCAAGTCCCACGACTCCCATATCTCTTCTATTTCCGAGGAGCGGGGGGAGCCGGGTGGAGGACGCTTGCGCTGATCCCGACCAGTTATCGCGTTCACCCCGAAGGCTCCGCCGCACCGGCTGGGCCTTTTTTCATATCGAGACTCCGCCGGGCGGCTCCGCCGCAGAAAAGGAGGAGGCTCCATGCTCTCGCTCAAGTTCATTCGCCAACAGCCGGACCAGGTTCGACGGGCCGTTACGGAAAAAAACCTCACCCTGGACCTGGACCGCTTGCTCGCCCTCGACCGGAAGCTGCGCGGCGCCAAGCAGCGCCTGGACGCCTTTCGCGCGCAAAAGAAGCACGCTGCTTCTGCCTTCCGGGATCGACCGGTGGGGGGCAGCATGCGGGCCGAGCATAGCCATCAGGCCCGTGCCCTTTCCGCTGAAATCGCAGCCCTGGAAAAGAGCGTTAAGCAGGATCAAACCGACCTCAATGCCCTCTTGCTGCAGGTCCCCAACATCCCCTCGGATGAGGCGCCGATCGGCCCCGATGCCGGGTCCAACCGGGTGGTGCGAAAGGTCGGCGCCCCGCCCGATTTTGGATTTCCCCTGCGGGATCATGTGGAGCTCATGGATCTGAACGACTGGGGCGCTGGTGGGCAAGTCGCTAAGGTCTGCGGGACCCGAACCCATTCCCTCAAGGGCCGTTTGGCCATATTGGAGCAGGTGCTGTTGCTTCATGCTATGACCAAGCTAACTGGCCAGGGCTTCACCGCCGTTACCGTGCCCGCCCTGGCGCGTGAGCAGGCCTTCACCGCCTCGGGCTACTTCCCCTTTGCCCGAGACGATGTCTTCGCCCTACCCCGGGACGATCTCCACCTATCGGGCACCGCCGAGATTATCCTGAACAGCCTGCACAGCGGCGAGATCCTCGGCGAGGACCGCCTGCCCCTACTCTACGCCGGCCTCTCGCCCTGCTTCCGGCGGGAGGCGGGCAGCGCCGGGCGGGACGTACGCGGCCTCTTGCGGGTGCACCAATTCGTCAAGCTGGAACTCTTCGTGCTCTGCCGCAACGACCCGGCCGAGTCAGCCCAGTGGCACGCCCAGCTCCTCACCCACGCCGAACAGCTCCTGGCCGACCTGGCGCTGCCCTATCAGGTGGTCGAGTGCGCCACCGGCGACATGGGGCCCGGCAAGTTCCGCATGCACGACATTGAAACCTGGATGCCCTCTCTCGCAAAGTACCGGGAGACCCATAGCTGCTCGAGCCTCCACGACTGGCAGGCCCGCCGCGCCAATCTGCGCTATCGCTCACGGGATGGAAAGGTCCACCACCTCCACACCCTTAACAACACGGCCCTTGCCAGCCCCCGCATCCTGGCCCCTTTTCTTGAGGTCCACCAAACCCCGAACGGTCGGGTCCGCCTGCCCGAAAAACTGCGAGGTTACTTCGACGGGGATGTCTTTTTATGAGGGAATTTGAGAATGCACCTGGCATAGGGATAAAGGCGATCAAGCATCCGGATCCGGTGGAGCCGGCACTCTAAGAGCGTCCAGGACAGCCTTAGACGCCGGTACCACTCGCGATCATAATAAGAAAGGAGATAAAAATGTATTATCCGGGTTCTATCATCCCTTTTGACTCCCCCTCACAGCTGCAGGCCCCAATAGTCCGCCAGGCTATCCAGCGCTAGCCGCAGCACCGGTATCCCGTCGGCCGCCTTGCCTCGTTGGCGTTCGCCCCAGTCGCCGGCGGCTTCGTCGCAGAGGCAGACGTGGACCAGGGCTGAGGCCAATCGTGTCCCCATGGCCACCAAGGCGGCGGTGACATCGGCACGGATAGCGGCTTGGCGTTGGCTCATCTCGCCGCCACCCTGAATCCGAAGGCCATAGTGGGCCACCACGGTCTGGGCCGAGCCCGAGGCCCGCCAGGCCGCATAGAGGCGCATGCCCGCGTCATATTGGCGCTGGGTGATCTGGTCCCGGTGCAGATAGCGGTCCATCATGGACTGGGTGCGCACCCGCGCCCGGCGCACGCCCGCCTGAACGGTTTCTTCCAACACCACCACATCGCCCCGGGCCTGCCGCTCCGCCAGGTTCAGAGCACCGAAGTCGCTTTGCCCTTCCTGAAAAGCACCCCCGGCTGCGGCCTCAGGCCCGGCCCCGGCTCCATCGGCGAACCGATCTTGCGGCATGGCAATCCCATCACCCTGTTGGGCCGTCGCCGTGGCCAGCCGCTTTGATTTTGCTTTACGATTTGCGATCTTACTTTTAGCCATTGAAAATCCCTTGCCTCCAAAGAAAGATTTTGCCCCGATAGTGTTTCGATCCCCCGAAAGTGTCGCGATCTCCGGAAAGTGTCCCATTCTTAGACCCTAAGGCTTAAACCGTTGGACAACACCCGCTCTCTTTTTAATTGATATTTTTA
>JBCCHN010000199.1:0-5589 GCA_039028695.1 Pseudomonadota bacterium
GCGCCCCGTTCATCGATGTTGTAACCGCGGGCGAAACGACCCAGGTCGTGGTTCTCGACCACCGGATCGGGACGGTCGTTGGCGATCAGGTCGGCGAAGTACCAGCCTGATGCCGGGCTGGCCTTGAAGCCGCCGTAGTTCCATCCGGCATTCAAGTAGAGATTTTCCAAGGGCGTCTTGCAGATGAAGAACGAGCCGTCCATGGACATGTCCATCACCCCGGACCAATGACGCACCAGCCGCACCCGACCCAAGCAGGGCAGAATGGACATGGCACATTCGGCTACATCCTGAACAATGGGCAGGTTGCCTCGCTGGGCATAGGACTTATACCAATCCAGATCGCCGCCAAAGACCATGCCACCTTTATCCGACTGGGAGATATAAAAGTGCGCCCCACCCACCCCGAAGACCACCACGTGATCCAAGAGCGGCTTGATGGGCTCGGAGACAAAGGCCTGCAGCTTATGGGTTTCAATCGGCAACCGCCCCAAGCCGGCCATCTGCCAAAGCCGTGAGGTATTACCTGCCACGGAAAACCCGACCTTTTTACCTTTAATGACACCGCGTGAGGTTTCCAGGCCAACAATGCGTCCGTTCTCCCGGACCGCCCCCGTGACCTCGCAGTTCTGGATGATGTCCACACCCCGTTGGTCGGCACCACGGGCATAGCCCCATGCCACTGCGTCATGGCGGGCCGTACCAGCACGTTGCTGAACAGCGGCACCGGTGATTGGAAAGCGCGCATCGGCACTATAATTCAGGTGAGGGATTTCCCGCTTTAACTCGTCAAGGGTCCAAAGCTCCGCATCGGTCCCGGTCAAGCGCATGGTATTATAGCGCCGCGCCGCGCCATCTGTCGCCGCCGGACTGTGCAGCAAAGAAACGTGGGCCCTTTGGCTGAACATAACGTTGTAGTTCAGGTCGTGGCTCAGGTTTTCCCAAAGCTTCAGAGAATGCTCATAAAATTGGCGGTTCCCCGGCATGAAATAGTTGGATCGGACAATGGTCGTGTTGCGGCCCGCATTGCCGCCGCCCAGCCAGCCTTTTTCCAGGACAGCCACATTGGTGATGCCGTGGTTTTTCGCCAGGTAATAAGCGGTCGCCAAGCCATGCAGCCCGGCACCCACGATCACCACGTCATATTCGGCCTTAGGCTCGGGGTCCCGCCAGTGTCGGGTCCACCCTTCTTGTCCCTTGAGGCCATTCCAAAAAACGCTCCAGGCTGAAAAACGTGTCATCTCTCAGTCAATTCCCGAGTTCTTGAGCACATGCAAAATCCCTTTGTCCCGGCAAACAGGACGAGGCGTTCCCCGCCGTACAGGCATGCATCACCCGACATCCTGAAAGGAAGGGAGCGCGGCAAAATGTGAATATACGGGGCCGCCGCGTAGAACAAGTCCTACTGCCAATCGGCCCCCTTCGTTATCGCGGAAACGACGGTTTAGGCGTCGGATTTAGGGGCTTAGGCCACCGTTGCAATCAGCTCAATTGCCCCGGCGAGCCTTGGTGGGGATCACCAGATGATTGATCCAGTTCCTGACCTCGGTAAAGCGCACCTCTTCATTGAGCACATCGTCATCGATGCCCAAAAGGAATCGCAGGTCTTTGCGGTTGGGATCTTGGTGCAGCCCCTCGAGTCGATCCACAAAGTCCTGGGCCGCATCCATGTCGTTGAAAAAGCCCAAATTGGTCAGCTTTTGCTTACGGCAGTAAATCAGCCGGGCCATCTCGTGCACGGAATATTCGGGGTGATATTGCAGGGCCCAGAAGGTGCCGCCCTTGTGGGTCACCGCGACCGACTGTACCCGGGTAAAGGCGTTGGACGACAACAGGACCGCGCCCGGAGGCAAGTGGGTGATCTCGTCGTCATGGCTGATCCAGGCATCGAAGATCGAGGATTTGCCTTCATAGAGAAGATGGCCTCGGCCCTCGGGGGTGAGTCCGATCTTGCGGGCCAAAAACATTTCCCGTCCCTTGGGGTGCGCCTGGCAAACGCCGCCCGCCGCCACAACCGCGATCTGCGCCGCCCAGCAGGACCCAAAAGACGGCACTCCCGACTCAAAGGCCGCCCGGGCGAACTCAATCTGGGAGCGCACTTCGTCCGTATCGTGATAAACGGTTAAGCTGGATCCGGTCCAGGCAATGCCGTCATATTGGCCGATGCCGGTCCCCTGAGGCAGCTTAGAATCCGGGTCGGCGGGATAGATCACATCCACATGGGCGCCCGGCGCACAGACTTTAAGCATGCGCTCATACTGAGCACCCGCGGTGCTGGCCCCGCCGGCTACCAGATCCTCCCGGCCCGCCCTTGCGTAGCCGTCCAAGACCAAGAACTTAAGAGATTGGCTCATCTTGCAAACTGCCTCCCCTCGATAAAAGTTAGCCGGCGACAAGAGTTACTCGCCAGCCAAACGATCGATGATACCAGGCAAGTCCCGGTGATGATCGCAAATGGCGTCAGCAGTGGTCGTGCCCCGGTCGTCAGGCCGGGTCGCCGTAAAAAGCACGGCCTTGGCACCGATGGCATGAGGACCCTTGACGTCATTGTGGTCCCGGTCTCCGATATGAACGATCTCGGTCACCTCGACGCCAAGCTGTTCCGCTGCGCTGTCAAACATGGAGCGGTGGGGCTTGGAGTGACCCACCTCATCGGAAAAGGCGAAGCCCTGGAAAAATTGCTTTAAGCCGTGGTTTTCCAAAATTTGGCGCAGGCCTGTGCCCGGCGTGACGATGGCATCGGAAACGATGCACAGCTTGTAGCGTTGGGAAAGATCGGCCAAGGCCTCCTTGATGCCGTCAATGGCTTCGGGCGGATGGTCCACTTCCATGGCCCCATGGGCCTCGACCATTTGCTCGAAAACGTTTGCCGGCACCTCGCGCTTCAAGCCCCGCAAGACAACGCGCAGGCGTTGCTCCACGGTCCAGTTTATATGATTTTCCTTCCACACAACGGTAAAGCCTGCCTCGGCCACGTCATAAGCGAGTGCAACCCGATCATAATCGATGGGCTCAATGGCGTTCAGCGCCTCCCAAACCTGATGGCGGCGCTCCTCTTTTTTGGAGCGCAGGCCGAGAGCCTTGCGCGTTGGCTCGTCGGAATCGTCATCGACAATCGTGTCCCAAAGATCAAAGGTCACAGCTTTAATGGTCATCTTTTTCCTCATATCACCTTAGGCGGACTTGTCGCCATGCACGGCTTTTTTGAAGATCGCCGCATACTCAGCGGCCGTATACTCAATGGGGTTCGTGCCCGATGAAGGATCCGCGACCGCCATCTCGCCTACCTTGTCGGCCTGCGCGTCATCAATGCCGATGGCGGCCAGGTTATCGGGAATGCCGACCCTGTCCCGCAATTCGTGCACCCATGCCAAAACCCCTTCCGCATCCGTCAGACCCAGGCAGATGGCCAGGTAATCCAGATCCTCGTGAATGCTCGCCCGGTTGGCGATCAGCACGTATGGCATCAAAATGGCATTCAGCATGCCGTGATGGGCATCGAAAAGCGCACCCAGGGGATGGGCCAGGGCATGCATGCCGCCCAAGCCCCGCTGAAAGGCCGTCGCGCCCATGGAGGAGGCGACCAACATATGGCCCCGCGCTTCGATATCGTGGCCGTGCTCAACCGCCTGGGGCAGCCATTCCTTGATCAAGCGCATACCCTCGACCGCGATGCCCCGTGCCATGGGGTGATAACCCGGTGCGCAAAAGGCCTCCAGATTGTGGGACAGGGCATCCATGCCGGTCGCGGCGGTAATTTTCGCCGGCAGCCCAATGGTCAATTCTGGATCGGCGATAACAATCTCGGGCAGCATCTTCGGATGAAAGATGATTTTTTTCACATGAGCCGCTTCGTCGGTAATGACCGAGGCACGACCCACCTCCGAGCCGGTTCCTGCCGTGGTCGGAACGGCAACCACGGGAGCGATGCCCGCCGGATCGGCGTTTGTCCAGTTATCGCCCACGTCTTCCAAATCCCAGAGGCTACAGCTTTGCCGGCCCATGACAGCAATCGCCTTGGCCGCATCCAGGCCGCTGCCGCCGCCCAAGGCGATGACCCCATCATGATTGCCGTTACGATAAACGGCCAAACCCGCATCTACGTTTTCGCCGGTGGGGTTGCCTTTGATGTCGGAGAACATCTCGGCCTCGAGCCCGGCGGCGCGGCAATCCTCCAACACCTGCGAGACAAAGGGCAATGCGGCCAGGCCTGGGTCGGTCACCAGCAGAGGCCGTGCCATGCCTAAAGTCTGGCAGGCTTCCGGCACTTCCTTGACCCGGCCTGTGCCGAAACGAAAGGTCGTGGGGTAATTCCAGTTGCCTGCTTGTGGCATGGGGTCATCCTCCTCGTCGATGATCTTATTGGTGCCTAGGCCTTAGGCCGTCTTGGTTCGCAAATGATAGGATTTGGGCCGGGTCAGGTGTTCGTAACCCACGCTGGACAGGGTACACCCACGCCCGGAATTCTTGACACCGGTCCAGGCTAGGGCCGGATCCAGGTAATCGCAGCGGTTCATGAACCAGGTCCCCGTCGCCACCTGATCACCGATGCGCTCGGCGGCTTCCACATCCTCGGTCCACACCGATGCGGTCAAGCCGAACTCGCTATCGTTCATGAGGGCAACCGCTTCCTCGTCGGAGCTAACTTTCATCACGCCGACGACGGGACCGAAACTCTCTTCGCTCATCACCCGCATGGAGTGGTCCACGTCGATCATGAGCTGAGGCGCCAAGTAGGGCGAACCTGTCCGATCCAATTCGAAGCTCGACGGGTCGATCACCGCCTTAGCCCCTTGAGAAACCGCCTCGTCGATTTGCCCGCGGACAAAATCCGCAGCTGAAGCCCGCACCAGGGGCCCCAAAGTGGTCGCTTCGTCGAGGGGGCTGCCCAAAACATAGCCTTTCAAGCCGGTTGCTAGACCGTCAACAAAGGAGTCATAGAGCTTTTCATGGACGTAAATGCGCTCAATCCCGCAGCAGGATTGGCCACTGTTGAAAAAGGCGCCGTCCATCAGGTTTTCAACGGCAAAATCCAAGTTGGCGTCCGCCCGCACATAGGCCGGATCCTTGCCGCCTAGTTCCAGGCCCACGCCGATAAAGCGGCCCACAGCAGCCGCCTCGATACGCGCACCGGCTGGCACCGACCCGGTGAAAGCCACGAAAGACACCTCGGGAGAGGCAATGACCTTTTCCGTATCACTGTGGCTCATGTGCAAAAACTGAAAGACACCTTCTGGCAGCCCTGCCTTTGTAAAGGCCTCGACCATGCGCTCGGCGCACAAGGGGGTTTGGCTGGAGTGCTTTATGATCACCGCATTGCCCGCCATGATCGCAGGCATGACCGAATTAACGGCGGTCATGAAGGGAAAATTCCATGGGGCAACAGTAAAGACCACGCCCAGAGGCACCCGTTTGATGTAGCGACGAAAGCCATCCTTGTCGCCCGGGTCGATGGGCGCCAAAGCTTGAGAGGCGATGTCGATCATGTAACGCGAGCGCTCAGTAAAGCCGCCGACCTCGCCCTTTCCGAACCGAACCGGGCGGCCCATTTGCCAGGCCAGCTCATCCACGTGGGTCTCCGATTGCGCA
>JBCCHN010000200.1:0-5532 GCA_039028695.1 Pseudomonadota bacterium
GATCAGGGTTGCCCTTGGCAGGGCTTATTAAATCGTAGTTTATCTTTTGCTCAAGCGGCAACCGAGGTCAACGCCGGCCAGGGAGCAGTTCGCCTAAGTGTGCCCACTTGTTAATAGGTCGCCTTGGGTCACATTAAGCCTCAGTCCTGTCAGGTGAATGAGTCCAGAGTCGGCGGCAATGCGATCAAGGTGGATGAATGCCCAGCCGGTCGGGGGTCAGCTCCACGAGAATCGCCGTTCACACTCTTGGTAATCGCCCTAATGGGGTCCGCTTAACGAGGTTCTGCAGGCGTGAAAGAAATCCGACCCGCTTTGGTGTTATTGGCCGATGGCGCACATTGTCCAGTCAGCACGCCAACGACAATGTTTGAAGCAGCCGATTCAAAAAATTGACCGCGTTTGGGTGCGGTTCTGTTGCAAGCTCACGTTTCGATTAATCTAGGCTCTGCCTACCAGATTTCGCGAAATGAAACGTCGATTTGCATAGGCGGCTTTAAGCCGAAATACCGAGCGCCATCTCCATCATGTGCCTGGAATCCGACCCGCAACAACCGCCAACGACCGAGAGCTTTGGGTGCTTGCGCACAAGTCGCGCAACCTCAGCGCCGAGTTCCTTCGGATCCCCGTCGTCCAACTCAGTCGCATCATCCAATTCAGCATGGCTACACCGCGAAGCATTCACAGCGATCCCCTTCAGCCGGGGGTGACCTGTCAAGACATGACTGAAGTGATCTGGATGCGCGCAGTTCACCATGAAATAGGCTGCAGCCTTACCGGTGAGGGCATCGACTTGGTCGATCGCGTCTTCCAGCCCTGTGCCATTGTCCAGGCAACCATCGGTCTCCACGACAAAGGAGACAGCGATCGGCACGCCGCAGTCCTTGGCCGCGAGCACTGCGCCCGCCGCCTCTTCCACCTGATTAAAGGTATAGGCGTTAACCAGGTCGATTCCCGCATCAGCCACCGAGCCGATTTGGATGGCATGATACGCCCGTGCAGCGTCCACCGTCATCGGCGCCAGCTTCGCATAGGCGTCTCGAGACGGGCCAATGCAGAGAGCCACGAGCACGTCATCGCGCGTCGCCTCTTGCCGCAGGTTGCGCATTAGTCGCACAGCTTCCCGGTTAAGGGCCGCCAGGCGGTCCTTATCGTATCCAAGCGGTGCCGCGCGGTCCCTATTCGCCATCCAGGTAAGCGTATCGACGATACATCCCAATCCGGTCTTGGCGGCTACCTCTATAAGGTCCCGCATTTGGTCCACAATTATCGGCTGTGCGTTTGGCTCCTCGACCAGAGGGAAGGATGCAAATCCGGGTAATTCGACACCACGGTTGAAAATCAGATCCGTTCCAGTGGCGGCAAAGATAAGAAATCGCTGCTCGGTTTCATGAGGTAAAAGTCGCGTCATCGATCCTGTCCTCAACCCTTTCAGCCGTTTCTACAAAACGCAGCCAAGTCACATCTCGCCGTGGGATGCTGAGCTTACGACAAGTCCCACAGGCCTGTTAAGTGCTCAGTTGCCGTTGCCTCTGGCCGACGTGCCTTTCACTGCGCCGGGTCAGCTCCCACCCTGTTCCATAGGCCAAGGGCGCTTCCGCTGACAGGTGAGTACCTGAATTTCACTGCCTCTGTCAGCGTGCTGGTAACATGCCAGCCGGTCGGAGCTTAGGCAAAAATCGCCGTTAGGATGATAATAAGGGGCGAAAATCAGGTCTTTCGGACTTCGAGCCCTTGGTTTTAGAGTTAAATCAAGTTTGTTTTTTTGGGCAAAAAAGGGATCACGTCACGAGCCCAAAGAGCTCTTGTGGCTCTCGGACGCCGCGAAGTGTGTGAAAGCCGAGAGGCTCTAGTCCATGTTTGTTGCCTGCAGCTGCTTTGAAGGTGCTGGAAACCAGAATATTGCGATCAAGGGATCGGCATAATGCTTGAATTCGACTCGCTTCATTGACCGCCGGTCCAATCACGGTAAAGTCCAGCCGGTTGCTAGCGCCGATGTTTCCGTAGAACACTTCTCCCATATGCAGGGCCAAGCCAAAGTCCATTATCGGCTTGCCGGCAACTCTCCGAGCCCCATTGAAGGTTGGCAGCGTAGAATGTAGCTCGGTTGCCGCAGCCAACACCTCTTGACAGACGCCCTTGTCGTCCTTGCCAGTTAAGTCGAACGTGGCCAGTAATCCGTCGCCCATGATTTTGAGGATTTGGCCATTGTGAGCTTTGACCGGCTCTGCCATTACCTCAAGATAGTCATCAAGTGTCTCGACGAGCAGGTCGCGTGGCAGAGTATCCGTTAGCGCGGTAAACCCTCGCAGATCCGAGAACCAGATGATTGCACGTATGGCCTTTGCCGACCTGCGCTCGATCTCACCTTTTAGAACCCGGTGGCCTGCATCAACTCCGAGATAAGTCCCGAGCACCGTGTTGGCGATATCGTAAGTCAGGCGCAATTTTACAGACACCGCCAAATAGGGGAGAGCATTGATGACCTGGTCGAGCTGTTCGTCGTCAAATCCTTCAGGCTCGTCGGTGGCACAAGAGAAAAAGATCCCGTCTACTCCTCGACCTTCGCCAAACCTATCGCCCCCCTTATCCAAACCGCTGGCCACATCTTCTACTTGTTGGTGATCGAAAGGAACGAGGCGGGCCGCATAGTCCACAAGCCCTTCTGAACGCAATTCATGAAACAGGGGAAACTCCGGGGTGTCACTCCCGTCCATCCGTCGGCGCAGCGATAGGAGACCCCTGCTGCGCATATGGTGGATAGGACTCTTC
This sequence comes from Pseudomonadota bacterium, assembly GCA_039028695.1. GTDB lineage: Bacteria > Pseudomonadota > Alphaproteobacteria > Kiloniellales > Kiloniellaceae > JANQKX01. The sequence goes on from JBCCHN010000200.1 coordinate 2,770, forward strand.
AGATAAAAGTCACGGTTGCTTTCGGCGCGCTCATACCGCGTGTGCTCGATGGCATCTGTGTCGGCACGCCAAAGAAAAGTGTGTGAACCATACCTGGGATGAAGCGTAGACATGCCTATCTGCACTCGCTTCACCGGAAAACCACTTCCGAAAACCTTTTGGCAAAACCCGCAGATTTGTTCGTCAAGAGGAAGGCCCAACATGCCCCGTTCCACGAGCCAGAGCGGTAGGACGGAGAGATCAAACGGCTCACAGTACATAGCGTCTGTTGGATTGTGGGTCATGTTCACCAGTCTTCTCAATGCAGCGAGCCGCCGCCACGTCAGAAGCCAAGTATACAAATCTCCGAGCGTCGAGACAGGAGAGATGGCACCCTATGCGACACAACACCCTGGGACTGCCCGCTTCTCGAATATGTGTGGATTTGCTACAGCACTGGGTGGATAATTGAGGAGTGTGGCTTGAAACTCAGGCCTTTCAAAGGCTCGTTTTAGATCCTCAACAGACTCCCACACAGAATGATTAAGGTATACTCCGCTATTTCCGATGCCTCCGTAGAGCTGCATGGAAATATAACCTGGCTGCTGTCTCATAATTTCGAAGTCAACTGTCCATGCACGAATCAGTTCATCGGCCTCTTCTGGTTCAACCGCTATCTTATTTATGACTTGGACCGGCCCGCCTTTTAACTCCATTTGCTCGAAAAATGTGATGGCCTTACCCATCTCTTGAATTTCAATCATGATTGTATGCCCCAATTGTTAGCTTGAGTATGCAGTTGTTGTATCGTTTGAAATTCAGTATAAAAAGTCAACTGGGCACATTTTATATACTTGGTATACAATTATGGCACCAAAGACTGCACATGAGCGATCCTGTCCACTCGAAGAGACCATCAAAATTTTTGCTGGAAAATGGAAACCCTCGATCATGCACTACTTGGCTGATGAACCTTGTCGATTCAATGAGCTGAGAAGGCGCATGCCCGCCATTTCACAGCGCATGTTGACCCTACAACTACGTGAATTAGAAAAAGATGGACTTGTAATTCGAGAGCACTACCCGGAAATTCCGCCAAGGGTCGAGTACTCCGTTAGTCCTCTGGGAAAGACCTTGAAACCAATATATCTCGCGATAAAAGAATGGGATGAGAAGTACACTGCGGCCATACAAGAAGCCCGCCGAAACTATACTTCTAGGTGAGGTTCATCCAGAAAAATTGAGCTACGATCCTGGTTCCGTAGATCTTCAAATTTCGACTGGTCAGAGTAAGTCCAAGTTTTTACCAATACCATCTGTCCCAGTGGCTCCCTGGGGAGTGGCGAAATCGCCAAAGACTCGATAGCGATTGTCTTCCCAGAAAAGCTCCTCGACCCACTTGTAAACCGGAATCAAGTGGAGGTGGAATGCTAACCCTTCGTTGTGGCCATATCGACCGATACAAATGTGTGCCGGGTTTAAAACCGATTGCATGGCATTATGCGTTAAATTGATTAGAGGGCCTAACGATGCAAGTGCCTTCATAGGAATTCCGGAAACATCAACTGCATCCGTTTTGGTGCCCAGTACCAAGTATCCAGACAAAGCAGAATTGACCCGATGATTAAAGAGCCAGTCATCAGTTTCATAAATGCGAAAATCGTTTGGAATAATTTGCTTTTGTTGCGGCTCGCTCATTACTCAATGATATAGCAGAAATCCAATTTTCTTACTCGGATATTCGGTCAATTTGACTTGTGCGACGATCACCCTTGAGCAGCATCCTTCATCTCGATGAGCTGAATGAGATTCCCGCAAGTGTCATTGAAAACCGCCATGCGAACAGGCCCTGCATCCATCGGCTCCTGAACAAACTCTACACCCTTTCCGCCCAATCTTTTTCGCTCCGCCTCAAGGTTCGTTACCTGAAAAGAGTGGGCGGGAATGCCATCCTTCGCAAGCGATGTGGCACATACCTCAAACAACGATTGACCGGGCCGGTTGCTCAGACGCTCGATGATACGGCGGCGTGTGCTATCAGAGAGAGCCTTGAAAATGAGGTCGAGCCGGTCATCTGTCACAGATACTCATATGCAGTAATTCTACTGCATGCCAAGCGGCAACAGACTTCATTCCGACCTTGCTGGTGGGTTGGATAGCCCAGCCGGTCAGGGCTTAGACGAGAACCGCCGTTAGAGGAACTGGGAAGTGCTAAAAACCCGGTTTTCCGGCTTATGGCTCTTGGTAATTTCCTTAATCATCACCGATCTGGGCTTATCAGCGTTCTCTACCCCAGGGCTATTTTGGTTTGCTCACACAAAAACTGAACCGGCCGGTAGAGAAAAAATGCTCGCCGCGCTTGTTCAAATCATCTTGTTCTTGCGCCCATTGACGAAGTACGTCATCTGGTACGCTACCCTGTCCTTCAACATAGGCCGAAATGAAAGGGATGGTCATTTCCGCATAGCACCCTTCATAACGGTCCACGTTAATAATTGAAAAAAAACTGACCTCATCGAGGCGTAACCCCGCGGCACGAAGCTTGGCGGCCAAAGTTCTGGGAAGTCTGCTGTCGGCGCAATGGGGTGCAAAGGCCTTGAGGATACGCTCCATACGTTCAGGATTTTCGCTGTGCCAGCATACACCATCCCAATCCGTTGCAAGCACCAGGCCGCGACCGCCCGGCTTCAAGACTCGAAAGACTTCCAAGCAGAATGCATTGATGTCGGGTATATATTCGGCGACCTGCGTGCTCACGATGGCATCGAAGCTCTCGCCCTCGAA
>JBCCHN010000201.1:0-5454 GCA_039028695.1 Pseudomonadota bacterium
CCGGAATCGTGGCACCAGCCTTATCCCGCTTTTACAGCGGGGCTACGGGCGGTCAGGGATTGCTACTTGGTTATGCAGGTGTGAGCGAGACGGAGATCCCCGAAAAGGTCCGCATCCTTGCCGAGGCACTCGGTTAAGAGACTGGGCCTCAACCCGGATCTTCTCAATGCTGGTCTGCTTGATCCCGGTCTAGGCGATGGCGACCGGCTCAATTCCGGTTCATGCGGTTGTTGATGAGATCATCCACCACCGACGGATCCGCCAACGTAGAGGTGTCCCCTAAATTGCCATAGTCGTTTTCTGCGATCTTGCGCAGAATGCGGCGCATGATCTTGCCGGACCGGGTCTTGGGCAAGCCCGGTGCCCACTGCAGCCAGTCAGGCGAGGCGATGGGACCGATTTCCTTACGCACCCACTGCACCAGTTCCTTGCGCAACTCATCGTTGGGTTCCTCGCCCGCGTTCAGGGTGACATAGGCATAGATGCCTTGGCCCTTGATTTCATGGGGGGCGCCCACCACGGCGGATTCGGCCACTTTGTCGTGCGCAACCAGGGCGGATTCCACTTCGGCGGTGCCCATCCGGTGCCCCGAGACATTAATGACGTCGTCAACCCGTCCGGTGATCCAGTAATAGCCGTCCTCGTCCCGCTTGGCACCGTCGCCGGTGAAGTAGCGGCCGGGGTAGGTGGAGAAATAGGTCTGAACGAAGCGTTCGTGATCGCCATAAACAGTGCGCATTTGCCCCGGCCAGGATTCTGCAATACAAAGATTGCCTTCCGCCGCGCCGTCAATCTCGGCGCCTTCATTGTCCACCAGAATGGGTTTGATACCGAAAAATGGCCGGGTTGCGGATCCGGGCTTTAGGGGTGTGGCGCCGGGCAAGGGGGTGATCATGATGCCGCCCGTTTCAGTCTGCCACCAAGTGTCCACGATGGGGCAGCGCGCGTCGCCTACTACCTGATGATACCAATTCCAAGCCTCTGGGTTGATGGGTTCTCCCACCGTGCCCAACAGGCGTAGAGATTCCCGACTCGTGCTCTTAACAGGCTCGTCCCCTTCACGCATCAGGGCGCGAATGGCTGTGGGCGCGGTGTAAAAAATGGACACCTTATGCTTGTCGCAAACCTGCCAAAAGCGCGAAGCGTCAGGATAGTTGGGCACCCCTTCGAACATGAGCGTTGTCGCCCCATTGGCCAGGGGCCCATAGACGATGTAGCTGTGACCGGTGACCCAACCCACGTCGGCGGTACACCAGTAGATTTCCCCGGGGTGATAATCAAAAACGTACTGATGGGTCATGGAGGCATAAACCATGTAGCCGCCCGTGGTATGCATCACGCCCTTCGGCTTTCCGGTGGATCCCGAGGTATAGAGGATGAAGAGGGGGTCTTCTGCATTCATCTCTTCGGCCGGGCAATCGGCGGAGGCCGCGGCGCAAGCCTCGTGATACCAAACGTCCCGGCCGTCGACCCAATCGATGGACCCGCCGGTCCGCTTGATCACCAAAACGGTTTTCACATTCGGGCACTTTTCCAGGGCCTTGTCCGTGTTCGCTTTTAAGGGGATCGCTTTGCCACCCCGAATACCCTCGTCGGCAGTGATGACAAAGTCGGAGTCACAGTCGAGAATGCGGCCGGCCAGGGCGTCAGGGGAAAATCCGCCAAAGACCACCGAATGAATGGCGCCGATACGCGCGCAAGCCAACATGGCATAGGCCGCTTCGGGCACCATGGGCATATAGATCGTCACCCGGTCGCCTCTCTTGCAGCCCCGTTCCTTCATGGCATTGGCCATTCGGCAGACGGCCTCATGGGCCTCGCCAAATGTAATGTGCTTGTGGTCCGCCGGATCGTCGCCTTCCCAGATGATCGCCACGTCATCTTTCTTGTCGGCCAAGTGTCTGTCCAGGCAGTTATAGGAGGCATTGGTCGTGCCGTCGTGGAACCAGCGAATGTGAACGTCGTCCGGCGCATAGCTCACATCCTTGATTTCGGAATAGGGCTTCATCCAGTGGATGCGCTTGCCCTGCTCATTCCAAAAAGACTCCGGATCGGAAATGGAGGCTGCATAGAGTTTGAAGTAGTCCGCCTCGTTGCACCATGCCGCGCTGGCCACGGCCTCGGGAACTGGGAACACTTTATTATCCGTCATCTTGCAAATCCTCCAAGACCCGTTTTCATGAAATTGACACGGTCTGTCTTCATTTTAACCAAAGAGTCCAACCAACAATATTGTTCTGAACCCGCCTTTTCCGAAATCGCCAGGATTATTGACATAATGGCGACGCAAGACAAGGTCCCTAACGCCTTCCAGATTTTCAAAAAAGGCCAAGAATCTTTGAGAATACATGCTTCAAGTTGTTGGGGTTAATCCCTTTTTCACCCCATTGGCAGCATACTGCGGGTCTGAGCATCGAAATGATGCCAGCTCCATTTTTTGCGAAATTTGATAGAAATTTTACCTTCATGCGGCGAAAGACGGTGAACCCTCTCAGAGATGTCCCTGGTGATTCCTCTGCTGATCTCGTAGGCGCTTCTTCAGGCGATCCTATTGACGCGCTGGAATTACCCTGTGATCGGCCGGTTCGCGACCAGCCCCGTCCAGATCAAGTGGCGGCCGAAGCGGAAAGGGCCCTTTCGGCGCTGAAAGAGCAGTATGATGGCCTGGTGGCCAATGACATCGCCAAACTGCGGGCTTTATGGCAAGAGGCAGACCAAAACCCCGATAAGGCCGAAGATGCGCTCACCCAAATTTTTGCCCTGTGTCACGACATCAAAGGGCAAGCGGCAACCTTTGGCTATCCTCTGTTGACGGACGTAGCAGCCCTTTTGTGCGGGTTTTTACGCTTCGACGGAGGACCAACACCGCCGAAACACGACGAGGCAACGCTTAGCGTGGTGGCGGCGCACATTGAAGCGCTGGATGTATTGCTGACCAACAAGGTGCGCGAGCAAAGTGAAGGCCAGGGGGTCATCGCGGCCTTACAGGCCTTGATTGCGCGGGTCCGACGGCAAAGTGATGCCCATTATCCTTAAATGGTCTCTAGGCCTTGGTCTCGCCCATTGCGCAGATCAGGGCCCACTCCTTATCACCAACCGGAACCACCGACAAACGGGATTGCCGCACCAGCGCTAAGTTGCTCAAGCGGGGCTCCGCCTTTATTTGCGCCAAGGTGACCGGCTTTTTCATGGGGAAAAGGGCCTTAACGTCCACCATGCCAAAGCGCCCGCGGGCATCGGTCGGGTCGGGGTAATAGAGCTTGGCAACCTCAACAACACCGACGACCTGTTTTTCATTAACCGAATGATAGAAAAAGCAACGGTCGCCCAATGCCATCGCCTTCATGTTGTTGGCGGCTTGATAGTTCCGAACGCCGTCCCATTCGGCCGTTCCCGCCTTGACCTGGTCATCCCATGACCAGGTGCTCGGTTCCGATTTCATCAGCCAATAGGCCATGCTACGGCTCCCCCCTTTTACAAACCCTAAGGCTCGAACTTGCGTCTAAATGACTTTTTTCCAGTGGTGGATATCGACAAATTGGAACAGGCCGGCCTTGCTGTAGGGGTCGTTCTCGGCAAAGGATTGCGCTTTGGCCTTGTCTGCAAATTCCATGATCAAGAGGCTGCCCAGCATGGCGCTGCCATCGTCCGTGGTCAGCGGTCCTGCGCAATGCACCTGGTCGCGAAAGGAGTTGAGATAGTCCAGATGAGCCTGCCTGTTATCGGCACGGACCTGCCCGTGATCCGGTTTGTCGACACAATAGATGGCAAAATACATGTTCAATCCTTACCGTTTTTTGGCGCGCGAAGAAGACGCCTCTAGATATGCTCCGACTTGAAGGGGCGGGCAAGCAAAGCTTCGATGGTCGGGTCGATTTCCGCCGATTTATTCAATACCGCATCGACTGATTCGGTGATCGGCATTTCCAATCCCAGGCGCGTGGCAAGATCGCTAACGGCTCGAGCCGAAAAGACTCCCTCGGTAATGCTGGCCCGTTCAGCCAGAATATCACTCAGGGGTCGTCCTTGGCCCAAGGCGTAGCCAAGGGAAAAGTTGCGGGACTGCATGGCCGAACAGGTCAGGGTCAAGTCTCCCAGACCAGATAGCCCCATCAGGGTTTCGCGCCGTCCCCCCTTGGCCAAACTGAGGCGGCCGATCTCCGCCAGCCCACGGGTGATAAGGGCGGCGCGCGTGTTGTCGCCAAGGCTGCGGCCCGCCACGATGCCGCAAGCGATGGCCATGACATTTTTTACCGCACCGCCAATTTCCGCCCCAATGGGGTCGTCCGATTGATAGGGCCGAAAGGATCGGCTGCCCAAGGCAGTTACCAAAGCGGCGGCTAAACCGGGATCATTGGCGGCAAGTGTGGTGGCGCTGGGCTGCCCTCTGGCGACCTCCGCGGCAAAGGTGGGGCCGGACAAAACGGCAACCGGGTTATCGGGCAAAACATCAGCCAAGACTTCACTCATGGTCTTGCCGCTGGCGTCTTCGATACCCTTAGAACAGCTCACCACGGGACAGCCCGTTTGCAAATGCGCGGAGAGGGCGCCGGCCATGTCCCGCAACCGCTGTGCCGGTGTCACCAGCAACAGGGCATCGACGGCGGTCACCCGCTCTAGCGCCGCCGTGGCCTCAATCGCCGGATCCAAATCTATGCCGGGAAGATAGTCGGGGTTCTGGTGGGTCTGCTCCAACGCTTCTGCGAGGATGGGGCGCCGTGACCACAAGACCACATCCCGCCCCGCCCGGCGAGCAGCGGCCGCCAAGGCGGTTCCCCAAGCCCCGGCTCCTAGGACGCCAATTTTCTGCATGGAACTCATGGCCTCAAATCTAGGCTAAGTCAGGGGGCTTGGCCACCGGACAAGTCTTTTCCGGCAGAGGTTTCCTTTCCTTCTGACAATTCCTCTAATGGCCAACGGGGACGGGCTGCGAAGTTCAGCGGGTCGGTTAGCCCGATACGAAAACGCTCCAAGCCCGCCCAGGCGATCATGGCTCCATTGTCTGTGCATAAGGCCAGGGGCGGAGCGATCATTGCCGTATCACAATCTGCCGCGGTCTTGCTTAGTCGATAGCGCAAGGCTCCGTTGGCGGCCACGCCACCGGCGACCACCAAGGGGCCGGCCTGGCCATAGTCCGCGGCAAATCGATGAAGGGCGCGTTGGCAGCGGTCGGCTAAAACGTCGGCGACGGCGGATTGAAAGCTTGCGGCCAGGTCGGCCCGATCCTGCTCCGTCGGACCCCCGTCGCCAAGGCTGGCGGCGGCGTGTCGGACCGCGGTCTTGAGGCCTGAAAAGGAGAAATCCAGCTCGCTACGCCCCATCATGGGCCGAGGCAGATTAAATCGCGATGGATCGCCTTGAGCGGCCGCTTTTTCCACCAAGGGGCCGCCGGGGTATCCCAGGCCGAGCAGTTTGGCCGTCTTGTCGAAAGCCTCACCAACCGCGTCGTCTAGC
>JBCCHN010000202.1:0-5447 GCA_039028695.1 Pseudomonadota bacterium
GGCGCTATCGAGTCAGGGATGGACTCATTCCCCGAGCTCGTTGCTCTTTGCGGGGAATGGGCGCCAGGCGATTGCTGCGGCGTTCTCCGCTCTTGCACCCTTGGGCGGTCGAGTTGGATTTGAAGAACTGACCTATCCGGTTGCCAAGGCAATCGCCACAAGACTGGGGATGGAGGCAATCCCAATTCCGTGTGACGATGATGGCTTGCGTCCCGACGGTCTTGAGCAAGCGCATCGCGATTCACGTCTGCACGCCGTCTACTTGCAACCCACCCTCCAGAACCCGCTCGGTATGACCATGAGCGCGCAGCGCCGGTCAGAACTTGCAACCGTGCTGACGCGCCTGAATGGCCCTGTTGTGGTGGAAGACAGGGTATATGCATTCCTGGAGGAAGCGGCGCCTCCACCACTTGCAGCTTTTGCCCACGATCATGTCGTTGTCGTCGACAGCCTCTCGAAAATTGTGGCGCCGGGTCTCACGCTTGGTTTCGTGTGTGCGCCTGAGCACTTGATCACGCCCTTGGCGAACGCCCTGATAGTGGGCGCCTGGGCGCCACAGCGCTTCTCTTTCGAGATTGGCGTCAGGTGGCTATGCGACGGAAGTGCGGAGGCCTTGAAGGCGGCAAAGCGATTAGATGCGCTCAAGCGACAATCGATAGCAAGGACAGCATTGAAAGGCCTCGACATACGGGCGAACCCCACAGCTTACCACCTATTACTTGCTTTGCCTCCGCACTGGCGAGCGGAAGCCTATGCCCTTGCGGCAGAACGCCGTGGTATTGCCATCACACCGGGGGCCGCTTTCGCTGTTGCCTCGGGATTTGCCCCGAACCTCGTAAGGCTCGCATTGGCTCCGCCTGCACTCGATGACCTTTCGGTTGCCCTCGGCACACTCTCTGCCCTCGCGCGCTCGAAAACTGAGTCGGACTTTGTGCGCTGGAGCGGTTGACGATCTTTTTCGAGGCCCGTTGTGGCTAATCTACAACATCATCAACGAGTCACACCGACGTCCGGCGTTACCTCGATAGCTGACGTCAATGCCGACGCCGACGCTCATTTTTTATGAGTAAAGGCCCCAGAAAATGCATTTAAAACACTATTGATCACTTTTACTTTCTCTTGAAAAAACAAAATGCTCGTATATAATATTATTTCTTTCTTATGAAGAAACCTAGTTAATATACAAAGAATAAATAAAATTAACCTTATAAGTATCTAAATATAGAGGATTTTTTATCGCCTGTCGACTCGATCAGATTCCGTTTCATGGATAATTTGGAATTTGGGTTGGCACCATTTTTAAAGTCATATTAACCAATATTATTTGGTGAGGGAGGGGCGCCATGTCCTTCAAGCCCGTCGGGGCCCCGCAATGGTTTAGCATCGATCAAGTCGCACAATGGCTGGCGGAAGCAGGTCAATGTGCACGCGATGAGCATTGCCCCTTTGGAGAGGACTCCGTTGATGGGTACGCGCCCGAGATGGACAAAGATGCCCTAGCGGCAACACTTACCGCATGGCACGGAGCCTTCTGTCAAAGAGACGACCTGCGGGAGGTGCTGCCGGACAATGTCTGGTCCGGGCTGCAGATGTTGTTACTGTCCGGCGCCCAGCTCTTAAGCCGGGAAATGCTGCAGGTCTTCTGTCAAGAAACAGGTCGACCTTTTCCAGCAGCGTGGCATCAAGCGGTGGAACGAAAAGCGCCGAGGCTAAAAGGACAGCCGATTGCCCCCGCCCCTTTGCAGGATCATTCGTCTCCCTTCGGACAGGATACCGCGGTTCTCCCGGTAACTCGGTCGAGCCAAGCAACCCCCCAGCCGGCGGCCAAAAACCCAGGTCCGGTCAGCGGGGAAATGGACTTGGCCATTTCACGCAAGCTTGCTGCTTTGGATGGCCTTGCCCCCTCCAATTCCACACGCATACTAAACCTGATGTCCGACATGGCTCCCAGCTTAAAGCGGGCGGAGAAAAAGCCGGCGGAGAATTGGACTCAAAAAGCGCGCGACCCTCAAGACATCCTGGCCTCGCTGCTTGTTTTTACTAACAAAGTCAGTGGTTTTACCCGGCAGATTCAAGACATCTTGCGCGATAGCTTGGGAGACGCGGAGGCACGGCGGCAGAACTTTGCGAACCATATGCCTATTTGGGTCATGGTAGGGGTTGTCGGAACCATGGTGATCGGTCTCCAGTTCGTGTTGGCGCCCGAGGCTGGGACGAAAGAAACTCTTAGCGCCCCCGTATCGGCAACCATGACCTCGAACGACAGGAGGCAAACGGTATCCAAAAAAAATCTGCCAGCGCCGGTCCAAACCATCGCCGCACAGGGCGAACCCGGTGAGTTGGAAGGGGATCCGCCTATTATCAAGGACAACACCTTACCAACTGCCTCAGCAGCCGCTTCGAACCTGGATCTCAGGCCGGATTCACCCATCGAACCCCTCTCGTCGTCAGGGCTTATCGGACCCTCTCTTGAACCAAGGCTGGAAAGAACCGACAAAATTCAGCCGCCCCGATATGAGACAAACACCGAAACGTCCACCGCAACGACGGCGATCACGCGGCCGGCTCTCCCTCTGCTAGAGCCGCGGACCAACCGGGAAACCGCCACCACCTCAGATGCGCCAGAAAGCTTGCTACCCGCGCCTCAGCCGCAACGGAAGCCCTTGGGAGCATTGCGGCAAGGAGCCCTTTCTGCGGGCGAGTTGGCAAACCCGCTGGCCTTAAAATCCGCCTTAGCGCGAGGCGCAGATCCCAACTTGGCGATGGCTGACGGGGATCACCCCTTGTTGGCGGCCGCTTCGCGGGGCGATCGGGACATCGTGTCCATGCTGCTGGCCGGCGGCGCCAATCCGGATCGGCGCAATCGGGATGGGGGAACGGCCCTGATGTACGCATCCTGGAATGGGGACTCACCCATGGTACAGCGTCTTTTGGCCGGTGGCGCGACTTTGGACTTGGCGAATGTGGATCGCAAAACCGCTCTGATGGCAGCCGCCAGCCAAGGCCATGCAGAGATCGTGGACCAACTCTTAAAAGGCGGTGCGACGCCCGATGCCACCAGCGTGACGGGTTGGACTGCGCTCATGTATGCCGTCTGGGGACGCCAAGTGGAAGCCGTCAAGGCCCTTCTAGACCATGGTGCCAACGCTCAACTGCGAAACTTGCAAGGCGATACGGCATTGGACATCGCTGAGGCACGTGGCTTTCGGCTTTTGGAAAGCCTTCTCTCGACTGAAGACACAGCCGCTCTATCCGGCCGTCAGCGTACCGACGAGGCTTTGCGCGTGGGTGTGAATCGGGCCGCCATCAATTAATCCATTTGGGTGTCTAGCGCGTTTCCGAGAAGATAAGAAAGGCTCTGGGTGTGTTCCCAATGGGCGCAGGACTGTTCTAACGGGCTTCCACTCGATAGGCGCAGCGCCGGGCGCCCGCCAAAATATGATCCGTGCGTTCCACGGAAACGCCAGGGCCCAGCACCGCCTGAAAGACCTCAAGCTCCATGGCGCACAGCCCCTGACAGGCGCTCGCCGCCGCGCAGATGGGGCAATGGTTCTCCACAAAGCAAAAGACGCCTGAGCCGTCGCCCTCGACGGCCGCCATGTACCCCTCGTCCGTGCGCAGCTTGGCCAGGGCCACAAGGCGGCCTTTGAGAGACTTCTTTTCCCCCACGATCCGCTGATAGGCCGAAATTTGGTCCTTCGCGCGCAGGGCCAGCATCTTCTCCATGCCCTCATCGCCAAAAACGTTCTTCAAGCCACCAATAAGGCCGAGGGTCAGTTCCGCATGGCCATCAGGAAAAAAACGGTCCGCCGCCGGGGTCAGGCGCCAGAGCTTAGCCGGGCGGCCCAGGGGTCGTGCCTCTTCCTCAAAGTCCACAAGCTTTTCATCTCTAAGCCCATAGAGGTGCTGGCGCACCGCCATGGCGGAGATACCCAAGCGGTCGGCCATCAGGGCCGCATCGCTTGGCCCCTCTTGCTTCAAGTGATCGATGATCGCTCGCCGCCGCTTGGCGTCACCCAGCTTTTTGGTCTTGCTCATTACCTATTTATAAAGTTTTTTCTTTACAAAAGCAAGGCGGCTTCCTATTCTTTCAATATCGGCTGATTTAGGAGGTAAGCTGTCATGGCACTCACCATCGCCCTTGACGATCAGACAGCTGATCTGGTCCAGGTCGCGTCCCTCGCCGAGCTTTCCGAGAAGGGCTCTAAGGTGATCAAGGTGGGCCGCAAGCAAATATTGCTCTGGCACGGCAATAAGGGTGTTTTTGCCTGCAACAACCGTTGCCCACACGAGGGTTACCCTCTTAAGGAAGGAACGGTGAGCGACGGCTGCATCCTGACCTGCAATTGGCACAATTGGAAATTTGATTTAGAAAGTGGTGACACATTGGTTGGTGGAGACAAATTGCGTCGCTACCCGGTGGAACTACGCGGGGACGAGATCTGGCTGGATGTGAGCGATCCATCAGGGAATGAGCGTGCCGATTTAGCTATAGTGTCCCTGAAAGACTCTTTTCGCCGCTTGGAATATGATCGCATGGCGCGCGAAATAGCACGTCTCAAAGCCGCTGGCGCCGATCCGCTCGATGCAATCCGTTCCGCATTCGCCTGGACGCACGACCATTTGGAATACGGCACCACTCATGCGCAAGCCGCCGCCGCCGATTGGCTCGCCATGCGCCAAGAGCTTGCAACGGACGAGGCCGACGATTTGGTCCCATTGGTAGAGATTGTCGGGCATCTGGCCTACGACAGCCTGCGCGAGCAGTGCTATCCCTTCCCACAGGAGGTTATGCCCTACAATCAAGAAGGCTTGGTCGCTGCCATTGAGGAGGAAAATGAGGACGCCGCCATAGCCTACCTGCGCGGGGCCTTGAAATCAGGCCTCTCTTATGGGGATCTCTTACCTGCTTTAGCCCGAGCGGCCCTGACCCACTATGCCGATTTCGGCCACTCGGCAATTTATGTCTATAAAACCGGTCAACTGATCGATCATATCGGGCCGGAGGTGGCCGAGCCTCTCCTTCTCGCTCTGGTCCGCTCCCTCTGCTACGCCTTTCGCGAGGACCTGATCCCCGAGTTCCGAGGTTATCAAGAAAAGACGACTGCGCTGGCCGCCAATTTATCTAATCGCGGCAAAACCCCGATCACCGCCGCTGACTTCCGTGGCCTCTCCGCCAAGCGGGCGATGGCTCTCTGCGTGGAGTCAAAGGCCTCGCAACAGGATCTCTTTGACGCTCTCTTGGGCACGGCTGCTTGGAATATGCTTTATTTCGATCGCAGCTACGAGCAGCGCAGCGACCGGCCCGTGTCCGACAACGTGGGCTGGCTGGACTTTACCGTTTAAAACAGCGTATGGTGATGTGGTTATTGCGCTTCACCCTGCCCTTGCGCCGAAACATGTGGCCAGATTTAAAAGTTTAATAGACGCAGGCTTTTATAACGAAC
>JBCCHN010000203.1:0-5430 GCA_039028695.1 Pseudomonadota bacterium
CTATCTAGAATATTTAGGATTTATTTATTTTCTACGAGATCATAAATTTTTGATTTTTTTTCCTATAATTTGAAAATTTCACTAGTCCAGATATTTCGTTACTCGCGAGATAAAAGGGAACTTCATCGTGCCTGGAGCTGACATCGTCTTGACAGTTGTCCACATGGTTGGTTTCCGAAGATACCAGTTTGCCTTTTACCAGCCATCAAGCTGGTAAAGTCTTTCTGATTGGTACCAAATCGGACGGTAAACCGTCGGTCTTTGGGCGCCCCTTGAAGGCTTTATGGGCATGCCGGCCCAAGGCGTCCGCAAAGCCGCTTATCAAAGGCATGACAAGTGCCGCACCCGGTCACAGGTCCGAACCATTCAAAAACCATGTACAAAGGAAGCGGTCACAAACTTTAAATTAAAGGCTCCGCCGCTTGATAGAGAGAGCCTTCGGTCATGAACCGCTCAAACTGCAGTTTGGCGCGTGCAAGTCCCCTAGGCTGAGTTTTGTGAGTGCCGGCTGTAAAAGCGATTGTGAGGCCCAGCGTGCCAATCTTCACTGCAAGGCATTCGGGTTCCCCACATTTTTTCCGTGCTCTGTTCACTATGGCAAGAAAAATAAACTTAAAAAGTTCCTTCGATATTCGCTTAAGCTTGGGCGAGGAATTGGACGAAGGCCTGGTATCTTGGTTCATCCTGTCGATCCGATTTGGTAATCAAACCAATTCGGCTTTCGAATGGAAAAAGATCAGGTCGAAGGGCTCTGCGAGTGCTAGGAGGGCAAGCAAATTAGCTTCAGAAGTGCCATTGGCGACCAATAGGTTCTCCCCGCTTGCGCCTGGGTATCAATTGGCGATGGCCTTTCGTAGGACAGGCGTTCCATCGGTATAACCATAGCCCAATCGCAAGGCACTCAGCTCGTGAAAATCGGTGCCTAAAAGGTCTCCTGCGCTAGCAGGGTGCACGCCACTCTCGGTGAGGTTCACCGTGACATCGTTTTCATAAAGCGTCTGGTTACGTTCAAGCTGGAAGATGGAAAAGCCCATTAGCTCTCTCCCAAGTATCCCACCACTGCTTTGGCAATAGCAATATCCTGAACAGCAAAACCGGTAAGGTCAGCAACAGTGATTTGGTCTTCGCGCGTTCGGCCAGGGCATCTGCTGTTACTGCTCCAGCAGCGGCGGTTCGATGATTGGTCAACACACCCTCTTCGAGCAACACCGAGAGAACCATCCCCGTTTTAGATGAAAGTACGAGCACGCACCCCCCAAAGGGCGGTAGTCCGCGATCTGGATTGCCGAAAAAGCCCGCTGCGATTTTGACTATAAAGACATCATCGCCTTTTATGGCACCATATTTGATGTGCATTTCGCCATTGTCGTCGGGGAAGAGCAATTCGCCAATCGGCGGCACAACAACCTCGCCGCGCGAATAGGCAATAAAACCGTCGCGCACCTCTTTGACAATGTCGATTTCGGGCAGGCTTTGTTCGATTTCTTCAAGTCTTACTATCCGGGTCATCCAAGAACTCCCGCGTGACGCGCTGTGATCTCAATGGCCTTGACCATTCCCTTAAATGTTGCACGTGTGGCTTGGGGACGCAGATCGCCATTCATAGTCGCATGACGCTCGCCCGCACGCTCCATTGCACCTATTGTACCTTCGATGTCGAGGTCCTTCATCAACTCCATGGTATTTTGCCGTACCCCATGGATTTCAGATCTTACGCCAGGCGCGCAGACAAAAAGTGTATCAAGATTGTTTAGGCTCTTGGCATCAATACCGAGTTGACCTCCCGACACCGTGCGGTGCATGGAGAAATGCCTGTACTTTGGTGGAAAGGCCCGGCCATCTGAACAGAAGATCTCCAACCTAGGTTTGGTTTTGAATGGCAGAATTGTGGGGTCGACTGGCGAATGCCGGACAATCACACGGGCGCCAAAGCTGCAAAAGGTAATTGCCAAATCCCGTTTGATCGAAATTGTAACGGAAAGTTTACCAATAAATCTCTCAAACGACCCAATTCGCTGCCGAAATAGTCCCAAATGGGACTGACCGAAGAATTCGTGTTTATTCAATAATAGACCAGACTGCCTGAATTAACCGTGTGCGTGTCACAATAAATATTGGTCGATTAAGTATGAAGACCACTGGAGCGGGAGACGACCTATGCGATGGGCAAACCTTGGAAAATTCTCGTCGATAATTATTTTCACAATCGCCGCCGTGTTTCCTACGATCGTTCACTCAGGCGGAGATTCTAAAGAGGAACTTGACGCCTTTGATGAATTTGCGGCCACAGCCTTGTCTCGATTCGCTGTCGAACTACCGGGAGTTTTCGGCACACCGGCCGACCCATTCTCAAATTCCATTTCCCCTGCAAGAGCCAAATCGTTTCTTGCGAGAACTGCTACATACAAAATTCCGAACTTTGATGCGACCACTGAAAAAGGTGAACCGCGTTTTAATGGTCGAATGAAGCGAACTCTTTGGATGAAAATGGTTCCAGAGCGAAATGCCACGGCGGTCATTCATACTTTTGGCAGCGACTATGACACCGCTTTGGCTGTTCATACCGGCAAAAGAGTGAATAAGCTGAAAAAAGTGGTCTTCAACGACAACTTCAACATTCCTGGAATTTCACGGACTCACAGCCTGGTCGAATTTTCGGCAAAAAAGAATGTACGCTACTCCATTCAGGTTGGCAGCAAGAAGAAGGAAACAGGCACAGTCTTAGTGACAGGATCCATATTGCCTCCAGCCGGCGGTCTGAGCGTTTTCTTGGCCCAGGTGGATGGCCAGAATTATGGGGGTAGAAACTATATCTGTGTCATCGGCAACGGTGAAGGCAATGACTGCGGGGATCCAACATTTCTTCTCTACAATAGCCACAGCAAAAACCTAAGGATCTCGGCCAACCATAGTTTAGGGCCGGACGTGGCGGCACCGGCCGATATCGTGTTGGCGCCTGGCGAAGCTGCGACCATGAAATTTTCATTCGGCGCGGGATTTGACACTTCGACACTTAGAACCATTTCCGGCTGGTTCAGTTTTACGGCCAATAAGGGTAAGAAACTAATCAATAAGATTGATCTTCCAGGTCTTATTACCGTGCAGGATGATTTTGGTGCACCCGAAGCCCTCACCGCAGAAATCTCGCCACCGATTCAAGCCGGTCAAATTAACGAGCCCTTAATATTCGAGGTGAAATTGAGCAACGATGGCAGCGCGAAAGCCATTGGCTGTCATGCGCGGGCGGATCGATTTATTTTTACGAAAGTTTCTTGGGCGGAGGTCAAATCCAAAAAGAAAGGTGGTGTTGGAGAAGCAAATAAAGTCTTCAGCATAGCTCCGGGGAAAACCAAAAAGCTCTTGGTTGCGGTCGCCCCGATGCAGGCCCAAGTGGCTGATCCCACCTTTCCTGGCAGCAACGAAGTCCGCATCGATTGCGCGAATACCTCTCACCTTCTCTATGATCTGACAAATAATTTTGATTTCTCGGTTCGAGGTTCGTGGGTACCCGCAAAGATGACAGCCAGAATCCTATCGCCAAAGGGTGATGTAATTCGAGTGCCGAAGAAAAAGTCTGCTAGCTTCACAGCGTCCATTAAGAACGATGGAAAATCCAAGGCGAGTTTGCGTGTTACTCCCACCTATGGTGCTCCCTTTGCCGAAAACGACCGTTATAGTATGACAATTTGCAAACTGACAAAGAAGAATGGGAAATGTGAAACCCCCGCTTCCTTCAGCGTGAACTTCGATGCTAAGAAGAAATCCACTCACTATGTGAAAGTCTTCGTAAGCGCTCCGGCAAACGATCCCGGGTTTGATCCGGAAAAACGGCGCGTATTTGTCAACGTGTGGCAGAACAAACCAAAACCCAACCTACCGGGGACCAGTTCCGTCATCATCGCATCCGATAGCATCGCACCTAGACGAAAGTAAATTCCCAAGAAATCGTTCTCGAATTTTGGGTCCTTTGTTTAAAATCCGGGAATGACGTACTTCATAGGCCGGGTATGTTCCCTATCAGGTGGTCCAGATGCAGATGAGTTTTAGGTCCCTTGCATTTCTGATAGTTGCCTGTCTCATCGTTATCAAAAGCCAAATCGGGGCTCCTTGGGCACAAGGGATCATTGTGCCCTGTGGCCCTGCTGAGGGCGTATGGTCGTGGTCTACAGGAGGGGCTGTGACTTTGAGCCCCGATGGTCAGGCCCAATGGGCTGCCAAGGAATCGGATCCTCCCGCATTCGAGGGCACATGGCAATGTGATACCTCCACGGGGACTGTGAATATCACCTGGGCTCAAGGCGTGACGGACCGATTAGCCTTAACCGACAATGATAATCGCTTGGAAGGAAGCAATCAGCATGGTGTTGCGGTCCATGGCGTTCGCTTTGTTGAAACTATTTCCACCGAACCGCCAGGCCCGGTTCCCCCGGGGCTTGTGGGGACATGGCTGTTGGAGATTTTGTTGCCAAGCCCAGAAGGACCCATTCCAGTCCTTTGGGAAGTCCGATTCGACGGCAGCTATAATATATATGCAGGACCCTATAGCCACAGCGGCCAGATGGAAGCATATGCAAACGGCTGGAGTCTCGATTCTGAAACCAATGACTTTCAAGATATGGGCAGCTATCGGCTGCAGAACTGGGCTACATTGGTTACGCATGGCTCGCAAGGACCTGGACGGTGGCACCGTTATGAGCCTTCCCTAACGCTGCAGACGACGGACATTTCTGGCCAGCTCATTCCAAGCAATCTGCCGGAATTAGTCACCCAGGTGCAAACCCCGATAGCCAGTTGGCGGCCCGATGCTCGGTTGATCGCCATTGACTACCGACGGCCTAGCGCCTCACAGGCCAATGTGAAGTCCAAGATTGATCTTAGCTATGCTTCTCCTGCTTCGGGGGCCGGACTAATGGTTTCCCTTGACACGACAGGGGCGCGATTTTTTGTGCACGACGTGGTGAATTGGGGCGAAGGCGAAATCCCGAATGGATTTTTGGATTTGCCTACGGTTTGGGTAATGGCTCAGCAGCATGGATTATTGGCGCCGCTAGACCGGGCGGGCTTAAAAATTTGGTACCCTCAGGATCAGGACCCGGTTTTGGCCTGGACCATTTCAACGGCGCGAGGGGATACGCGCGGAATAAACTTGGACGCAGCTGCCGGAATCAAACTCGATGGTGATCTGTCGGGTTATGTCGCTGCTTACAATGCACAATGGCAAGAAGCCATCGCCGGGCTCAAGCGGCTTTTTCGACAACCTCGCCGGTCCAGCTCATCTAGTTTCGATTTCAGCTTTGACTCCAGCGATGATTCGACAAGCTATGACAGTGACAGCACAGATAGTGGATCAGATTATGGCGTCGCTGCTCAAGGGGCCTGGAGTTCTGGTGATATGGGGGCTTATGATCGCATCATGAGTGGCACTCCCAC
>JBCCHN010000204.1:0-5239 GCA_039028695.1 Pseudomonadota bacterium
ACGACGGCGGCGTGGTCGTACCCTTCTTCGCCAGTTATGTGTTCGCCACACGGAATAATGTGGCGCACGAGGACCCCATGGCCAAAAACTGGGATCTGGACGGCGAGCGCTCAACCGAACGCTGGTGGTTCGCGTAAAATTGAGGTCCTACCCTGTTTCCATTGGGGGACAGGGTATGAAAAAGAAACCCGGCTCAGTCATGGGCCGGGTTTTTCTTTGCTGAAAAAAGCGGAAAAGGAATTAGAGCCAGCCGCGGCGCTTAAAATAGTAGTAGGGCAGGATCGCCGAGACGACCATGAACAAAAGCGCCAGGGGATAGCCAATCCGCCAATCCAACTCGGGCATGAACTGAAAATTCATCCCGTAAATACTGGCGATCAGGGTGGGCGGCAGAAAGACCACGGCGGCTACGGAAAAGATCTTGATGATGGAGCTTTGCTCGATAGAGATCATCCCCAGGGTGGCATCCAGCATAAAGTTTATCTTGCTCGATAAAAACATACTGTGATCACCCAAGGACTTAAGATCCAGATTTATGGTATCGGCGCGTTTTTGCATGGATTCATCTTCGGTCGCTCGAACCGCAGAATCCAGAAAGATCATAATCCGAGACAAGCTAAGCAGAGATTCCCGCACCCTGGACGTTAAGTCACCAAAACGCCCGATGCGCACCAAAACCTCTTCAAAGTCGCGGGAGCGGGGTTTTTTGCTCGGTGGCGCAAAAACTTCGTGGGACAATCGATCCATGCCCGTGCCCACGACCTCCAAAAGATCTGCCATTCGATCGATAATCGCCTCGATTAAGCCGGCGAATGCGGTACGCCCCGATGCACAGAGGGCCGGGTGGCGCGAAATATGCTCAAAATATGTCCGGAAAGGCATCGGATCGGAATAGCGGATGGTAATGAGACAATCCTGTGTCAGCATAAAGGTGATGGGCGCGGTGATCGGCTTTTCCGTGTCCGCTTGGGATATGATGGTCGCCGTGACCCTTAAGACCTCCTCGTCCCTGTAAAGGCGGCTTGATGATTCGATTTCTTGCATATGCGCACGGCTTGGCAGGTCAACCCCCAAGAAATCAGCGGCCAAGGCCCGCTCATCCATCGAGGGCTCATGCAGGTCGATCCAATGAACCGATTCGTGTGACAAACCTTCCAGAGTTTCGTGGACTTTCAGCTCGTCAGTATCCGTTTTTACAAAGGCCCGTATCACGGTCGATCACCCCCAGGTCGTCGTGTCGTGTTTCCCTAACCTTTAAACCACTCTGCAGCAAAACTATCGCCAAAAGCCTGCCATTAAAAGAAGGGCCGCTAATGGACTAATCCGGTCACATCAACAATGCCAATGGTGGAATTCCACAAGCCGACCGCCAGCTTGGATCCATCGGCGGAAAAATCCAAGGATTGGATCACCAAGCCGCTTTGGCCTTCATAAAGTTTTTCGCCGCTTCTCGCATTCCAAAGACGCAAAAATCCCTTTTCGTCGCCGGTTGCCAAGAGGTCCCCCGTCGAAGATACGGCCAGCGCCCGCACCCAATAGGAAGCAAAACCATCGTGGCGCCAGGCCACTTTTTCTTCCATCGTTGACAAGCGCATCAGACCTGAACGGCCGTCGCTTTGAGACCCTACCAATAATCCCTGTGCCCGCGGCGTGATGATCAGCCGCCAGAGCCCGAGGATGCCATAATCCTGGCCATAACTGATGGTATCAGTCAAACGACCTTCCGCCGATGCTTGAAAAAGCTGCACGGCCGTCACATGCTCTGACTGATCCGTGTAGCGTCCGGTCGCCGCCGCAATCAAGACCCCATCATCGGACAAGGCCAGACCATTGCGAACGGGCATGGTGGTCTCACCCTTTGCCAGGAGAGAACCCTTCTCGCCGTCCCACAGTTCCACCTCCCGCGTATCTTCATGGGCTATGGCTACCCGATCACAGTCTTCGTCCCAAGCGCCATAGCGAAAGGGCCCGTCAGTAAAGGGCCTGGAGACATTTGTTCCTATTTCCAAGAGCTGGACCGTACCGTTTTGCGTGAGCAACAAACGCTGTTTCTCGGGACAGAAAGCGAACAGACCATCGGTTTGGGCGAGGGACCTGGGTTGCCCGCCGGCCAGGCTCCACAATCGGATCGTTCCATTAACCTGCCTGGAAAACAGACGGTCGCGGGAATCGTCGAAAACGAGGTCCAATGCCAGGCCAGGCGGATCCTCTTTTGCGGAGTGGGGCTGAGGCGTGCCCAAGACAGTCTGGTAAACTACCGGCGCCGCCTCGATGAGCCCGGGGCGATAAATGAGCCACAGGCTTGCCGCGGCAATCCCGCCCACAATCATCAAACAAACCGCCAACAGGACCTTTTTCATCACCCCCACCTGTTCCGCTGCTCTTCCCATCATCCGCGACACCAATCCGACCGCAACCTTTTTTTGTCGGTTGTTCTCAATCGTTCGTCAGGAGTGTACGACCACTATGGTCGCACCGGCTCATATGAATAGTGATCGACGATCGTCATGATTTGGTCTAAGCCTTGATAGATGAACAGGCAGACCTTCCAACGCCCGCTTCCATCGAGTTTGCTCCAGCGGCGACCGGACTTCCTGCCGGTTTTGGCGATTATCCTGGGTGCGGCCATGTGGGGGCTTTTTTGGCTACCGGTGCGCGCCATTGGCGAGGCCGGCGTCAGCCCGGCCTGGGCCAGCCCCCTGATCTTTGCGGCGGCCTCAATGGCGATCGCACCGGTGGCTCTTTATCGCTTGCGCCACTTCGCAGCCGGAATGAAGAATATTTTCTTGGGCGGTTTTCTCGCCGGCTTGGCCTTTGCCCTCTATTCCATAAGTTTCAACCTGACCGAGGTGGTGCGGGTTCAATTGCTTTTTTACACGACCCCCGTGTGGAGCACGATTCTGGGTATCTTGTTGCTGGGCGAGGCTTTGCGCCTCAATCGTGTGTTGGCCTTGCTTTTGGGGTTTGGCGGGCTTTTGGTGGTCTTGGGCGCGGACGGTCAGTTTCCCTGGCCCCGCAATTGGGGCGATTGGTTTGCGCTTGCCTCCGGCATTGCCTGGTCCTTTGCTTCGGTTCAACTGATAAAAGGCGGCACCAAGCATATTTTTGAGAAGACAGCCTTGTTCGTGTTTTGCGCGCTGATTACGTCGGTGATCTTAGCCCTTCTCCCCTTCGACATCGCCGATGCCTTGCCGACACAAGAGTCTGTGCAAAAAGCCTTGCCGGCCTTGATCATCGTGGCGGTACTGATCGTACCGGCCGCTTTCTTGACTATCTGGCCGACCACCCTTTTAAGTCCTGCCCGTGTGGGCATCTTGTTCATGTTCGAGATGGTTGTGGGCATCAGCACCGCCGCGTGGCTTACCGACGAGCCCTTTGGCTTGAGAGAGATAGCCGGCACGATCTTGATCATGGGGGCCGCGCTAGTCGAAGTGATGCCAAAGCGCGGCGACGCAATTAAAAACGCCGATCCCAAGAAAAATGTCAGCCCATAGGACTCTGTGGGCAAGACTGCGCCCCTCAAGATCAATGGCCGTCGCTCTTTCCGTGGCAACCTTGATGGGCTACGCCGCCTATCTTTATGGCGGGGCCGGCCAGACCCTTTACGAATGGTCCAAGTCCTTTGCTCCCTATGAGGAACGGGAATGGTTGGGCATGAGCAAGCGTTATCTCCTGCAATATGGCCATATCTTTTTCCTGACCCTTTTGCTCTTCCTCTCTCGCTACGTCTTTGTTGCCGACCGGCCGCTGCCCCTATCCGGGCCCATGGTGGAGAGGGTGGCTAAATACACGATCCCCATATTCCTCATTCACTTTCCGATTTTGTTCTTTCTGGCCGCCGTGACCGATTACAATCGCAGCAGCCCGCTCGACCAGCTCACCTTGCTGGTGGCCGTCTTCATACTCTCCATCCTCTTCGGCCGTTTATGCTTTGCCATAAAGCCCCGCTTCGACCGGACGCAGGCGCGGTGGCAAGCTCGTTTGGACGAAAAATTTCCGCGCCCCAATGACCTTGTCCGCGCCACCTCGCCCCTCAAGATCACCCAATCGCACAGCGATCTCCTGAATTTGGTCAAGATCATCGCGGCCTTTGCCGTGGTCTTGGGCCATTTCAGTTTTTCCGAATTCACCATCTATAAGATTCCCGGCTTCGACGGCTCGGCCCCACGCTTTGCGGTGCCCGCCTTTTTCATGATCTCCGGCTATTTCATGATGCTCTCTATCGACCGCAGCCGGGCCGGTGCGGCTGCAACCATCTTCAAGCGGTATTGGAGCCTCTACTATCTCATCGTACCCATGCTCCTGCTCGTACCGATCTTGGACAATATCGGGTACGCCGCCAACGCGGGCATCTATCGCTATGACGAATACTACGTTTTCCAGCGGGAACAGGGACCGGCCGGGGTCGTGGACATTATCTCCACCTACGTCAACTCCTTGCTCTATTTGAATGAGTTCTGGATTTACAATCTGATCGGATTCGAGGCCGACGTGGGCGGTGTTCGGGCCTTCAGCAATGATCCCTATTGGTTCTTGTGTTATCTAATGCCTTTCTCGGTGATCCTGGCCGTGGCACGACTGATGACCGGGACGCGTCGCCTTTGGATCATGGCGATCTGGTGCTTGTTGCTTGGGCCGCCGGTTCTCCTCCTGGCGCCCCTGTTCTTTTCCGGCTGTCTCGCCTATTACATGCACCAACGGATAGGATGAAAAGTCACACGATGCCATTTGTATATAAACTGAGCCGGCTGTGCCACTGCGTAGTGATTAGTTTGTTGGCACTTGTGTGGCCGATCAGCACACCCGGCGCCATGGAATTGGGCAGCTACCGGGAGTTCACCCTGCATCACGGCGACGAAGGCTCTTTAAAGCATGACGTGATCCTGGTCTTTCACGGCTTTGCCTCGGCAATGCCCAATGGCACTTACAAAAAACTGCGGAAGATTTTCGGGGATCGCTATTCGGTCGTGGGCGTGAACTATGACTACTTGGATGTGAAAGCCAACATGACCGAGCTGGATGTGCTCTGGCATGACTTTCTGTCCGATCGCTCAGTGACGGTCATCGGCACATCGCTTGGAGGCTTTTGGGCAGATTATTTCGCCAACCGTCATGGCATCGAGAAGGTCGTGCTGGTCAACCCGGCGGTCGATCCCGTGGCCGACCTGGCACAGTTTCAAGGAGCCCAGTTCAGCGAAAAGCGCCAAAAGCACTTTCATGTGTCGCAGGAAGATATAGA
>JBCCHN010000205.1:0-5212 GCA_039028695.1 Pseudomonadota bacterium
ACAAAAATTATGTAGTTCCAGTTGTCTATGCGCCTCTGCGGGGCGGATTTCCGATCTTCGGGGTCGGCTGCCAAGTTGGAGTTTGTGGATGAACTGCTCATGATTGATCCCCGCGTAAAGCGGTTAAGACCGTCGGGGTCCCATTGTCGCAAATTCCACACACCAGAAAGCTGATTGGGTGATTTGGGCGATTGTTGGCGCCGAGCCCTGGTCCGATTGTATTCGGACCGGCCAGCTCTTTTCCAGATCGACGCAAAAGATCAAGATCGGCAAGCCTTACGCTGCAATCCATTAGGGTTGCTTCTCTCGATGTAACCGATTCCAGGCCAAAGATTTGTGGTAAGCCAGCATTCTTGTTTGGTTCGCCCTTCTCAACACCGGTCGCCGCGCCGACCCGGAAGTTAGAAATTATTGTAAGTAAGAATTATTCGCAATAATGAAGTTTTTCGGGGACTTGGCGTTGCCGGGGGTCGGTCTGCACACGAAATTGATGCTGCGAAGTTCCTATCCCAGTTCTTTGGGAGGGCCAAAAGAAGCCTGCTTAATGCTGTTGAACACCTTTGTTCGGGGCCGCAAAATAAGTCTCATTCAAAGGAACCGGTTTCCGCGCCAAAACCTGGCACGGCATTCTATAGTGAGCCGGATAGAAGTCTGCTTATGAGCCGCCTTCGTCCAGCGTCGCCATCTCTTCCGGCGTAAAAACCCGAGAGCGGGTCAGGAATCTGCGTTCGCGCCCATTGTCCAGAGAAAACATGCCACCCCGCCCGGGTACGACATCCAAGATCAATTGGGTGTGTTTCCAGGCTTCGAATTGGCTGGCAGAGATGTAAACCGGCGCACCTGAAACCTCGCCCAGCTTTACATCCCGGCTCCCGACCTTGAAATCGTTGCTGGGATAGCACATAGGGCTTGAGCCGTCACAACAACCGCCGGATTGATGAAAAATGATGTCGGGATGGTCGCGGCGTATTTCATCTATTAGGTCCAGCGCGGCGGATGTCGCGCAAACCCTATCAGTATCTTGACCCATCTTATTTCCGTGACCCTTTTAAATTGAATAACCGGAAGACTGGTGCTGAGGCGCCCAAACCTTAGACGTAATTGGACGCCTCAGCACGTATGCCAGTCTTAAAAGAAGCCAAGCTTTTTCGGCGAATAGCTGACCAACATGTTCTTAGTTTGTTGATAGTGGTCCAACATTTTTAGGTGTGTCTCGCGTCCTATGCCGGATTGCTTATACCCGCCAAAAGCCGCGTGAGCCGGATAGGCATGATAGCAATTGGTCCAAACCCGCCCGGCTTGAATGGCCCGCCCGAAGCGGTAGCAGCGATTGGCATCGCGACTCCACACGCCGGCCCCAAGACCATAAAGCGTATCATTGGCGATCTCCAGCGCCTGGTCGTCGTCTGAGAAGGTGGTGACCGAAACCACGGGGCCGAAAATCTCCTCTTGGAAGACGCGCATTTTATTGTGGCCTTGAAAGACCGTGGGTTCGATGTAGTACCCGCCGGACAAGTCTCCGCCAAGATCGGCCGCCTGACCGCCGATCAGTACTTTGGCGCCCTCCTGCCGACCGATGTCGAAGTAAGATAGAATTTTTTCCTGCTGTTCCGAAGAGGCTTGCGCACCAATCATCGTAGCGGGCTCAAGAGGATTGCCTTGTTTTATTTCTTGCACCCGCGTCAGGGCCCGATCCATGAAGCGATCATAAATTTTCTCATGAACGAGCGCCCGGGATGGACAGGTGCAGACCTCACCTTGGTTCAGGGCAAACATAACGAATCCTTCGATAGCCTTATCGAAATAGTCGTCATCGTCAGCCATCACATCTTCGAAGAAGATATTCGGCGACTTACCGCCTAGTTCCAAAGTGACCGGAATGATGTTCTCCGAGGCGTACTGCATGATTAAGCGCCCGGTGGTGGTTTCTCCCGTAAAGGCGATCTTGGCGATGCGCGGATTACTGGCGAGAGGCTTGCCCGCTTCTAAACCAAATCCATTGACGATGTTGACGACACCCTTGGGTAAGATGTCAGCGATCAACTCGGCAAAGACCAAGATTGTTGCCGGGGTTTGCTCGGCCGGTTTCAGAACCACGCAATTGCCAGCCGCCAGGGCAGGGGCAAGTTTCCAAACGGCCATCAGCAAGGGGAAGTTCCAAGGGATAATCTGCCCAACCACACCCAAGGGCTCGTGGAAGTGATAGGCGACTGTATCGGGATCAATCTGGCTGATGGCCCCTTCCTGCGCGCGAATGCATCCGGCAAAATAACGGAAGTGATCCACGGCCAAAGGCAAGTCTGCCGCTGTGGATTCTCGAATCGGCTTGCCATTGTCCCAAGTCTCGCAACGGGCGAGGAGATCTAGGTTTTCTTCGACCCGATCGGCAATTCGGTTCAAAATGCCGGCTCTTTCAGCGGCTGGCGTTTGACCCCACGAGTCCTTCGCTGCGTGCGCAGCGTCCAAAGCCGCCTCGATATCGCTTTCATCGGATCGTGCGATTTTGCAAATAACTTCCCCAGTTACGGGAGATGGATTGTCGAAATAGCGGCCATTCTTCGGCGGCACAAATTCGCCCCCGATAAAATTGTCATAACTTTCCTTAAATGGGGAAGCGGTGGACGACACGCTGGATAAATGAGTATCTGGCATCTGCTTATCTCCCGATGGAATCCGAATTTAAATTTGAGCGTCCAGAATAATGTCAGCCTGCCCGCCAACCAGCGAGAGTGATGGCCCGCCAGCTTATCTGACTGTCTCAAATTTGAGACAGCTCCAGCGGTTAAAGGTTTTGGGACGGATTTCGGTAAGATCTTGATAGGCCCAATCGTTCAATCCGCCGATAGAGCGTGGCACGACTGATCCCCAGTGCTTTTGCGGCAAGGGCCATGTTCCCTTTGGTGCGAGCAATTGCGCGGCGCACCTCGCGTTTTTCGGCATATTCCAGGCCGACCCCGCGCTGGCATGAGTCCCCCAAAATATCGCCGACAGGGCGCGGCGAAGCCATGATCTCTCTGGTTAAGCCGAAGCATTTACGAGCGCCTCTCGTCGCGCCAATCACCAAGTCATCGCCATCGACCGCTAGCAAGACAGCGCCACGACGACCATCCATGCTGCCGCGCAAAATACGTTTGCCCGCAAAGACAGAATGGAAATGATCTGCTTCGATTTGTCGGGCCCCTTCCGTAACCAGTTGGGAAATCATTTGAGCCATGGACGGTGTCATGTCCGCACGACATGATGATACATCAAGGACAGCCGCGAGGCGGCCGTTTTCATCAAATATCGGCGCGCCCATGCAGCTCATGATGGTGTTGGAATCGTGAAAGTGTTGATTTTGATAAACGGTAACACTTCTTTTTTCGGCGATGCATGTACCGATGCCATTGGTGCCCTCGCTTGCCTCGGACCAGACGGCACCTGACCAAAGTCCCGCGTCACGAAAGCAATGGTCATCACTCAGCGGTGTGCGCTGATCCAACACAATGCCGTTGCTGTCGCAAAGAAAAACGCTGCAGCCGGAAAGACCGACACTTGCATTAAGACGATCCATTATCGGTGCGGAGATCCTCAACATACCGCCCAAAGACTCGCGGCAAACCCGCAAGCGAGCGGCGGTGATGCGGTGTTTGGGCCGACGAAGTTCGGGGATGAGACCATAGTGCTTGAAAGAGCGTGCCCACGAGGCGGCGAGCGGACTTTCGGCCGCGGCGGAATTCGACAGCGCCACGGCACGCACATGATCTGCGTGAACATTTTGCAGTCTGGCCGGTTTCTTTGAGCTTTTGCGCACGTTCATGGGCCGCAGTGATTTGGCTATCGCCAGGGGCAGCGCGCGTGACTCTCAGGCCCAACTCGGGCACGTGCGCAAATAATCAGCCAGAAGAGCCGCTAACCAAAAAGACTGACATCGCTCACGATAAAACGCACCTGAAGTCGACGAGCAGCATGTCAAAATATTATAATTGCTAATGAGAACTATTCGCAATAGATAAGTCGTTTAGGACAAACGATGCCAGGGTCAAGGCTCTCAAAACAAAGCATAGGGGGCCTGCCCCTCGGGTTCATTTATGTTAAAACCCGAGGGACAGTATTCCCTCTCGATAAAACGGATTTCGGGCTCCTTCAGACCTGCAGGACTACCTCAAGTGAGGCCTGCTGGCTGCTCTAGTGGCCTTAGATGGCGCCCTAAAGAGGAAGCTCCTTATTAGGGGTCATTCCTGAGTTATGATCCGCCGGACGCGGGTGTAGATTGAGATTGGATATAGTTCTGGATCCCCATTTTCTCGATGAGATCAAGCTGGGTCTCCAGGAAATCCACGTGCTCTTCCTCACTCTCCAAGATGTCGGCAAAGATCTCGCGGGTCACGTAATCGGAGGCTTTTTCGCACAGAGCAACGCCGTCACGCAGATCTGGAATAGCTTCATTTTCCAAGTCTAAGTCGCACTTTAAGATCTCCTTGGTGTCCTCACCAATACGCAGCTTGCCCAGGTCTTGCAGGTTGGGAAGCCCTTCCAAAAACAAGATTCGCTCGATGATCTTGTCGGCATGCTTCATCTCATCAATGGATTCTTCGTATTCGTGATGTCCAAGTTTGCCAATCCCCCAGTCATTGAGCATGCGGGCATGGAGGAAATATTGGTTTATCGCGGTCAGCTCGTTCCTAAGCACCTTGTTCAGCTGTGCAACTACTTTTTTATCGCCCTTCATGGACCTTCTCCTAAATCGGCGTCCGCCTCGAAAGGGCGGTTCCAAAATCAAAAAGCATCCGCCTGACCGGATGTCGTATTGAAGCCCTATTCAGTCAGGAAGGCTTTTGTACTGTGATTAATTTAGTACCTACTTGATGGGTGTCAACTAATTGTGCAAATAAAGAAATGGCTTCCAAGAAATAGGCTTTTCATAAAATTTGATTTCAACAACAAAATCACGAAGATACACTTTTCCACTGACTTATGCTTCAACTAAAAATATTGATAATTGTAATAAAATCAAACCTATTGTATAAAAAATGCCTATAACTACGCGTGATGTTTACTTTTCTCTTTTTTCAACTCTTTCAATAGCACATTGTACGAATTCCAATAAAGAGGCGAGGCTTCGAGTGATTTAATTTAATAAAATGTTAAATTTAAAAATATTTTTTTCCATTTTCACCGATAAACTGGACGAAATTCGAACAAATTCTGGTAGAGTGACCGCCGTACTTAC
>JBCCHN010000206.1:0-5203 GCA_039028695.1 Pseudomonadota bacterium
GCGCCCGTTACACCGGTGCCCGTTCACTCGGTTGCTCCAGCCGCGAAAGTATCGCCTCAATCCGGTCGTGCCGCGGTCGGACAGCCGGAAAGGCTGGAGCAATTCTCGATCACTGCGCACATTGATGGTGATGAATTGGCGGCGGCCGGTCGGGACAACCTGGACGCTTATATGGCGGCGGGTCAAGCCTGGGCCGCTGGCATGGGCGCCATTGGACACGAGTTGGCACAGATTGCCTGGCAGGTGGTGGATGCGCAACTGACGGCAACGCAGGCCCTGATGACCGCCAAATCCGTTGATGAGGTGTTGAACCTTCAGGCCAACCATAGCTATTCGGCTACAGAGCTTTTCCTCTCCGAATCTGGCCGTTTGGCAGAATTGACCGCTGAGGTCGCAGGTCAAACCGCCGCGCCGCTTCAATCACGGGCCACAGCTTCCATTGAGCAGTGGATGCCCAAAATCGACTAAGAAGAAATGAGAAAAGATAAAAAGCCTGGGTGTGTGCCAACGCGCGCTTCCGGGCTTTTTGTTTATCTCCAGCCTGCTGCGGCGGCCCCATAAATTGAAAAAGGATAAAAATTGATAAGGTTTTGTCAGTAATTTTGCCTAGACTCCTTTATTGGCCAGGAAAAATGCTAATATTGAGTGGCGAGACAAGGACGTATTTGGACTGATCAGACTAAAGCATGAGCGACGATAAAAAAGGCAAGGGCGATTCCTCCACTGGGATCGTCGTCAAAACTCGGCCCAAGACCAAAAAGCCCTCTATGTACAAGGTCTTGATGCTGAACGACGACTACACGCCCATGGAGTTCGTGGTGCATGTCTTGGAACAATTTTTCCAAAAAGATCGGGCTGAGGCGACTCGCATCATGCTGCATGTTCACCAACGCGGAGTCGGGATCTGTGGCGTATTTTCCTACGAGATTGCGGAAACAAAAGTCACCCAGGTGGTCGACTATGCGCGCCAGCACCAACACCCTTTACAGTGCACGATGGAAAAAGACTAATAGAGGCGTAAAAGATCGAATGGTGGCCCTGCGGGCTTAGGAAAGGAATTTTCGCGGAATGCTTTCATCCAACCTTGAGCAAACCCTTCATCGGGCCCTGGCCGGCGCCAATGAAAGACGGCACGAGTATGCCACCTTGGAACATCTTCTGTTGGCACTGATCGAAGACTCCGACGCGGTTGCCGTCTTGCGTGCTTGTGGTGTCGATCTGCAGCGGCTCAAGGAAGATGTGCAGGACTTTATCGATAATGAACTTTCCGGCTTGATCACGCCTCACTCCGGAGACGCAAAACCCACTGCTAGCTTTACCCGGGTGTTGCAGCGGGCAGCGATCCATGTTCAATCCTCGGGCCGCGAAGAGGTCACAGGGGCGAATGTCCTGGTGGCCATGTTCTCTGAAAGGGAAAACCATGCGGTCTACTTCCTGCAGGAACAGGAAATGAGCCGCTTGGACGCGGTGAATTACATCAGCCATGGTATCGCCAAGGTCGAAGGTGAGGACGAAGCCCGCACAGTCGAGGGCGTGGACGAAGATGCCTCGGAAGAAAGCATGGTCCGCAAAGGCCAGGAGGCCTTGCAGGCCTACTGCGTTGACCTCAATCAAAAGGCTGAGGACGGCAAGATTGATCCGCTGATTGGGCGGGACCAGGAAGTGGAACGCACCATTCAAGTCCTGTGCCGCCGGACCAAGAACAATCCCCTCTACGTGGGTGATCCGGGCGTGGGCAAGACGGCCATCGCCGAGGGCCTGGCGCGACGTATCGTCAACGCGGAGGTGCCCGAGGTGCTGCTGGACGCGGTCATCTACGCCTTGGATATGGGTGCTTTGTTAGCCGGGACCCGGTACCGTGGGGACTTCGAGGAGCGCTTGAAGGCAGTGGTGTCGGAGATCGAGGCCCAGCCCCACGCGGTGCTTTTTATCGATGAAATTCACACGGTGATCGGGGCGGGCGCCACTTCGGGCGGGGCCATGGATGCCTCCAACCTGCTGAAACCGGCCCTGCAATCGGGCGAGCTGCGTTGCATTGGCTCGACCACCTATAAGGAATATCGCGGGCATTTCGAAAAGGATCGAGCCCTGGCGCGCCGTTTCCAGAAGATCGATATCATCGAGCCCTCGATTGAGGATTCGGTCAAAATCCTGCGTGGCCTTAAGCCCTATTACGAAGAACATCATCAGGTGCGTTTTACCAACGAGGCTATTCGCGCGGCCGTGGAGCTGTCAGACCGCTATATCGGCGACCGGCGCCTGCCTGACAAGGCCATCGACGTGATTGACGAGGTCGGGGCCTCCCAGATGCTGGTGCCCCCGGCCAAACGCCGCAAGACCGTCGGCGTCAAGGAGGTGGAGGCCGTGGTCTCCAAGATGGCCCGCATTCCGCCGAAGAGCGTAACCAAGGACGATCGCATGGCCCTGAAAAACCTGGAGCGGGATTTAAAGACCATGGTCTTTGGCCAGGATCCAGCTATTCACCAGTTGGCGGCGGCCATCAAATTGGCGCGCGCCGGCCTGAGGGAGCCGGAAAAGCCCATCGGCTGTTACCTCTTTGCCGGGCCCACGGGCGTCGGGAAAACCGAGGTGGCCAAGCAGCTCTCCCATTCCTTAGGGGTGCAGCTCACGCGCTTTGATATGTCGGAGTATATGGAGCGCCATTCCGTGTCACGCCTGATTGGCGCGCCGCCGGGCTATGTGGGTTTTGACCAAGGGGGCCTGCTCACCGATGCCATCGATCAACATCCCCACTGCGTGTTGTTGCTGGACGAGATCGAAAAGGCCCATCCGGATCTGTTCAATATCCTTTTGCAGATTATGGATTACGGCAAGATCACCGACCACAACGGCAAGAAAATCGATTGCCGCAACGTGATCTTGATTATGACCACCAACGCGGGTGCTGCGGATCTTGCCAAGCCGGCCATGGGCTTTGGCCGCGAACAGCGGGAGGGTGATGATCAAGAGGCCATCAACCGGCTGTTCACGCCTGAGTTTCGTAACCGCTTGGACGCCACCATCAGCTTTAAGAACCTGCCGCCCGAGGTCATGGCGCGGGTGGTGGACAAATTCATCATCGAGCTGGAGACCCAATTGTCAGACCGCAGTGTCACCATAGACTTGGACGATGCAGCGCGTAAATGGCTGGCGGTTAAAGGCTACGATCCACTCTTTGGTGCCCGGCCATTGGCCCGTGTGATCCAAGAACAGATCAAAAAGCCCCTGGCCGAGGAATTGCTGTTCGGCAAGCTGGCTAAGGGTGGTGTGGTCGAGGTATCCATGGATGGGGACACCCCCAAATTCCACTTCGCGGAATTGCCGCCGAAAAAGAGCCGCAAAAAAGGCGGATCCAAAAAAGCGGACAAGGATCCCGCCTTGGTGGAATAGGTCGCTTTCGGTCGATTCCGAAGGTTAGCCTTCTTGTCGGTAAGGTGAGTGTCCTGCCAGAGCGTGACGCCGAAAAGTCATTTCGGTTTTTTCCCTCTTGAGGAAGTCTTCCACGGCGCGGCGAAAAGACGGGTCGGCGATCCAATGGGTGCTGTAGGTCGGCACGGGAAGATATCCCCGCTGAATCTTATGTTCACCCTGGGCGCCTGCCTCCACTCTTTTCAGACCTAGTTTGATGGCTGTGTCGATGGCTTGGTAGTAGCAGGCCTCGAAATGCAAAAAGGCATGGGTTTCGTCGCAGCCCCAGTTGCGCCCATATAAGGTGTCCCCACCGATCAGGTTCAAAGCGCCGGCGATGGTACGACCGTCCCGCCGGGCCGTGATAAGAACCACCTTGTCGCCCAAACGCTGTCCCAAGAGATCGAAGAAATCCCGGGTGAGATAGGGGTGGGACCACTTCTTGTCAATGGTAGCGAGATAGAAGCGATAGAAGATGTCCCAATCGGCTGCTTTGATTTCTTCCCCGCGCAGGCACTCGAATGTAATGCCCGCCTCGACGACTTGGCGCCGTTCTTTCTTGATGGCCTTGCGCTTACGGGATTGAAGGCTGGCCAGAAAATCATCGAAGCATTGGTAGTCCTGGTTGATCCAGTGGTATTGCACGCCGGTGCGCCGCAGGAAACCAGCCTCGCCCAGAAAGTCAAATTCCTCTTTCGTGGGGAAGGTAATGTGCAGCGAGGAGACAGATTGCTTTTCCGCCAATTGCATCATCGCGGCGACCAAGCCGTCCCGCAGTTTTTTATGTTGCTCGTCCTCGGCTTCCGTCGTGTTGATCAAAAGGCGTGGTCCGGTCACCGGGGTAAAGGGCACGGAACACTGGAGTTTGGGGTAATAGCGACCGCCGGCCCGCTCATAGGCATCGGCCCAGCCCCAATCAAAGACATATTCTCCGTATGAGTGGCTTTTTAAATAAAGAGGCAGGGCGGCGAGCAGGCGGCCTTGCCGATCCGGAATGGTTAGGTGTTGGGGCAGCCAGCCGGTCTCGGGGGTCACCGAGCCGCTCTCCTCCAAAGCGGAGAGAAAGCCATGGCTAACAAAAGGGTTGCTCTCACCGGCGCAGGCATCCCAGTCCGCCGCGGATACCTTGGCAAGGTCGCTCTGGATTTGAATGGTCAGGGGATCGGCTCCGTCGGGCATAGCTCTAAGATGTGCTCTTGCCCGATCCTGGGCAAGGGGGTCTTTTTCGATGCCGCGTTCGGTTACCAAAAAAGGGGTCGCTGTCAAAAAACTGAATTCGGGTAAACTTCACTGACCGTTGTCGAAAATATGGGTAGGAGAGGGTTATGGGAATGACGTGGTTTTCACCAAAGGTCGAAAAGCGGCAAAGTGGGATCGAGGGACGCGGCCTCTTCGCCGTTGCCCCGATTGAAAGCGGAGAGTTGGTGGTGATGAAGGGAGGTCATGTCTTCGATCTAGCCCGGCGCGATGTGCTATTTGAGACTCTCGGGCCCGCGGAGATCCAAATTGACGATGACCTCTTCATCGGGCCGGTCCGCGCCGAAGAGCGCGAGGGCGCCATGATGCACCTGAACCATTCATGCGACCCTAATGTGGGCATCCAGGGCCAGATCGCCTTCCACGCCATGCGTCCCATTGAGGCAGGGGAAGAGCTATGCTTCGACTACGCCACCGGGGATGACGAGGACTGGAGTATGGACTGTCAGTGCGGGGCTGCTTGCTGCCGAGGCGTCGTCACGGGCCGCGATTGGCGGTTGCCGGCACTTCAGGTGAAGTACGCCGGGTGGTTTTCCCA
>JBCCHN010000207.1:0-5080 GCA_039028695.1 Pseudomonadota bacterium
CAGCAAATGAAGGGCGAAGGATTCGACGGTGCGGGTATACCCGGACCCATTGCAGCGATTGCAGATCTCGCTGGAACTTTCGAAAAAGCTCGGACGCAGGCGCTGCCGGGACATTTCCAAGAGACCGAAGGGGCTGATTCGGCCGAGTTGGATGCGAGCCCGATCATGCCGCAAAGCCTCCTTGAGCTTTCGCTCGACCTCCCGATTATGGCGGGTGTCCTCCATATCGATAAAGTCGATGACCACCAGGCCGGCCAAATCGCGCAGCCGCAATTGGCGGCCGATTTCCTCAGCGGCCTCCAGATTGGTCTTTAAAGCCGTGCTTTCAATATGGCGTTCTCGCGTGGCGCGGCCCGAGTTCACGTCGATGGCCACCAGGGCTTCAGTGGGATTGAGCACAATATAGCCACCGGAACGCAGCTGTACCGTTGAGGAGTACATGGCATCCAGCTGACCTTCCACCTGATGGCGTTGGAACAGCGGAATATTGTCGTCCTTGTAGAGCTGAACCTTTTTCGAATGGCTGGGCATGAGGGATTTCATGAAGGCCTTGGCTGCCTTATAGCCGGGCTCGCCCTCGACCAGAATTTCTTCCATATCGCGGCTATAGAGGTCGCGAATGGCCCGCTTGATCAGGTTGGCTTCTTCGTAGATCAGCTCAGGGGCCGTGGAATTGAGTGTGGTGTCGCGAATCTCATTCCACAATCGCATGAGATACTCGTAATCCCGGCGTATCTCCGCCTTGCTGCGTTGGCTGCCGGCGGTCCTCACAATCACTGCGATGCCGTCGGGAATCTTGAGTTCGTTCAAGACCTGCTTAAGGCGCTTGCGGTCATTGCCATTACCGATTTTGCGGCTGATGCCACCGCCTTTGTTCGTATTGGGCATCAAGACGCAATAGCGCCCGGCCAAGGAAAGATAGGTGGTCAAGGCCGCGCCTTTGTTGCCCCGTTCTTCCTTGGTAACTTGCACCAAGATGATTTGGCGCCGTTTGATTACCTCTTGGATCTTGTAGCGCCGCAGCAAGCGGGCCCGACGAATTTCCGCTTCCTCGATCTCGTCGCCGCCGACGGTGTCGATGTTGGCTTCGGCGGCAACCTCTTTTACGTGAGAACCATTGGTCGCCCCCTGATCTTCATCAGAGTGATCTTCATCTGGGTGATCGTCTGTCGCTTGGTCGCCGGCAGCTTGACCGTCAGTAGTTTGTCCGTCAGCAGCTTGATTTTCAGCGGCTGCTTCTGCTTCGCTTTGATCCGACCCGGCCGGTTCCATAGCCACGGATGGCGCCGGGGTCGCAGCCGCGACAAGGGCGGGCGCCGATCCATTTTCTGTGTCTTCAGCTCCAGTGTCTTCGCTCGTAACGGTCTGGGACGAAGAGTCTGCATTTTCTTCGCCGAGATTCGCCGACGAACCCTCCTCCAGGCTGGTGTCTTGATTACTGGCGTCTTGCTTTTCGGCGTCTTGGGCACCATCGGCCTCAGAGGCTTTTACGTTGGCCTCATCATGATCATCATGATCGTCGTCGTGGTCCGCCGCTTCTTTCAGCGCCGCTTCCTCAGCCAGAAGAGCCTCGCGATCCTCGATCGGGATCCGATAGTAGTCTGGGTGAATTTCACTGAACGGCAGAAACCCATGTCGATTTCCACCATAATCAACGAACGCCGCCTGCAAGGACGGTTCGACGCGGGTTATTTTTGCGAGATAAATATTACCTTTAAGCTGCTTTTTTGAAACCGTTTCGTAATCAAAATCTTCCAGTCGGTTGCCGTTGAAAACCACCACCCGCGTCTCTTCCGGGTGGGAGGCATCCATAAACATGCGCTTTGCCATTTACTTTTGACTCCAGGTCGCGTCCGGCAGACCTGAGCATGAAGCTGGCCGGCGGCGCGAGGGTGCGAGATACTCGACCGACCTTTGGATCCATGTCTTTTATTTTTAGATCATCCATCTTTTAGGTCATCTCTTCGAGCGGTTAGGATCGCCACCCGGACGCTGAATTGAACAATCAACAGCCTGCCGAGCGGCTGTCCGCTGGATCGTCATGCGGTCTGCGGACCAAATTGTTGGGATAAATTGCCTCAAAGGAGGAAAGATATCCTGAAGTATGGATAGCTGCCCCGGAGGGCCGATTCCTTATGCCTTAGCTTGGGGGCCGGCGGGTTGGTCCCACATTCGGCCCAATAAATGAGCATTGGACCCCAATCAAAGCCTGAGCGACCAAAGGGGAACTGCCCAACTGAGCTATCCCACGGCCATTCACATTGAACGAATAGCCTAAGAGAATCGATCTATCCAGGAAAATACTATCAGGGGAGATAGCTTCATTCTAGCTTTGAATTAACAATTTGTTACAGATTTTCAAAGAAAACCGAATAAAGGAAGGAATGCCTCGGATTACTGGCGAGGATTAAAGTCCAACCTAAATGGAAAGCGCCTCGTTTTTCCGATCTTCCTCAAAAATTAATGTATTTTCCCTGGTTGATAAGAAAAAGCTTTTGTATATCTTGCCGATGCCGAAGTTGAGAGAGCATTTTTTGTCCTCAATCCGTTGGACCGCCAAGCTGCTTTTGTTGGCTTTCTTGAGCATTGCCGGCTTGGGCATTACAGGGATTTCCGCCGCTTGGGCGGACGCCAAGGTCACCGGGGTCCGGATCGGCGATCATCCGGACAAAACCCGCTTTGTCTTGGAATTGTCCCAGGACCTGCCTTACCGAGTCTTTACCCTGCCGGACCCCTTTCGGGTCGTCATCGATATGCCGGCCTTTAAATGGCAAGTTCCGGCCCAAAACATTTCCGGTCAAAACAAGGTCATTAAAGCCCTGCGCCACGGCCTATTCGCGCCGGGAGCCAGCCGCATCGTTTTGGACGTGGCCCAGCCCATCGAGCTCAGCAGTGTTTTTGTCCTGCCGCCCGGGGAAAACCATGCCTACCGCTTTGTGGTAGATATCAAACCGGTCAGCAGGCAAAGCTATTTGGCAGCCAAGGCCAAGCCGGTGGTCTCAAAAATTCCTTTCGCGCCGGGCGAA
Organism: Pseudomonadota bacterium; assembly: GCA_039028695.1. Classification (GTDB taxonomy): domain Bacteria; phylum Pseudomonadota; class Alphaproteobacteria; order Kiloniellales; family Kiloniellaceae; genus JANQKX01. Next base: position 3,027 of record JBCCHN010000207.1, read on the forward strand.
ACAGCTGTTGCGGCCTTGCCCCCGGCCACAAGCCAGGACAGCCCTAAGCCCTTGGTCGTGATCGATGCGGGCCATGGCGGGGTTGATCCAGGCGCCATCGGTGTTTCGGGCACGCATGAAAAGGACTTGACCCTCGCTTATGCTTTGGCACTCAAACAGGCCATGGAGGCGACGGGCCGCTACCGTGTCGCCATGACACGGGAACAGGATCAGTTTCTGAAGTTGCGGGACAGGGTTCAAGTTGCCCAAAAGTCCGAGGCCGACCTCTTTATTTCTTTGCATGCCAACAGTCATCGGTCTCGCGGCGTGCAAGGTGCGTCGGTCTATACCCTTTCCGAAAAGGCATCGGACGCCGAGGCTGCGAAGTTGGCGGCGGCGGAGAACGAGGCCGACCTTTTGGCGGGCATTGATTTTGGGCAGCAGCCCGATGATGTGCGCGAGATCCTCTTTGATCTGGCCCAGCGCGAAACCATGAATTTATCCAAACGCTTTGCCGATACGTTGGTGACGGAAATCGGTAAGAAAACGAAACTCTTGCGGAACACCCATCGCTTTGCCGGATTTGTGGTGCTGAAGTCACCGACAGTGCCTTCGGTCCTTCTGGAAATCGGCTATATGTCCAATCCGGAAGAAGAACGCCTGCTCAAGACCGAAAAGCACCGAAACAAGATTATTAATTCTGCAGTGCAAGCCATTGATAATTATTTCATTTGGCAAAAATCGGTGAGCCGATCATAGCGGTGCCTTATTTGGGGTTTATTTTCTTAAATTTACCGCGTCATGTTAGGGCGTGGTTTGATTTGGTTTTATGCTATACTTGTAAAAGGTGAGGAGCCGACTTGCGACTATTTGCGATCATTTTCTCATTGGGGATTTTGCTGACCCTGGCCGGTGGCGGGGCGGTCCTCTATGCCTTTTATCACTATGGCCAGGACCTGCCCGAATATTCCCAGTTGGCCGATTACGAGCCCCCGACCGTAACCCGGGTCCATGCGGGCGATGGCCGCTTGTTGGAGGAGTACGCGACGGAAAAGCGGGTATTCGTCCCTATAGAATCGATGCCCAAGCGGGTCTTGAACGCTTTTCTATCCGCGGAGGACAAGAACTTTCACCATCACATCGGTGTTGATTTTCTATCTATCGCACGGGCCGTGGTGACCAACGTCTCCAACTATATAAGCGGTCGCCGGCCGGTTGGCGCGTCAACCATCACCCAACAGGTGGCCAAGAACTTTCTTTTGACCAACGAAGTCTCCTATGAGCGCAAGATTAAGGAAGCCATTCTAGCACTCCGCATTGAGCGGGCTTTGACCAAAGACCGCATTCTCGAGCTTTATTTGAATGAGATTTATTTGGGCAACCGCTCTTACGGCGTGGCGGCGGCAGCTTTAAACTATTTCAATAAGTCTTTGGACGAGCTGACTATTGCGGAGGCGGCCTACCTGGGAGCGCTGCCCAAGGGCCCAAACAATTACCACCCGGTTCGCCGCACGGAAGCCGCGATTGGTCGGCGTAATTGGGTGATCAACCGCATGGTTGAGGACGGCCATATAACAAAGGAAGAGGCCGCGGAGGCCAAAGCCCAACCCCTGGAAGTCTTCCCCCGAGATGAGACGGAGATTGCCACTGCGGAATATTTTGCCGAGGAGGTCCGGCGAGAACTGATCGGCCTTTACGGCGAGGACGCTCTCTATGAAGGCGGCCTTTCGGTACGGACCACTTTGGACCCCAAACTTCAGGAAGCCGCCGACCGGGCTTTGCGCAATGGTTTGATCAGCTATGATCGGCGCCATGGCTGGCATGGCCTTATCACCCAGTTGGATCTGGAAACCGGCCCGTCCTGGCAGGAGCAGTTGGCGGCCGTCGCGCTGCCCGAGGGACGAGGTGACTGGCTCATGGCAGTCGTCTTGCGGAGTTCGGCCGAGGTGGCCCAAATAGGCCTTCTCGACGGCGGCACCGGCCAGCTTTCCTATGACGCAGTAAAATGGGCCCGAGAACGTCTCAAGGATCAGGAGATTGGCCCCCGGCCCAAATCCGTTGATGCCCTTTTGACC
>JBCCHN010000208.1:0-5026 GCA_039028695.1 Pseudomonadota bacterium
AGCCTTGCTGGACGAGATGGCGCCAGTGGCCGATCCCAAGGATGCGGACACGGCGATCTTTTATTCTATCTCCAATACGCAAAAAGGCTTGAGGGGCGTTTCCTTCGGCGAGCATTTGATCAAAGGCGTGGTGGCCAAGCTCTCGGAGGAGATGCCCGGTCTGAAAACCTTCGCCACCTTATCGCCCCTGCCTCGCTTTAGGGATTGGCTCGACAAACAGGATGCGGATGTCATTGCGAGCGCGTTTGGCGAGGCGGAGCAGGGAGGCTTGCGAGCGCTAGGCGGCAGTGATGCTCTGGACGAGGCTCTGCGAGCCGTGTTGGCGAATCCTGATTGGCATCAGGATCCAGTGACCCTCAAAGCCATCAAGGAGCCCATCCTACGCCTGGGAACCCGTTACCTTTTGAGCAAGGATAAGCGCGGCCGGCCGGTGGACCCGGTGGCCCATTTCCATCTCAAGAACGGCGCCCGCCTGGAGCATCTAAATTGGTTGGCTGATACCTCCGAAAACGGCCTGCGCCAATCGGCGGGTTTGATGGTCAATTACTTTTACCTCCAATCCGATATCGAAAAGAACCACGAGGCCTATTTGCGCGATGGCACGGTAGTCTTGGGAGCCGAGGTGAAAGCCCTGAGACGGGGTTTGAAAAATTTTAGCGAGTCACCCCTAAAGCGCCTTGGAATTGGCTGAATGCCCGTGTTTCGCGCTGGTCAGATAGCCTGCTCTCATCCGGGGGGTAAGCACAACATGGCCTATCGGGACTGGGGGCCTCAGCCGTCGGAGGATCTGGTTGTCTGCCTTCATGGTCTGGCACGCAATGCTGCTGATTTTGATGAATTGGCAGCGGCCCTGGCGGCGGGCGGGCGGCGGGTGATATGCCCGGATATGCCAGGGCGCGGCGCCAGCGATTTTCTGTCAGATCCTGCAGGGTACGGCATTCCCCAGTATCTCGCCGACATGGCGATCTTGCTGGAAGAACTGGCTCCCAGGCGAATCGATTGGATCGGGACCTCCATGGGCGGTTTAATGGGCATGATTGCCGCCGCGGAGGGCCAATTCCCAATCGAGCGCTTGGTTATCAATGATATAGGCCCTTTTGTGCCGCAGGTCGCCTTGGCCTTTATCGCTGACTACGTGGCGGAAGACCCCTTGTTCGCCAACCTGGAAGAAGCGGATCGCTACTTGCGCAGCCGGTGCCAAAGTTTCGGGCCGCTGAGCGCGGCGGCCTGGCGCAAGGTGGCGCAGGACAGCGTCCGAAACGTGCCGGGTGGATACCGATTGCATTACGATCCGCAGATCGTTGTGCCTTTTCGCACGGCCGCTAAGGCGGATATCGACCTGTGGCCCATCTGGGGCAAGGTGGCATGTGCGACCTTAATCCTGCGTGGCGCAGATTCACCGATCTTACTGGCGCAGACGGCGAAAAAGATGACCGCAGGGCGACCCGACAGCGACCTGGTGACGATCCCAGGATGCGGCCATGCGCCCTGGTTGAAGACCGATGATCAAATTTCGGTCATTTTGGATTGGCTCAGGCAATAGCTCCTGTCGATCAAGCGATTTCAAGTCGCCGTGATCAGTGATGCCCATCACTTCGTCCTTCTCTAGTCGGCCTTACCTTCTTTAACGCAGGTGGTTGGGATTGCCCCTGGCCCCGAAACGAAAGGAAAGGAGCAGATCATGGAACGGACCACATCGAACAAGGCGACGCCCCTCGGAGCCTTCGGCCGGATCGCCGTTGCCTCGATTTTTGCCCTTATTGGCATGTTGGGTGTGAGCGCGGAGGTAAGTGCACAAAGCGCCGCCGCCCAAACCCGTTGCGCCCCTCATGCCGAAATGGCGAGCAAGCTCAGCGACCGCTATTCAGAGTCCCTGGTGGCCATCGGATTTGCCGACAGTGGGCGCTTGATCGAAGTCTTCTCCAGCCCGGACGGCAAAACCTGGACCATCTTAACCACCGCACCGGGCGGGACGGCCTGCATTGCCGCGACCGGACAGGACTGGGAGGCACGCAAAACAGAATTGACCGGACCCGAGGCGTAAAACGTCCGAGGTTTCAAAACACAAATGTGCGGAACCGACCACTTCCGTACATGACGGTGCGGTGCGGAAGGTCGCGGTCGCTCCCCCTGATGCGACCTTCCGCCCGCCCAACTTCTTAGGAGATGAGAAAAGCTCTAACGCTGCGCGAGCAGCTCAGCCGCTTCCAAGGCCAGATAGGTCAAGATGGCGTCCGCTCCAGCGCGCTTGAAGGCCATCAGGCATTCAAGCACCGCTGCGTCATTGTCCAGCCAGCCGTTGTTGGTAGCGGCCTTGAGCATACTGTATTCCCCGCTGACCTGATAGACGGCGGTCGGCACGCCAAAAGTCGATTTAACCCGCTGCACGATATCCAAGTAGGGCTGGCCCGGTTTGACCATCACCATGTCGGCCCCTTCTTGAAGGTCCAAGGCCACCTCGCGCAGGGCTTCATCCCCATTGGCAAAATCCATCTGATAGGTCTTTTTGTCGCCGGTTAGGGCCCCGCCCGATCCGACGGCGTCGCGAAAGGGGCCATAGTATGCGCTGGCGTATTTGGCGCTGTAGGCCATGATGCGCACGTCATCCAAGCCGTTATCGTCCAGGGCCTTGCGAATGAAACCGATGCGCCCGTCCATCATATCCGAAGGCGCCACCATGTCGCTACCGGCACCGGCCTGTACCAAAGCTTGGCGGGCCAGCACATCGAGCGTTTCGTCGTTGAGGATGCGCCCATCCCGCAAGAGGCCATCGTGGCCATCACTGTTGTAGGGATCCAGTGCCACATCGGTAACAACGCCCAAATCGGGGAAAGCTGCCTTTATTGCCGATACCGATCGGCACACCAGGTTTTCCGGGTTAAAGGCTTCCTCGCAATCGGGTGTCTTCACCTCGTCGCCCAAATAGGGAAAGACGGCAATTGCCGGAATATTCCACTCCACAGCCTCCCCGACTGAGTCGATCAAACGATCAGGCCCATAGCGGCTAATGCCGGGCATAGAAGGAACATCGCTTGTTCCCTCGGCCTCCTGGACAAAAACCGGCCAGATGAAGTCATCCACGCTGAGTTTGTTCTCCCGCATCAATCGTCGAGACCAGGCATCGGTGCGGTTGCGCCGCATCCTAATTTGCGGGAAGGCGCCCGGAGCGTTGGAACCTTTGTGTTCCGAGTGGCCCGCTACGTCGGCCATCGAATAGGGGGATTTAACATCCATATCGATTACCTTTAATCGTCCCAATAAGGAGGCGCCAAGCAATTCTAGGAGTTTCTCCCATGCGCCTAATGCTGTTCGAAATTAAGCGACCGCAAGCTTTTTGAGCGGTAAACAGGCACTCAAAATATAGTCTTTCCACGCGATTAACAAAGAATGATTTGGCATTCAGGAGCCTACGGTGACGTCTCCGCTCATCAGATTTGGACCGTAGCGGCATCGGCCGATAGGATCGGTTCTCGGACAACCATGAACTCTTCCACGGCATCGGCGAAGGCGCGGTAGTCGTCTTCGGTCAGGGGAAGCGATAGGGACAAGAAGCCGCGGCGAGCGACGTAAAAGCCTGCCGATAACAGGTCCAAATGCAAGAGCTTACGCAGGCCCTCCAGCCGTTCCCTTTCAGCGGCGGAGTGAGGCCAGGTATCTTCCGCGCAGGCGATCGCCCCAGATTGAAAATGAAAGGCCAGTATGGATCCGGTCCCGGTGACTTGGAAAGGGATGCCATGCTTTTTGGCACGGCGATTGATATCGGCTTTGAGGCTTTCCCCTATGGCGTTGAGACCTTGGGCCGCCTCGGGCGTGTAGATGTCGCGCAAGCCGGTCAGGCCAGCAGCCATGGAGAGCACATTGTTATTGAAGGTGCCGGCGTGGGAGACCGCATCCGCTTCGTAGGGGTTGAAGCGGCGCATGATATCCTGGCGGCCGCCGAAGGCGCCGAAGGTCATGCCCCCACCCAGGTATTTCCCTAAAGCGGTCATGTGGGGCGTGACCTCGTGATGCTCCTGAAGGCCGCCCGGTGCCAGCCGGGAGGTCATGACTTCATCAAAGATCAGTACGATACCGTGTTGCTCGGCCTTGTCTCTTAGCATCTGCAAGAAGTCCCGGCGGGCCGGGATGGCCCCGCCGGAGCCCAGCATGGGCTCGACAAGGATGGCCGCCAAGGCCTTGCCCTCTTTTTCGATCAGCTTCCCTGTTCCGTCGATGTCGTTGTAACGACCCACGATAAAATCGAAAGGCGCGTTAATGGGCGATAAGGGCTCCCCGAAGTAAAATACGCCACCGTGGTATCCGCCGCGAAAAACCAGAACCTTGTCCCGACCGGTGAAGAGGCGCGCGGCGCTGACGGCATAGAGGTTGGCTTCGGTGCCTGAGTTACAAAAGCGCACCCGGTCGAGGGAGGGAAATCGCTCACATATCAAAGCGGATAGCTGAGCTTCATAGGGGTTGGGGCCGCCCAGAACCACACCTGACGCCAGGGCTTCGCTAATCGCTTTTTTGAGAATCGGATTGGAGTGGCCATAGAGGCCTGCGGTAAATTCACCCAGAAAGTCGGTATAGAGATGGCCGTCGAGATCGGTCAGAACCGCGCCCTCGCCACTGACAATGGTAACGGGAAAGGGGGTGTAGTGCAGGACCGTGCGGGTATTACCGCCAGGCAGGCTGCGCGCCGCTTCCTCGGCGCGCCGCATGCTCTTGGGATTAGCAGCGATGAAGCGTTCCTCGGCCGCGCTCACAGCCGAAGGGAGATCGCTGTTGGCGCGGTGCGCAGGGGTCGTAGGCAAGGGGTGAGACATTATAGGGTCCAATGCATCATTGATCGAAGTCCAGCCAAAGGGGTTCCGCGGTCACAGGAATGGACTGGCAAGCGAGCACTTTGCCCCGTTCGCGATTGCGTTTAGAGAGCGCCCGGGTGACCTCCATAGAAACTTGGCCGGATCGCAACATGGCCAAGCAGCAGCCGCACTTTCCTTCGCCACAGTTGTAGGGAGCATCAATGTTGGCCGCTAGGGCCGCT
>JBCCHN010000209.1:0-5014 GCA_039028695.1 Pseudomonadota bacterium
AGGTCATCCTTGCCCAAAAAAACCTGACTCAACTGAAACTCCATCTGCATGGCTTCATCAAAGGTCATTGCGGCCCCTCGCCTCAGCTGGGCGAGCGCAACCTTCAAGCTGGTGGGCGAGGCCCGGCCCATCAAGGTAAGGGCCTTTTCCGACCAAGGGGTGCCCACCGCGCCCAAACAGGATTGTATGGCCTCAACCGTGGCACTGGAAAAGCAGCGGTCAATTCTTTGCTGATGGTTCATCAGGTCCTCGTCCTCAGAGGCCGGCGGCGTTTGGTCAAAACTCGACAGCACGGCGTCAACCACTGCCTGGGGCGCAGCGTTGGTCCAATCGGCGCCGCGCAGCGCCTCCACAAGTCCTTCATTTAAGAAAGAATGGGCGAAGTGAGTGGCAATACCCAATCGCACGCAGTCCGACGCGCCAAGAGGCCATCCCGTCAACCCGATAAAGAGCCCCATCTCGCCGGTCAGGCGGGGCAATAGGAAACTACCCCCCACGTCTGGGAAAAAGCCAATCGAGGCTTCCGGCATGGCCAAGCGTGTCCTTTCGCTTACCACCCGATGGCTGCCGTGCACGGAAATTCCAACGCCGCCGCCCATGGTGACCCCATCCATCAGCGCTATATAGGGCTTGGGAAACACCTTGATCTGGCGGTTTAGGGAATACTCAGCCTCAAAGAAACGATAGCCAAATTCATTCTTGCCGTGGGCCATGGCCGGCCGGCCTTCATGAATATGAACAATGTCGCCACCGGCGCAAAAGGCCCGGTCGCCCTCGCCTTGGACCACAACCGCTTTGACACTGGAATCCTGCGCCCAGTTGGCCAAGCGGGCGGAAAATACTCTGATCATGTCAAGGGTTAAGGCGTTCAGGGCCTGGGGCCGTCGCAGAGTCACCAGGCCGAGAGGCCCTCGGTGTTCAAATTCAATATCGCCGCTTGCACTCATCTATTTAGAGTTCCTGAAGGTGACAGATCCATCCGATTGGCACTTTGGTGGATCTGGATGAAATTTAAAAGCCGGAATTCCCACTTTGCGATCCGCATCAAGAACAGCTCCAGCTTGACAAAAGGACCATGAGGCTATTCAGTGAGGGTGGCGCCGATTTGATCTGCTTGCGGGCGCATAAAAAGTGCGGCTAAAAGGTTAGGTGCTGAACCGCCCGGCTTGCCGCGGCGGTTTTTGTTTTGCCCGCAGGTCAAACGGCCATTGATGGAAATTGTCGTGAGAGGCGCGCGGGGCAGATCACCAAACCACATTGGAGATAACCCGAAATCGCCCTCTCAAAAAATTGGCGAGGCCCATGAAGCCTCGCGCTCACATTCGGAGGTCACCACCTATGACAAAAACTGGGCAACATCCCGAAACCCTGGCCCTGCATGCGGGCTACCGTGCCGATCCTCAAACCGGCGCCGTTGCGGTTCCCATCTACCAAACCACCTCCTTCCAGTTCAATTCGGCGGAGCATGCCTCCAATCTCTTCGCTCTTAAGGAATTGGGCAATATCTACACCCGGATTATGAATCCCACCTGTGATGTTCTAGAACAGCGCCTCGCGGCGATAGAGGGTGGCGTGGCGGCCATGGCCCTGTCCTCGGGTCAAGCAGCCTCCGCGATCGCCATCCAGAATATCGCCAAGGCCGGGGATAACATCGTCAGTTCCACCGACCTTTACGGCGGCACCTGGAATCTTTTTGCCCACACCCTTCCCAACATGGGTATCGAGGTGCGCTTCGTGGATCCGGCCGACCCGGACAGTTTTGCCCGGGCCACGGACGAGAACACCAAGGCTTATTACTGCGAATCCCTGCCCAATCCCAAACTCACCATGTTCCCCATTAAGGAAGTGGCGGATCTGGCCAATGTCGTGGGCATTCCCCTCATTGTGGACAACACCGCAGCGCCGGTAATCTGCAAACCCTTGGAGCATGGCGCTTCCATCGTGGTCTACTCCTCGACCAAATACATCGGCGGACACGGTACCTCCATCGGCGGTGTCATTATCGACGGCGGCACCTTTGACTGGGAAAAGCACGCCGAACGCTTCCCCCTTCTCAATCAGCCCGACCCCAGCTATCACGGCGCGGTTTGGACCGAAGCCGTGAAGCCCCTGGGCCCGATCGCCTACATCCTCAAGGCGCGGGTCACCCTTCAGCGGGATCTGGGTGCCTCCATGAGCCCCTTTAACGCCTTTATGTTCCTCCAAGGTCTGGAGACCCTTCCCTTGCGTATGCGGGCCCATTGCGAAAATGCCCAGGCGGTCGCCAATCATCTGAGCAAACACGACGCCATTGAGCGGGTCATCCATCCCTCCACCCTGGAAGGCGAGGCTGGCGCACGGGCCAAACGATATCTAACCGGCGGCCTGGGTGGCCTGGTTGGCTTTGAGCTGAAGGCCGGCGGCGAGGCGGGCCGCCAATTCATCGATGCCTTGAAGTTGTTCTATCACGTGGCCAACATCGGCGACGCGCGGAGCTTGGCCATCCACCCCGCCTCCACCACCCACTCCCAGCTCACCCCCGAAGAACAAGCCGCCACCGGCGTCAACGAAAACTATGTGCGCCTTTCCGTAGGGATCGAGCATATCGACGACATCCTCGCCGATCTGGATCAAGCTTTGTCCGAGGCAACTGGCTAAAGAGCGTTTCCTCAAAAAAGGGGAGGTTTTCGAGCCTCCCTTTTTTTAACTTTTCACGCCGCAAAATCGACGACCAAGGGCAGATGGTCGGATGCAGCATGAGCACGCTCAGACTCAATAACTTCCGCTCTGATCGTCTTTTCTGCGAGGCAACGCTCGGCAAAGAGGTAGTCAATGCGCCGTGGGACCGGACAAAGGTGTGCGGCAGGCAGGCGGCTGGGAAAACTTGGCTTCCGGACAAACCCTTCCTGGTCAAAAACATCCACATAATCCCGCGTCAGCCTATCGGTTACGTCGAAACGGCCCTCAATGGTCGGACAGCGCGTCACGATTCCATCGCATTGGCTCAAAGCATTGAAGTCTCCCAGGAGGATCTGGTTAGGACGTCCTTTTTGGTAGGCAAGGACCTGCGCCAGCTCTTTCAACCGCTTATTTTCCTTATAGGAATGAAGATGAAGCGTACAGAAAGAGAGCGCACCGAGGGGACTATCTATTGTCGCCGCCAATGCCGCTGACTGAAAAACGGCTCCCGGAAAGTCATAGACCTGCGTCAAGGGAAAGCGGGAAAACAACGCCACGTGATAGCGCTCCCCATCCTTGTAGGGCGCACCCCGTGATAGCGCCCTCTGGGGCAGACGCAAGGCCTCCCCGAAGCGTTGAGCTGTCCCGGGCCTCTCAAAGCGATTGGCCTCCTGAAGAGCGAGAATATCCGGTTGCAACGCCTCAAGAACCACAAGGATATCCCCCAGCCGGTCTTTGACCTCGCCCGGACAGCGTCCCCCGCAAAGGATATTGTAAGTTACAACGCGCATTAGCCCTTTCCTGTCCGAAACAATGGCATAGACTGCCAATGGATCAAGCAAGATGGGAGCGCAACAATGAAACTCGGCAGCATTGAGAGCATCTGGCGCTATCCGGTGAAGGGAATGCGCGGCGAAGAGCTACCTCATGGTTATGCCAGTTTTGCTGGGCTTATGGGCGACCGGGTTTATGGGCTTGTCGCTGGCGATGGCGATCCGGGTTTTCCCTGGCACACGGCCCGCGAGCAGGAGGAGTTTGTCCTTTACAAAGCCCGCTTCACCGCCCCGGACAACCTGCTTCTGCCGGACGATTTAGATGCCTATGAGGAAGATGGCATCGGCGTTAAGCCCCTAGAACCCGCTGACGAGGTGCACGCGGTTCAAGTGGAAACCCCGACCGGAAAGAGCTACGACATTCAAGACCCGGAATTTCTCGCCCATCTGGAACGGGCCTCCGAACGCAGACTGAAACTCATCTTCAGCCAAAAGGGTCAACAGGATTGCCGGCCCCTCTCCCTCTTCTCCCTCTCCGCCGCCGCACAGTTGAGCGCGGATACCGGCTTATCCGTCGACAAGCGGCGCTTCCGGGCCAACTTCTATGTGGAGTGGGAGAATCAGGAAGATCCCTATTTCGAATTTTCCCTGGTGGGCAAAAACCTTCAGATCGGCGATCGCCTGCAGATCGCCATTGTCGAGCGCGATCCCCGTTGCAAGATGATTACCTTGGACCCGGACACGGCCGAGGAAACGCCAAAGCTTCTGCAATATGTGAGCCGCAAATTGGGCGGCGATGCGGGGGTATTCGCCGCCGTACTGCGGGAAGGCCGGGTCAAAAAGGGCGATCCCATAACTCTATTATGACAGATCAGGACTTCCCCTCCTTTTTTCGTCTGACCTTGGACGGCGAGAATCACCAGGTCCCACTTGAGAAGGGAAGCACCCTTTTGCAAGCAGCCCTAGCGGCCAACATTGATGCCCCCTACAACTGTGGCGAAGGCAAGTGCGGCTGCTGCTTGGCCTTGCTGCGGTCCGGCCAAGTCTCCATGGCCGTCACTCGGGCGCTGTCTAAACGCAATCGCGAACGAGGCAAGGTGCTTGCTTGCCAATCCATTCCTGTGAGTGCGGACCCCCTTTGGCTAGACTTCGATCAATGATGCATTGGACCCTATAATGTCTCACCCCTTGCCTACGACCTCTGCGCACCCCGCCAACAGCGATCTCCCTTCGGCTGTGAGCGCGGCCGAGGAACGCTTCATCGCCGCCAATCCCAAGAGCTTGCGGCGCGCCGAGGAAGCGGCGCGCAGCCTGCCTGGCGGCAATACCCGTACGGTCCTGCACTACACCCCCTTTCCCGTTACCATTGTCGGCGGCCAGGGTGCGGTTCTGACCGATCTAGACGGCCATCTCTATACCGACTTTCTCGGTGAATTTACCGCAGGCCTCTATGGCCACTCCAATCCGATTCTCAGCCATGATGAAGTTCGCGACATTCTGGCAGGGGTTCTACGCGAGGTCAGTCGGGACGTGGAATGTGAGACAAAACTCGCTCCCTATGACGGAGAAGACCTGGTCGGCAG
>JBCCHN010000210.1:0-4953 GCA_039028695.1 Pseudomonadota bacterium
CAGCTACCAAATCCGTCAATTGGAGCAGAATCTGGGTACAAGCCTTTTTCATCGTCGTGTGCGGCAGGTTTCTTTGAGTAAGGAGGGTGCGGCCCTCTTCGCCGTCTGCGATCGCCTTTTTCGCGACCTGTCCGATGAACTGGCGAGCTTTTCTGCCGCGGCCAACAATCCGGTTCTGACGATTGCAGTCAGCACCTATGTCGCTACGCGCTGGTTGTCTCCCCGTTTACGCGGTTTCTTTGAGGACCAGGGGCATGTCACTTTGCGCCTGCAGCATTCGGTCAATGCTCCGGATTTTGCCCTGGAAGATGTGGACGTGGCCATTCGATGGGGAAAACCCTCAAATCTGCCTCGCCATGCCCAAATGCTGCTGCCCATGCCCATGGTGCCTGTCGCAGCGCCGGCATTGATTACAGGCAGGGTCGGGCCCGGTCCGATAAAACAGCCAGCGGACCTTGCCGGACATCTCCTTTTAAGGGACGACGCAGCCGAAGACCTCTGGCCCGAGTGGCTCGGATTGGCCGGTCTGGCGGCCATGAATGACAATCCCTCCCAAACCGTCAGTGATCCCAACGTGCGCATTCAAGCAGCCGTGGACGGTCAGGGGGTTGTGTTGGCCGACGATTTGGTCGGCGACGAACTGGCGTCGGGTCGCCTGATCGCGCCCTTTGACCTCGGGCTCACGGGGTATGGATATCACCTTCTGGCGTCCAAATCCTCCCGCTCCCGACCAGCGGTTCGGGCCTTTATGGCGTGGGCCCAGACAGCGGAAAAGGGCGGCCAACAAAAGTCTCAGCGCTAAGCGCTCGCCTGACGGGCAAGCTTCACCAACTGAGTCAAAAGCTGACGGGCGCCTTTGATGCGGCTTTGAGCATTTTCCCAGTTTCTTTGATAGACCAGCTTTTGGTCAGGACGGACTTTGACGGCCCCCGCCTGTGATTGAATATAGGTAATCAGCCCGCTGGGGTTGGCAAAGCTGTCCTGATGGAACGTTACGACCGCGCCCTTGGGTCCCGTATCTAGCTTGGCAACGCCCGCATCGCGACACAGGTTCTTGATCGTCATGGTCTGAAGCAGGTTCTCCACCTCTTCGGGCAGGGGACCAAAGCGGTCTATTAACTCAGCAGCGAAGGCCTCTAATTCTTCGTGGCTCACCAAAGTGGAGAGACGGCGATAGAGGCCCAGGCGGACACTGAGGTCGCGCACATAATTTTCTGGAATAAGAACTGCGGTACCGAGTGCGATCTGCGGGGAATAGGGTGTCTCCGCCCCCTCCTCTTCACCGCTAGCTCGACCGCCGCCCCGGGCTTTGGCGACGGCTTCCTCCAACATTTGTTGATAGAGCTCAATGCCCACTTCGCGCACGTGCCCGGATTGCTCCTCACCCAACAGATTGCCGGCGCCGCGAATGTCCATGTCATGGCTGGCCAGTTGGAAACCGGCACCTAGGCTGTCTAAGGTCTGCATGACATGGAGCCGTTTCTCTGCCGTTGCCGTCAGCAGACGCCCTGGCGGGAGAGTAAAGTAGGCATAGCCGCGAATTTTGGAGCGTCCAATGCGGCCGCGAAGCTGATAGAGCTGGGCCAGCCCGAACATATGGGCCCGGTGCAGGATAAGTGTGTTCGCCGTGGGGATATCAAGCCCCGATTCAACAATGTTGGTGGACAGCAGAATGTCATATTTATGGTCGTAGAAGGCGGTCATGACCGACTCCAAAGCTGTCGGCGACATCTGACCGTGGGCCACCGCCACCTTCACCTCGGGGACCAGCTTGGCAAGCCGCTCCTGCAATTCATCAATGTCGGCAATGCGCGGGCAAACATAAAAGGTCTGCCCGCCGCGGTAGTGCTCCCGCAAAATCGCCTCGCGGATGATCACCGGATCATAGGGCAGGACAAAAGTCCGCACCGCCAAGCGATCCACCGGGGGCGAGGCGATCAGGCTCATTTCCTTTACGCCTGACATGGCAAGCTGCAATGTGCGGGGTATGGGTGTCGCGGTCAGGGTGAGGACATGCACATCCTCGCGGAGTACCTTGAGGCGCTCCTTCTGCTTGACCCCGAAATGCTGTTCCTCGTCGACGATTAAGAGTCCCAAATCTCGGAACTTCACGGATTTGGCCAAAAGCGCGTGAGTGCCGATCACCAGATCCACAGTGCCCTTTTCCAAGCCTTCTTTTGTCTCGCCTTGTTCCTTGAGGCCAACCAATCGGGAGAGTTGACGGACCTCGACCGGCAGACCTTTGAAACGCTCCTGAAAGGTACGGAAATGCTGACGCGCCAAAAGCGTCGTGGGCACCACCACCGCCGCCTGATGGCCGTTCATGACGGCGACAAAAACAGCCCGCAAAGCCACTTCGGTCTTGCCGAAACCCACGTCGCCGCAGATCAGCCGATCCATGGGCCGACCGGCTTGCAGGTCCGCAAGGGTATCGTCGATGGCGGTAATCTGGTCTTCGGTTTCCGGATAGGGAAAGCGAGCGGAAAACTCGTCGTAGAGTCCTTCTGGCGCCCCCAAGACATCGGCGTTTTTCATCTCCCGTGAGGCCGCGACCTTGATCAATTCATCGGCGATGTCCTTGAGGCGCTTCTTGACACGGGCCTTGCGAGCCTGCCAATTGGCGCCACCCAATCGGTCCAGCTCGACAGCCGCATCCTCCGAACCGAAGCGGGACAACACATCGATGTTTTCCACCGGCACAAAAAGCTTGTCACCGCCATGGTAAACCACCTTTAGGCAATCATGAGCCGCACCCCCGACCTCCAAGGCTTGCAGGCCCTCGTAGCGGCCGATGCCGTGGTCGATGTGAACTACGAGGTCCCGCTCCTCCAGACTGGAGACTTCAGTGAGGAAGTTTTCTGGGCGCTTGCGGCGCGCCGTGGCGCGGACCATGCGCTCGCCCAGGATGTCTTCCTCGGTGATGGCCAGCAGATCCTCTACGGCGAAACCTCTTTCAAGCGGCAGGGTCGCCAGACCGATCGCGCCGGCCGGTAAAGCCTGGACGGCGGGCAGGTCGGCGGTCGACTGCAAACCCGTCAACCCATGTTCCTTAAGAACCGTACCCAGACGGTCCCGCACCCCATCGCTGGAGCCGGAAATCAGAATGCGCACGCCTTGGCCTTGCCGACCTAAAATCGCCTCACGAACCGCATCGTAAAGATCGACGTCCGGATCCTGCCGAGCCGCCGCGAAATCCAACCCTGGGCGTCCCCCGGCATCGATGGTCTTTTGAGCATAGTCGGGTGCGTCGAAGGGCGTGAAGACACCGCCGGATCGATCCTCGAGGCGTGCTGCCCACTCGTTTTGGCCCAGGTACAAGAGCCCCGGTTCGATGGGCCGGTAGATCCAGCCACCGGTCTCGTCCGCGCCCTCCAGGGACTTCCGCGCTTGGTAAAAATCTTCGATGGTTTCTCGGCGCGCCTCAAAGCTCTCTTCGCACTGATAATCCAGGGTAACCGGCGCATCAGGTAAATAATCAAAGAGGCTGGATGTATGCTCGTAAAAAAGCGGCAACCAATGTTCCATACCTGGATGGGGCCGGCTCTCGGATATAGATTCGTAGAGAGGGTCATCCTTGGGCCGACCAAAAAGTTGGCGATAGGCGCCTCGAAACCGTTCGATGGTTTCTTCGGTAAGGAGGACCTCGCTCACCGGCAAAAAATGAGCCTCTTTCAGCTTTCCCGATGAGCGTTGCGTAAGGGGATCGAAGGGGCGCAGGCTTTCCAGCTCATCGCCAAAAAAATCGAGCCGCAAAGGTTGCCCATTGCCCGGCGGAAAAACATCGATGATGCCGCCGCGGAGGGCAAATTCGCCCTGATCGTTGACGGTGTCGACCCGTTGGTAGCCATTCGCCGTCAAAAAGGATAGCAGATTTTCCGAGGGCAAGTCCTGGCCAACCGATAAGGACAATACCCGGCCCTCTAGGAAGGACTTCGCTGGCGTTCGCAGCGATAACCCGTTGACCGTGGTCAGGATCAGCAGCGGGCCCTTTGCCGCCGGCGCCAAGAGGCGGGCATAAACCTGGATGCGTTGGGCCAAAAGATTGCGGTTTGGGCTGACCCGATCGTAAGGCAAGCAATCCCATGCGGGAAAGGTGACGATTTGCAGGTCCGGGGCAAAAAAAGCCAGTTGACTGGCCAGATTGGCCATGCGCTGATCGTCGCGGGTGACATGGAGCCAATGACGCGCATCTTTCCCTGATGTCTGTGCCTGGTGGTGGCTCACCATCTTGGCCAGGGTGATGGCATCCACACCCTCCGGTGCCCTAGCGATGACCTGGCGATTACTCTTGGGGGCCTCTTGAGGGGCGGCAGTCACGGAGATTTACCCTCATGGATAAAGTGGATCATTCGCTTGAGCAGATCCGAATCGTACTCGGGTGGGGGTATCGCCTTTTTGGTCAGCCATTGATAAACCAGGGGGTCGGGCAAACTAAGCAACTCTTCGATCTGGTCCATCTGGGTTTCATCTAAGTCTTCCAGGGAACGATCGACAAACTTTCCGAAAAGCAGATCGAGTTCCTTGGTACCCCGATGCCAGGCCCTGAACCGGAGGCGCTTGCGCCGTTTTTCCAAAGTCATAGATTGTAACTCTTCGGACATCCCAAAACCCAAAAAATTCCTGTAACTGCGGGTCAGGTCATGCCACCCGGACGTCGAACTGTCCAGCCCGTGAAAGCGTCGGGCTCGATTATCTTTGAGACAAAAGCCATAATGGCTTAAGGCCATAGGAAAACCGATCCGCCGGAGGCCATGGGTGCGGCCAGAAATTCTCTTTGCCCTCTTTTCATCGATCACCTCCCTGGATGGGGTAGGCCCGCGCTATGGCAAGCTTTTTGCCACCTTAGCCGGCGAGCATTTGGTCGATCTCTGCTGGCACCTACCCGCTGGCATCATCGATCGGCGCTATGCCCCAACCCTAGCACACGCCCGGCCCGGCAGGATTGCCAGCATG
>JBCCHN010000211.1:0-4931 GCA_039028695.1 Pseudomonadota bacterium
AAAAAATCAGAGAAAACAAGTGAAAAGGGAAAATCCCTTGGTCCTGATCAACGGGCGATGGTGCTAATTTTTGTGAGCCGGCAGGTCGCCGCCCGGGCGGTGGCGCCCAAGGGCGGCGCGGCCAGCGATCGCCGAGCGGCAAGCCGCGCCCTCTGGCGGATCTTGTTGTGCGTTTATCTGACGGCCACGCTGGGCAGCGTGGTTTTCCAGTCCACCACTGTCGCCCTGCCCGAAATCTTTGAAGAACGCCTGCAGGGACTGGCTCAAACACTGGCCCAGGCCATGGCGGCCCTGGAGGTCTTGTCGGCCACGGTGATCGGTGCCCTGGCCTTTTCGGTCTTCGCGGCGGCTTCCCTCGCCCAACTGGTGACCGGGTTTATGCTGGACCGGGTGGGGGCCAAGCCGACTTTGGTCCTGGTCACAGTGGTCCAGGTAGCGTTTTTCCTGATCATGCCGGGCCTGACCGGCTGGGCCGCCTATGCGGTTGCCTTAGGCTTTATGCTGGGTGTGTTCGGGCAGGTTCCGGTGAACGATTTCCTGATCGGCACCACGACCGCGGGCCGGGTTCGAGCCCGGGCCTTCGGTGCGCGTTATTTGATCAGTTTCTTGGCCCTGTCGGCAGCCTTGCCCATGGTGGCGGTGATCCAGTCCAACTGGGGCTTCGATGGCCTGTTCCAGGTGCTGGCGGCCTGTGCCGCGCTCATCCTGGTCGGGGCCTTGGTCCTCTTGCCGGGGGTGCCAAAACCAGCGCACAGATCATCAGCGGCGGGTCAGGAAGAAATCCAAGAAGCCAAATATTAATAGGATCTTAGTAAGTGTTTTTCATTTAATCTATGAAGCTATTTTTACCAGCCGTCCCGCCAGCGTTGGGAGCCACGGCAGCGGCTACAGACCCGGTTATGGGCTCCCTCGGAGGGGAAGGAGTCGCTGCACATGAGGCAGCGTCGGGTCTTGACGATCAGCGGCGCGCCTTTGGGTTTGGAATAGCATTCCCGCATGCTTGGTCACCTCTCTTCGGTCTTTTTTGTGTGCCATTTCTTGCCGTAAGGTTAACGCTTGATATTGACCAAAAAATGGCAACACTCTTTATAGAAATTATATATAATTCAGCGCCTTGCATTTCAATATTGCTACAGAAATTTAACCGATGGTGACGGCGGCTTTGGCCGCGGCCTCTTGTCGCGCCCCGCTGGGCCGTGAATAATGGGACGATTGGGAGCACCTGCCAATAGGTGCTGGCGGCGGCTCCTTTTTCAATGACTTGGCAGTGACTCGGTGGTGACAAAAAGCCGCCTGAAAAGAACTGGATTGCCACCAGTGAGGGACGGGGGAGGTCACAATTTCAGAAGATAAAAAACATCAGGGCAATCTCATGTCGAGCACCCTGGGCAATGTGCTGGAGTGGTATGACTTCGCCGTCTATGGCTCCATGGCACCGTTGTTGGGCAAGCTGTTTTTCCCCGGGGACGATCCCGTTGCCTCCTTGCTTGCCACCTTTGGAGTTTTTGCCCTGGGCTATATCGCCCGTCCGGTGGGCGGTGTTTTGCTGGGACATGTGGGGGACAAGTTCGGTCGCAAGCGGGCGCTGATTTTGTCAGTCTTGTTGATGGGGCTTGGCACCACCCTGATCGGGCTGCTTCCCACCCACGCGGCGATCGGCACAGCGGCGGCTGGCTTGCTGGTCTTGCTGCGGGTTCTGCAAGGCCTTTCGGCGGGTGGTGAATACCCCAGTTCCATTGTTTTTCTTGCCGAACATGCTCCGGTCGAACGGCGCGGCTATTTCGCCTCTTGGCCGGTGGCGGCCAGTTGTGGCGGGTTTTTGTTGGGCTCGGCGGTGGTTACCCTACTGACCAACGGGCTCGGCGAGGCGGCCATGGCCGATTGGGGCTGGCGCATTCCCTTCTTGTTGGGCGCGGCGATAGCCCTTTGCGGTGCCTACTACCGGCGAAATTTGAGCGAGCCCAAGGCCTTGGCCCAGGCGACGGCCTTGGAGGATTCGCCGATAATTGCCACTGTGCGGCATCACTGGCGCTCCGTGGTGCGGATCATCGCCATCACCCTGGTCAACGCGGTGGGCTTTTACCTGCTATGGGTTTATGCCATTTCCTATCTGACCGATCAGATGCATGTCTCCACCGCGACGGCCATGGACGTGAACACGATTAGCCTGGCAGTCATGATCCCGACAACGATCCTTGCCGGCATGCTGGCGGATAAGATCGGCCGCAAACCTCTTTTGTATTTTGTGGCTTTGGGGACGATCTTCCTGGCCTGGCCCCTTTGGTGGCTCATGCACCATGATAGTTTTGTTCTTATCCTGACGGCCCAAATGGGCTTCATGGTGCTCTATAGTGCGGGATATGCCGCCCTGTCGGCGGTGATGGTGGAGGTTCTGCCTGCCGGCGTGCGCTGCAGTGCCTCGGCGTTGGGCTATAACCTCTGCATGGGCCTCTTCGGCGGCACCACCCCCTTGGTTGCCACTTACCTGGTCCAGCGCACCGCGGACGATTTCGCCCCGGCCTATTTTCTGATCGCCACGGGCGTGCTGTCGCTGATCGCGACATTTGGTCTGAAAGAGACAGCGCAACAAAAGCTCAAGCATTAGGAGCCGATCTGATCCTTCCGTGCTCCTTCGACTCTAATCTAATATTTATTGGCACCCTAAGCTGCAAACTTGAACGTGCCGCAACGTGGTATCGGCTGAGCGTGTCTGCCTTGCTTCCATTTGCGGACTCAATTCAGATGGGCTCTGGATTTGTTGAGTGTTGTCAATTCTTGAAGGTCACGTTTCGACAATAAAAGCGACCGCAATGCAGGCAATGCGGCCATTTGATCTTTTTACCGCAAGGGCAGTTTGGCTGACCAAACCATAAGCGAGCCACCCAAGGCCAGTATCGCGATACAGACGTTGGCGAATTGAAACCGCGACACGTCAAGAAATCCGAACCACACACTTGTCTGCTCAAATACCATTCCAAACAATGGCAATAGTGCAATTGCCGCCGTATAACTTTGCGCGCCCGCCATCTTTATCGCCGAGAAGGTCAGGAACATAGAGGGCGCGCGTAGAAACACGCCGACACCGAGGCCCGCCAACAAGAGGGCCGGGTCAAGCATACCCGTCACATGACCACCCTGGATCAATCGAGCCCCTAGGAAGAGTGACGCTGTTACCGCCAGTACAACCCCGGAAAACCAGATGCGGGCGGCGGGCGTGCCGCCTGTGTTTTCGGGGTGCCGCTCTGCAATCAGGTTCATAGCGGCGAGGCAAATCGCATTCAGCAGCATCAATCCCACGGCCAGCCCCCGCATGCCGGGCTCAAGTCGGCCCGCCATCAAGACCACAGCAAGAATGACAATGACGTGGCCTGCCCACGCGATTCCCGAAGGTTGACGGTGTGTCAGACCCCAAACAAACACCGCGACGACGGGGAGATTCATTGCTCCGATCACGCCGGCCTCTAACACGCTGATCGACGCAATAACAGCTGTATAGAGCGCCGCTGACAAAACCCTCAATGCGCCGAGCACCCAGGTCGAAGGTCGGGTGAAGCTGCTCAGCGCGTGTCCTCCGCGCCAGCCTGCCAAAAGCAATACACCGCCCCCCGCCACCAGTTGCAAAAAGCTGAAGTTCCACGGATCGAGGCCAAGATTGACCAGGAGAATTCGGCTGATGACGCTCAGCAACGACCAGAGCAGAACAGCAGAGATTGCGACAAAAATGGTCTTCATGAAGATGCTCCGGTGGCTGGATACCGAACACCTAAGAGGCAGTTGATAAAAAAATAAGTGCATAATTCTGTTCTAAGTGATACGTTTTTGTATCATGGATTGGGCAGACCTTCGCATTTTCCTTGCTATCGCCCAGACTGGCTCGCTCCGTCGCGCGGCAGATTTGCTGGGAGTTGCACAGCCCACCGTCTCGCGCCATTTGCAACGGCTAGAAAGCGATCTGGGCCTTCGTTTGTTCGATCGCGCCCAGGATGGCCATCGATTGACCAAAGATGGTGAAGAGCTTCTCCCCGGCATTCGTGACGTGGAAAACGCGGTCGACCGAGTTCAACAACAGACTCTCCGCATATCACAGGCACGGCCTGAGACTGTCTGTGTCGGCGCGGGTGAGACCGCGGCCGCCATTCTGGCTCGTGGGCTTCACATCTTGAGCGATGGCCTAAGGGTCGAGTTGATCCTAACGGATCGGCCTGACCTGATTCGGGATCGCAAACCGGATATCATGATAACCCATGGCCTTCCCCGCGAGGGCGAGGGTCAGGTGCGCCGGGTCGGCACTGTAGAAAATGCGATCTACGGTCTACCCAAGTTTGCAGAGTCTCAGGCCCTACCGCTAACAGATGAGGCGTTGTCCGTCCTGCCATGGCTTGGATTCACCCGACAACAGGACCACTACGTCACGACGGCATGGCTCACGCGGGTTATGAGGGGACGTGCCCCATCGGCTCGTCTGATGAACAGCGATTTGATGGTCGCGGCGGCAAAACGTGGCGCGGGCGTCGCGGTGCTGCCAACATTTAAAGGCGATGACTGCCCCGAGCTTATGCGTTTGACGGGGTTGATAGCACCGCTTAGCGCGGAATATTGGGTCAAGATTCCAAAACACATTGGCCGAAATCCGTCCATTCGCGCTGTTATGGCTTGGATCATAGACTGTTTTCGCAGGGACGTTGGGTTTCGTAAGGACGTTGGGTAGCCTTGACCTCAATTAAAGACTTTCATCGCATGGCGGGGTTCGCGAGGAATAGGCTCGAAGCTGCCGTTGGCTGCATTGCGCTGACATGTCCTCCTTGGAACATGTGTCCTTTTTCCAGTCGAACTGTTGAAGATGAAGCTGCGTCCAAAGCCAGATCTTTGGCAGGCTCTTTGTGGGGCACCTTCAAGCTATCTATCAGTAAGGCCGGACTCGCATGGAGAGG
>JBCCHN010000212.1:0-4904 GCA_039028695.1 Pseudomonadota bacterium
CCGTGATCAATCAGAACGGCGGCACAGTGGTCAGCTTGCCCTAACCCCATTGCAAGGATCAATGGACAGCAAGCTGACAAACCTAGGGGCGGCACCCGCCGCCCCTTTTTTAGCCCTTAAGGAAGTCAAAATGTCAAAGCAGAGACCCAGCTATCTATGGGGCACAGCCCTGGGGGTTATTTTTCTCCTCTCCGGCGCAACCGTGGCCGTTGGCGAAGAGCGTCCCCTTGAGGTGATGCCCGGCTCCGAGACCGACAAAGAGTTGGCTGAGCAGCTGAATGTAAAGGCCCAGAACTCTTACATCGCCGAGCGATCCAAGCCCTTTGTCATCCTGTATGGCTTTGGCCCGGTTACCCGAAAAGAGACCTGCCTCGATGGGGCCGATTGTTCGCAACGGCCGGTGACGGCGGGCAATTACCTCTCCGCAACGGAACGGGCGCCCTGGGCCATCTACATGACCTATAGGGGCCCCATAGCCTCGCAGACCCAATTCCATGAAAAGGGCGCCCTGACCGGCCAGAACGTCATAGAGGCGCCCATGGAGGCCATTCGGCCCGGCGGGCTGCACGTCCGCGGCAACAGCCTTGGCTCATCAACCCAAATCATCCGGTAGCCCCAGCTCAGAATTGGACAGCTATCCACAGCGAATTCCGACGACCATCCGAAACCAGGTCCATGGCTGACGGTGGCGAGGGCCGGCATTCTCAACAAAGCAAGAAAGGAGACATCTCATGACCAAGAAACTACTCATAATGTCAGCCTTAGTAGCGTCCCTGGTTTCAGCCTGTGCCGGCCCTCTCAGCAAATCCAAACTCCATGAACCAAAAGTGAGTGACCCGTTTTCGTTGATGCACGAGCCTTTAAAATGTTTGGCCAATATCATTCACAATTCCAATACCGAACCTGGAAAGGTAAGCCTCGAAGATTTTTTAACAAAGTCTACCATTCGTATTAGCGATTTGCGCGACACTTCGGGAAAAACCACATTTCAGCTACCCTCGGAGAATCCATTGACTCTGCGGCCTTACATGGTGGAGGCCCTTGGCATTCCCAGCCTTTTTGAAATTCTACCGCCAAGCGGACCCGAAGGTGACAGCGTCATCCCCAGGGACCCAAATCTGAGCTTTGCAAGTCAATTTCCATCAAAGTATGCGATCACGGGCGGTTTGATTGGAGATTCTAGGCTGACTGACGACAGTTTTGATCTAAACCTAAATCTGGGCAGCGTTCAGCTGTTTGCCACCGGGGACCGGAGTCAAATTCTCCAGCGTTTTCACATTGAATTGTACGAAATCGAGTTAAACAAAGATCGCGAGACTGTAGAGCCGAAGATGGTCAAATTTACAGTTTGGGATCCCTTTGAAAAAAGGTGGGTCGAAAGGCAGGGCCAGTTCAGTGTTTTGGTCGCCTTCCCCGATGTGTCAGCCGGCATTGCTGGATCATATGATCTTGATAACTCGACCGGTGTCGCGGGAGGATTAAACAGCAGGGCTTCCTTGGGCAGGGATGAATCCCTAACTCTGGCATTTGGCTATTTAGCTTTCGAGCTGATTCGTTATATGTCGGACACCTACGAAGAGTCGGAAAACTGCATCACCGATGAGGCCCGAAAGGTTATTACCTTTCCAAAAAAAATATATGGATATCCAGATCCCAATTTTGCTGCAAGGAAAGGCGTGCCCGAAAACAAAAGCTCTGTATCTGATTTGTCGGCCCCTGTGCCTGAAAGTGAGGCCCTGGGGATAGCGGGTCCAGATCCGGTTGCCTTGACCGAGGCGCCGTCATCCGCGCCAGAGTTGGCGACCCTTTATCTAGCCGATGTGCCGCGGCGCAAGGTGTCAAACGTGGGCTTTGAGCAAGCCAGCCTCCCGAGGGAAAAATTGACCAGGGCCTGGAAGGTCTTTGAGCAGGGCTTATCGGAACAATTCGCATCCAAGGCGGCAAGCGATCGGATGGCGCTGTTCAATGCCTTGCAAGGCCTACTTGAGGAAAAACAGCCCATCGGGGATTCTATCACCATTGATGTGGCGGGTGTCAAATATCACATGCGCCTGTCGGGGCCCATAACTCAAAACCGACAAGGGCGACCGGCCTATTGCCGGAAGTTCCGGATTTCCATCGACAGTAGTTTCACCGAGGGCATGGCCTGCCGGAGCAAAGATGCCCCCCTCTGGACCCCCATCTAGGAGACGATCTATGAAAAGAGTAATTCAGGCCACGATGATGGCTGTCATCATCTCGGCGACAATCATAATCTCCCGGCCAGGCATGGCGCGAGACGGCCAAGTCTATGTGGAATTGCCACCATCTGGCACGGTTTACCTTGCAGATCAGGCGGGTGGCCTCTGGATCATCACTAAGGGCCCAAATAAACAAGAGCTGGTGCGCTACTGCCGCAGTTCCATCGAGACCACCTGTGGCCCCTGGCTAGATCCGGCAAGCGATCTAAGGGCGGTAAACAAAGGCAAAATCACGGACAAAATTAAGGTAGAGGCTGATGAGGAAGTCACCGATCCAACGCAATAGGGTCTAGCACTCGATTATTTGACGTCGTCTCGACAATTTTGAAATCAAGTGAATTTATTTCCAAATGCCCTACAATAGTTGCGGGAAGATTAGGGGCGCGAAGTTTTATGGCCGACCAGAGAAATGCACTGAACATAAGAAAGAATCAGGGATTCGGGCAAGCGCAGTTACTGCTTAGCGCATTTAGCCCAACTGATAATGAAACCGGGTTTCCGGCGGCCACAGGCATTTCAGGACAAACCAAGCGTGAGGTTGCGGAACATTATTATAAGGAGGCTGAAGCTCAGCTCCGACAAGCGAGCCTGAGCGGTAAGGTTGAAGAACTTGAATCTGCCGTGAAGTCTTACGACCAGGCCGTTTTGGCCTGTCCCAAGCAATCGGCGAAAAGACTATTGTTATTGATCAAAGTACGAAGATGCGAGGCACAAGGTCGCCTAGGGGCAATTCGTAGTGACCTCGGTACCCTTCTTCGTACTGAGGAGGACGCCAGGAAATTGGTGCAAAAAGTCAGCAAGAAAAAATGGCTTGAACTGTGGGCAGTTGGTCAACAGGCACTGGCCGGAATCCGCTCGGCCGTTGCTGACTCGACAGGCGATCCTCAATTATTCGGCCGCGTCGTTTTAGGCTGCGAGAAGGCACTTGCGCTTATATCGAGAGAGAAAAATCCGGAATTTGTGGCAGTAATGCATACAAGGAAGGCAAAAGCTTGTTTAGGCTTGTTTAAAATCCAACCAAATATACGCTCATTGAATCAGGCACTTGATGGTTATGATGCGGCCTTGCGGATTTGGACGGAAAAAGACCATCCGGTCAATTGGGCTCTTACACAGGTAGACCGGGCCAGTGTTTTGATACGCCTTGGCGAGCTTAAGGGCGATGCAACTTGTTTTGGGCAGGCGCTTGCGGGCTATGAAGCAATCCTGCGAATCTGGACTGAGAATGACCAACCGGAGTACTGGGCCTTCAGACAGGGGGACCGGGCCACTGTTTTGTCAAGACTTGGCGAGCTGACAGGAGACGCATCTTATTTGGAGCGTGCGCTTGGGGGGGGTGATGCGGCCCTGCGAGTACTGACTGAACAAGACCATCCGGCGGACTGGGCTACTGTCCAGATGAACCGGGCCATGGTTTTGTCCCGTCTTGGCGAGCTGAAGGGTGATGCGTCCTATTTTGAGCGGGCATTTGAGGGCCATGATGCGGCCCTGCGGGTGTGGACGGAACAAGACCATCCGGCGGACTGGGCCCTTGCACAGATGAACCGGGCCACTGTCTTGTCATGGTTTGGCGAGCTTAAGGGCGATGCAACTTATTTTGAGCGGGCACTTAAGGGTTATAATGCGGCCCTGCGGGTGCAGACGGAACAAGACCAACCGGCCAACTGGGCCATTAGTCAGGTGAATCTGGCCAATGTTTTGTCGGTGCTTGGCGCGTTGAAAGGGAAAGCATCTTATTTTGAGCGGGCGCTTGAGAGCTATGATGCGGCTCTGCGGATTTGGACGGAACAAGACCATCTTTCGAGATGGGGCACGACTCAAATGAACCGGGCCAATGTTTTGTCAGACCTTGCCAAGCTTAAGGGCGATGCATCTTATTTTGAGCGGGCGCTTGAGGGCTATGACGCAGCTCTACGAGTATTGACGGAACAAGACCATCCAGCCGACTGGGCCCGTTTCCAGGTGAACCTGGCCAATGTTTTGATGAGGCTTGGCCAGCTAACGGGAGATGCACCTTATTTTGAGAGAGCGCTTGGTGGCTTTGAGGCTGCCGAGCGGATATGGAAGGAACAAGACCATCCGGTGGGCTGTGCCGTTACTCAGCTTAACCGTGGCGGCGCATATCGTTCACTTGGCGACTTGACGGGCGACTTGTCGAAATTGGACTTGGCGATTGGCTGTTATGAGGCGGCACTGAGGGGTTTTAAAGAAGGCAGCGCGACGGATCATCGTCTTTTGGTCCTGCGGCCCTTGTGTGAGTTGCTGTGTAAGCTTGGCCGCTTTGGCGATGCTTTTGGTCACCTGGTTCCTGCGGTTGCTGAGAACGACGTTGCCTTTTACGAGGCTGACCGCAGTGAGGCGGGCCGGCAGCAGGTGGTGTTTCGCTTTTCCGGCATGTATGCCCTGTTGTCGGCGCTGCATTGGAAGCTTCTAGAGGTTGGCGAGGGCGGGGATTTAGAAAAGGCGTTTCTTGCGGCTGAGATGGGCCGTGCGCGCTTGTATGCCCATGGTCTTGGCCTGGATGAGGCGCGGATCGCAGAGCTTGATGACAGCCCCCGTAAGGCCATTGAAGCCGTGCGTGAGCAGATGAGAGGGCATCATATAGCCTTAGGTGATTTGGGTGGGCCCCTTGGCCATGATGGCCCAAGGTCCAGGGAGCTGAGC
>JBCCHN010000213.1:0-4755 GCA_039028695.1 Pseudomonadota bacterium
GCGTGATCGCCTCGCCGAGAAAGAGATGAGCATTGACGAAAGTAAAGACCACCGAGAGGGTAAACAACAATGAGGCCGAGGTAGCCGACAAGCGCGCAGCCGCCTCGTACCAAAGGTAGCTGGCAAGGGCGGTGGGAAAAACTCCCAACAAGACAAGAAGAAAAATACCATGGATCTCGACCGTCCCGCGCAGCGGAAAGAAAAAGGCCAGGGGCGTCAGCGCCACTGCTGACAAAAATAACACGTTAAACAGAAAGGCAATCCGTTCAATGGTGCTGCTGGTCTGGCCGACAGCCTTGGCACTGCCCAAGAGAAATATCGCCCAGGTCAAGCCGGCCAGCAGTTCAAGAATATCGCCCTCCAAAGCCTCGCCGGCCAACACCACGTCCCCCCTCACCGTGAAAAAGACGCCGAACACGGCAATCCCCGTCGCGAGAACCTCGACCATGCGAATTCTCTCGCGAAACAGCAGGACCAAAAAGAGCAGGACGAAAAAAGGCGCGGTGTTTTCCAGCATCATCGCCGCCGAGGCCGTGGTGTGCTCCAACCCCACGTGAAAAAGGATATAATTGGTGACAACGCCGAAAGTGGTCCACAAAAGCGCTTTGTCCCGCAGGCTAAAAGACGCCCCCCGGCCGTGAAGTTTCAAAATTACATATAGAACCGCAGCCGCAATGTATAATCTGAAAACGGCAATGGAAATGCCGGCAAGGTCGCTGGTTAAGTAGCGAACAATGACGCTATGGGTCCCCCAGAAAAAGGCCGCCAAAAAGCCGAACCCCAGCGCAAGCCACGAAGCTTTAGTCACTGGCTTTGTCCATTGCATTACCCTCCCCCACCAACCGCTTTAGGATGCCGCAAGCCTGGTTATCCAGTGCCTCCGAAACAAGAATAGGGTGACGGTCAATGGACTGTCGCCCTGCGGGCATTCGACGGCTGAACCGCCAAAGCTCAAGAAACCCTATGCTTTCGACTAACCACAAGAACCTCTTGGCCGCGAAAATCCAGTACCGTTAGCAATGCTATCACGATACCTGCGCGATCTGAACGGCCATCATGCTTGACTTCCTGATCCGGTCCCGCGATCACCGCCGCAAATCGGTCATCAAAGGCAGCCGACTAACAGACGGGGCGCAAGGCGATGCTCGAGCGGATGCGGGCGATGCCGGGAAAACGGGACAGGTGGGTTCGATAGATGCGCTCGTAATCTTCCGTACCGGCAGCGGCGATCTGCAAAAGGTAGTCGGCATCCCCGGTCATGAAAAAACAGGTGACCACCTCGTCACAGGCTCGCACCGCTTTTTCGAATTCGTTGAGCGTCTCTTCCTCCATGTTGGCGAGGGTGATCTCCACGAAAACGGTCGTCTTTTTGCCCACGACAGCTTGGTTGACCACTGCCGTATAGCGCTCAATCACGCCAGTCTCTTCCAAGCGACGAACCCGTCGATGACAGGCTGATTCCGACCGATGGATGCGCGCAGCCAGATCCGCATTGCTCATCCGCCCGTCCCCCAGGAGCAGGTGAATAATGCCCCGATCTGTATCATCTAGCTCTAACATTGCAGCTTTCCTTCTATTTTTATAAGAAAAATGCAAGATTCTTCGATTTTTCTACCCATTGTAGGTAATTTTTGCAAGGACATTCACCTCATCAAAGACGTACAACATAGGTGGTCGGGGAAGGTCACATCTGCAGTCGGGTTTTCATCCAGATGGGTCATGCCGGACCGAGCCACAATAATGCTAAGCGGAGGTTTTGGCTGAGATGGAATTAATCGAATCACTTTTTGGCACGATCGGTGACCTGACCTGGGGATGGGCGCTGATTCCTTTCCTGGTGGTCATGGGGCTTTTCTTCACGGTGACCAGCGGATTTGTTCAATTTAGGTATTTTGGGCGCATGTTCCGGGTTTTGTCGGGTAAGAACCAATCCGGCGATCCCAATGCCATTACAGCGCGAGAAGCCCTTCTGGTCTCGGTCGGCGGCAGGGTCGGCGGCGGTAACATCGCCGGCGTGGCCGTGGCCATTACACTGGGTGGCCCCGGAGCCGTCTTTTGGATGTGGGCCATCGCCATTGTCGGTATGGCCACCAGTTTGGTGGAATGCTCACTGGCCCAGCTCTTTAAGGAATCCCAGAAGGACGGCAGCTATCGCGGCGGTCCGGCCCGGAGCATCATTCACGGTCTTGGGCAAGACTATCGTTGGCTGGCCATCCTCTATGCCATCTGCCTGATCGCTGCCTTTGGTATTGGTTTTCCCGCCTTCCAAGGTAACACCGTGGCCGGCGCCGCCGAGGACAGCATGGGAATCAATCGCTGGATCACCGGTGGCCTCTTATTTGTCGGTACGGGATTCATCGTCTATGGGGGTATCCACCGGATCGCCAAGGCCGCCGATGTGATCGTTCCCATCATGGCCATTGGCTACATCTTGATGGCACTGATCGTGATCGTCACCAACATTGATGGCATTCCGGCGGTGCTGGGCACCATCTTCGCCAACGCCTTTGGCTTTGAAGAAGCCGTGGGCGGTGGCATGGGCGCGGCGATTGCGCAGGGCCTGCGTCGGGGTCTCTTCTCCAACGAAGCAGGCTTGGGCTCCGCACCGAACGTGGCGGCTACCGCCGATGTGCGACACCCTATCAGCCAAGGCATTACCCAATCCTTCTCGGTCTTCATCGATACGATCCTGATCTGCACCTGCACCGCCTTTGTCATCCTCTTAGGCGATGTTTACGTGCCGGGCGTGGAGGATATCGACGGTGTGGCCCTGACTCAGCAGTCGCTGGTCGCGCATCTGGGTGAATGGGTGCAGTACTTCTTGACCATAGCTATTCTCCTCTTTGCCTTCAGCTCGATCATTTACAATTACTACCTGGGAGAAAACGCGATCACGGTAATGACTAAGAATCCCGTGTCGATCCATATCTTCCGTTGGGTGCTGATGGGCATCGTGCTCCTGGGTGCAGTGGCCCCGGCGGCGACCTCGGTCTTCTTCTTCTCGGATCCCATGATGGGCATCCTGGCCGTGGTCAACTTGCTGGCGCTGATGATGTTGTTCCCCATCGCCAAGCGTTTGATGAACGACTTCGCCGCCCAGCTCAAAGCCGGCATCGACCGGCCGGTCCTGGACCCAGAAATGTATTCTGATCTGGAGATCGATCGCAAAGCCTGGCCGGGCAAAGAAAAGGCCGAACCAGCCGAATAAGAGACAACGAGGCTTTAACCCCCTTGGGGGGCTCCATCAGGAGCCCCCTTTTTTTGCTCTAGCCGTACCGCACCCCCTGGCGGTCCAGTTCCCGTTGAACGGCATTCACGTCAATGCGATCCAGTTCCTGGTTGGATTTAAGGGACAGGGATGCGGCGATGCCGGCGCCCTGGCCGGTAACGGCGCAGCAGCTCATGTTGCGAGTGGCCGCGTGGCTGGTCTTGTCCCCGCCCGTGGCCCGTCCGGCGACCAGCAGGTTCTTCACCTTTTTAGGCAAGATGTTGCGGTAGGGGATCTGGAAATAGCGCCCGGTGGTGGGCAGGATCAAAATGCCATAGCCGTCGATAAACTCGGGGTAGATGCCGATGCTATCCTCAAAGCGGCCCTGATCGCGCACATCGGCTGCCGTCATGTTGTAGTGAGCATCAATCTTGCGGGTGTCGCGAATACCAATAGACATGCCAAAGTTTCGCAAGCGCACACCCTTGCAGCCGGGCATATGCCGACGCAATGCCTCGATCGCCAGCATGGCCTGGCGCCGTCCCTCGATCTCGAAGGCGGTCAGGTCGTCCGGGTCCGTACCGTCGCAGCCGTCCATATGAACCAAGTTCATGTAGGTCAACTCACCGCTATCGTGCAGGGCACCCCAGGTGCCAGCAATGGTGTTCAAATGGGCCGGGATCAGGCCCTCCTCAATGGCCTTTGCGAAGGGCTTTTTGAGGAAGGGAGAGAACATGTCGTCCTCCTTGCCCGAGGTTTCGATGTTCCACTCGCCGCCCCCGCCCCAATCCTTATAGGTTTGCGGATCGGCCTTTATTTCCTCCATGAAGGCCGCTTTGTCCACGCCAGCCACATGGAACATCACCGAGGCGGCCATCATGTCCTCGCGAGGGCTGTGGTGGGTAGGCGCGCCGGCCCAATGGGCAATGTCCGCATCCCCCGTTGCATCGATAACCCGCTTGGCCAGGATCGCCTCGCGGCCTGCCTTGGACTCCGTGATGATGCCCGTGAGCACGTCGCCTTCCATGATGGGGGCCACCACCAGGCGGTGCAGCATGGGGTGGATGCCGGCCTCTTCGACCAGGCGGTCGGCAACCAGCTTAAAGCCTTCGGAGTCCAGCTCATAGGACAGGGACTGGGACTCAGGTACCGCCGCGCCCATTTCCTTGGCTCGCGTTTCAAATTCCCGGCCGATGCCGTTGGCCTCGATGGTTTTTTCGTGGCGGTACCAGGCCATGCCCTCGACCCCCACCACGGTGATGTTACCGCCGAAACAGCCGAAGCGCTCAACCAAGGTCACCTCGGCCCCGGCCCGCGCCGCCGCCAAAGCCGCCGCCAGCCCACCCGGGCCTGAGCCTACCACCAGCACATCGGTCTTGCGGATCACCTCCACCCGCCGCGCGGGCTCGCTTACCTGGCCCAGGGATATGGGTTCTTTTTCATTCGCCATGGAGACACCTCTTGCCACACCCAGACTTTGCACACCCAACCTCTTGGGCCGGATTTAGGCTGGCTTATTCCCCAATGGGGGCCGTTCTGGCAAGGCA
>JBCCHN010000214.1:0-4738 GCA_039028695.1 Pseudomonadota bacterium
GAGGATCAGACAGGTGCTCTCCATTGGACTGGTCCGGTCTTGGCGGGGGATCGCTTGATTGTGGGTGGCTCGAACGGCACGGCCATTTCCGTGTCACCCTTTACCGGCGAAATTT
This sequence comes from Pseudomonadota bacterium, assembly GCA_039028695.1. Taxonomy (GTDB): domain Bacteria; phylum Pseudomonadota; class Alphaproteobacteria; order Kiloniellales; family Kiloniellaceae; genus JANQKX01. Next base: position 116 of record JBCCHN010000214.1, read on the forward strand.
TAGGTTCGCTTGAGTTGCCGGATAGCGTGGCCGTCACGCCGGTGGTTGCTGATAACACCCTTTATTTTCTCACCGATAACGCCACGTTGGTTGCTTTGCGATAGGCCTGCCCATGTCGCCTTTTACGCTTGCCATCGTCGGCCGTCCCAATGTGGGTAAGTCCACCCTGTTTAACCGCCTGGTGCGCCAACGATTGGCGCTGGTGGATGACGAGCCCGGGGTGACCCGGGATTGGCGCGAAGGCGCCTGCGAGGTGGGGGAACACAGCTTCAAGGTTTTGGATACGGCGGGGCTGGAAGAGGTCTTTGACGAGAGCTTGGAAGCGCGCATGCGCCGGCAAACCGAGGCAGCGGTGGAGATCTCCGATTTGGTCCTCTTTGTCATTGATGCGCGCAGTGGCATCACCCCCGTGGATGAGCACTTTGCCCAGTGGCTGCGTCGGTCCGGTAAGCCGGTGGTGGTGCTGGCCAACAAGGCGGAAAGCAAAGCCTCGGACGGGGGTGTCATGGAAGCTTATGCTCTGGGACTGGGTGAGCCCATTCCGATTTCCGCCGAGCATGGATTGGGGTTGGTCGATCTTTACATCGAAATGGAGAACCATGCGACCCAGGCGGCTGCGGAAAGGGCGGCGGTGCCCTTAAGCGATGATTCGGCTGAGGATTCCCAGGGCTCGCGGATCGTGCAATTGGCTATCGTAGGACGGCCCAACGTGGGCAAGTCCACGCTGGTCAATCAGCTGTTAGGCCAAGATCGGGTTCTAACAGGACCAGAGGCGGGCATCACACGAGATGCCATAGCTCTTGACTGGTCGTTTCATGGGCGGCCGGTTCGACTGGTGGACACGGCCGGTTTGCGCCGCCGCGCAAAGGTCTCGGCAAAAGTGGAAAAGCTATCCGCCGCCGATACCTTGCGTTCCATCCGTTTTGCTCAGGTCGTGATCCTTTTATTGGACGCCCAGCTTTCCATGGACAAACAAGACCTCACCATCGCTTCCAGCGTGATTGAGGAGGGGCGCGCCCTGGTGATTGGCTTGAACAAGTGGGATTCCTGTGAGGACAGGGCAGCTTGCTTGAAAAACCTGCAAGACCGCCTGACTCGATCCCTGCCACAAACCCGGGGCATTCCGGTCGTTCCCCTGTCTGCGTTAAGGGGCCAAAACACCGAACGACTGATGGAAGCGGTTTTTCAGATATATGATGTCTGGAACACACGCCTACCTACCGCCCAACTCAACAGATGGTTGGAAGGCGTGACGCAAAGCCATCCCCCACCGGCGCCCGGTGGCCGGCGCATTCGCCTAAAGTACGTTACCCAGGCCAAAACGCGACCACCGACCTTTGCGATCTTTTGCTCTAAGCCAGATGCCCTGCCGGGTTCTTACCTTCGCTACCTGGAAAATTCCCTGCGCGACGATTTTGATTTACCGGGTACACCTTTACGCATTGTCATGCGAAAAGGTGACAATCCCTATAAAGGGAAATAGCTAACTTAAAGCCCGCAAAGAATCTGCGTTATCCAAGCGGGGCGCCAGCCTTTTTGACACCCTTTAAAAGCTCGGTGAAACGCTGCCGCAAGATGTCATCATTGATCGAATAGTAATAACGCAAAAGGCTGAGCGTTTCTTTGCGCAACATAACATCTTCCGGAAGCTCTTTTCCCGGCTCCTGCTGGGATAGGGTGAATGCCTCCTTGAAACCGGGATTTTTATTGCTGTCCATCCCTTCGAAGAAATAGGTGATGGGTACATCCAGCAAACGGGCCATGTTGAACAGGCGACTAGCGCTTATCCGGTTCGAGCCTCGTTCGTATTTTTGCACCTGTTGAAAGGTAATTCCCAGACCATCGGCCAATTTTTCCTGACTGAGGCCCAAAAGTACACGACGGGCGCGCACCTGTGTGCCGACATGAAGGTCAATGGGATCCGGACCCCGGACGTTTCTTTGCTTAGCCAATTCACACTCCTCATGTTCTACATCGGTAAACCCGATTTTGTTGGGTTAAGTTTATTATTTGAAAATTGAAAGCTTGTTCAATTCCAAAATTAACAATAGGCGATTCTTTCCTCCAACGCATCCGTTTTTGAACGAATTAATTAGGTCAAAAAAGGGAGTTAGACCTTAGGTGTCAGTTCCCAGGCGATCATTATGATTTAAAATAGAAATTGCAAGCTATTTCCCGGAAAAAGAGATAGATTGAAGTCGCCGCCAATCGAAAGCGGTTAGGAAAAGATCTTTCCATTTTCATGACATTCGGTACTGGCAAGCCGCAGGAAGAGCTCGGTCAACTCGGACGGTTTTTTTAGCCCGCCGGGATCTTCACCCGGAAAGGCTTTGTTGCGCAGCGTGGTGTCGCATGGGCTGGGGCAAACCAAATTGGCACTCACAGAAGATTTGGCCGACTCAGCCGCGTAACACATTACGAGAGTTTGCAGCGCCGATTTGGCAGCGGCATAGGCGCCCCAGTAAGCTTGCGGGTGATCCGCAATGGGGTCGCTGACAAAGATAGCGCGTGCTGCTTGTGATTGCCGGAGCAGCGGGTCCAGGCTGCGGATCAGGCGGTAGTTGGCGGTAAGGTTGATCGTCATCACATCCTCCCAGACCTTCGGTTGGGTGTGTGCTATGGGCGATAGCGCACCCAGTTCACCGGCATTGGCGACTAGGATGTCCAGGCGCCCATAGCGCTGGTGCAGCGATGCACCCAGGTGATCCAACTCATCGAGTTTGCGTAGGTCATGGGGCACGAGCAGCGGTTGAGGGGCTCCTAGGCTGCGGACGTGATCGTCTACCTCTTCAAGGGCGCCGACAGTCCGCGCCAAGAGGATCAACTGAGCACCCTGGGCCGCAAAAGCTTCCGCCACGGCCCGACCTATGCCACGGGATGCACCGGTCACCAAGGCGATACGCCCTTCAAGAGACGGTAAAGTAGGGTCGGTCATGCCGGCGCTTCCTTAGAGGATTTACGACGAAAAAGTCGCCTGCCTGTTATCAGGATCAACCATCCCAATAGGGCACCCGCACCACCATAGATCAGGCCGGCGGGCGTAAGGGGAAAGGCTGGCTGAAAGGTCTCGGCAACAGCTTGGGCCAAGGTGGGGTCGAAATGCTGCGCAAAGGTGGCGGGTTGTCCTACAAGCGAGGCCTGTTGCAATGCCGTTTCTGCCATACTCAAGCGCTCTACCGTTACGAAACTGTCCTGCATGCGCTGGCCTTCAAGAGTATGGGCGGGGCTATCCAAAAAGCTTTGAATATAGTCTTTCACGCTCAGATCTTTGGATTGAGCATCGACTGTAATCTCGGTCATACGCTCTTTCGCTTGATCAAGGTGTCCCCCTAAGCGTTGACGGTACTGTTGGTAGAATTCTGGGAATTGAGACGTCAGCCCGCCGCTTACAACAGCCGAAAGGGTAGAAGCCAAGCGAAACAACATGATCTATCGCCTTCGAGAAGCCGGCGGCTCATGCCAATTCGGCCAGGAGGGACAGCTGGTTCTGTTGACCGCCCCCCTCGAAATCGGTCAGTGATATGGGATAGTCGCCCGTAAAGCAGGCATCGCAAAATTTTGGCGAGAGGTCATTTCGGCCCGGCTCGCCCATGGCGCGATAAAGGCCGTTCATGGAGATGAAAGACAGGCTGTCCACGCCAATGTGTTCGGCCATTTGCGGCACATCCAGGTGCGAGGCCAGTAGTTCGGATTTTTCCGGTGTGTCGATGCCGTAAAAGCAGGGAAAAGCGGTCGGGGGCGCAGCAATGCGCATATGAACCTCGCGAGCACCGGCAGAGCGCACCATCTCAACAATTTTGATGGAGGTGGTGCCGCGAACAATAGAGTCATCCACGAGCACTACTCTCTTGCCCTCAATGCAGTGTCGGTTGGCGTTATGTTTCAGTCGAACGCCCAGGTTACGAATTTGCTGACCGGGCTCGATAAAGGTCCGCCCCACATAGTGGTTGCGAATGATCCCCAGGTCGAAGGGAACTTCCGCCGCTTCGGCGTATCCGATGGCAGCGGGAACGCCGGAGTCCGGGACGGGAATGACCACATCCGCCGGCACATGGCTCTCCAAAGCCAACTCCTGGCCGATCCGCTTGCGGGATTCGTAAACGCTGCTGCCCTCCATAATCGAATCGGGGCGGGCAAAATAGATGTATTCGAAGATACACATACGGCTGCGGGCTGGCGCAAAGGGTCTGAGGGAATGAACGCCTGAGGTGTCCAGGACCACCATTTCACCGGCTTCCACATCTCTGACGAAGCTGGCGCCAATAATGTCAAGCGCACAGGTTTCCGATGCCAGGATATGGGTATTGGCATCCAGCCGACCGATAACCAGGGGCCGAACGCCCATGGAATCCCTTACACCGATCAGACAATTTTCAGTCAGGGCGACGATTGAAAAAGCCCCCTCCACTTGGCGCAATCCATCCACCATTCGATCGACCAGATTGCCCTTTCGGGAGGTGGCGGTGAGGTGCAAAAAGACCTCGGTGTCCGAGGTGGATTGAAAAATTGAGCCAGTGCGAATCAACTGCTCGCGCAGCTGGCGAGCGTTGGTCAGGTTTCCGTTATGGGCGAGGGCAAATCCCCCACAATCCAACTCGGCAAAAAGAGGCTGGACATTGCGCA
>JBCCHN010000215.1:0-4707 GCA_039028695.1 Pseudomonadota bacterium
CATTTCCGCCGTGTAGGGCATTTTTCCTGCGGCCACGGCTTTTTCGATATAATCCGGCTCGGATCCGTCGATGCAGACCACAACCACTGGCGCGCTAGGCCATTTGTACCGTCGCCCGTTTATCTCAACGGCCTGATTGTCTGGGCTCATCGCCTTTCTCCACTATCTATTCAAAAAAGCTATCGGAAATGGGGTTTCTCCCAGAGCCATATAGGGCATCTAGGGTGGGCATCGCCAATACATAATTGAAATGGATAACATAGAAATGAATGATGCTTTGCAGACAGGGCGATAAGACGTTAGCGGCTGTTGTGCAAATAGTCGGCGATTAGGCTCAGCATTTCGAACATTACTACCGATGTTGTCAGTGCAGTCAGTTGATTTGGACTGTCCACAGTGGGCATGGGGCAGACGATATCCGCTCCAACGATATTCAAGCCGCGCAGGCCGTGAAGGATTTTGATGGCTTCCCAGGCGCGCAAGCCCCGATAGCCGGCTTCCAGGTTAGCCACACCGGGCGCATCTGCCGGGTCCAAGACATCCAGGTCGAAGGTAATGTAGACCGGCCGATCCCCGATGCGGCTTTGCATGCGGGAAATGGTATCGTTCAAGCCTTTTTCAAAAATCTCGTCGGCCGGGATAACCAAATAGCCGGTGCCGCTTTCGGCCGGATCTTTGCGCGGTTTCATGGGGTTACCGCGGATGCCAAGTTGGATGGAGTGATCCACATCCACATGGCCCTCGTGCACACTGTAGGCAGCCCAATGCGCGGCGGAGCGGACCGCACCCAGCCAGTGGGGCATATGATGATAGTCGTCCCGGTGCGCATCGAGGTGCACTAGGGCTAATTTCTGGCCGCCGCTGATCTGAGCATGGGAACCACCCAAAGCCTTTAGGATGGGCCCGGTGACGGCATGATCGCCCCCGATGGAGACGGGGCGGGTGCCGGCTTCATCGAGCAGGTGGAAATAATCTTCGATGTGCCCGACGGAAATCTCATTGTTCATGGCCTGGGGCAGGGGAACGTCGCCAAGGTCGTGGATGCGACAAGCCTCCCAAGGTACCAATTGAAAGTCTTGATGAGCCCGACGCAGGCGGCCGGAAACATTGCGCACCGAGCGCGGTCCCAGATGCTGATCCCGTTCGGTAGAACCATTGCCGGTGCTGTGGGGCACCCCGACCATGCCGATATCGCAAGCGGCGGGATCTTCGTTCCAGGGGCACTTAAAAAACGTCGGTACACCCCACCAATACCAAGGCTCCATGGCCTTTTTTCGGGCTTTTAGTTCTTCTTGATCGATCATGGCTAACCCTTTCCCCGTCGGCAATGCGCGCGAAAGAATGACATGAAAACCCGATCAGGCGGCAACTTCTTTTGGGATTTCCTCGCGTCGCTTGGTCATGTAGGCCCGCAGGGCCTCGTCGATCGCCGGATCGATGGCCGGCTGTTGATAGCCCGCCAAGAGGTCTTTCCAAATACCATTGGCCCGCTGGGTGGCGGTTTTGCTCCCGTCCTCGGACCAGGTCTCGAAGTTACGCCAATCCGAGACGATGGGATTGTAAAAAGCAGACTCGTAGCGCTCCAAGGTGTGGGCGCTGCCGAAATAGTGGCCGCCCGGATCCACGTCACCGATGGCTTCCACTGCAAGGGTATCTTCATTGATCTCGATGGGATTGAGGTATTCGGCCATCATTTGCAGCATTTCCGCATCGATCACTAGTTTTTCAAAGGATGCCACCAAGCCGCCCTCCAACCAGCCGGCGCTGTGGAAGACGAGATTGGCATGCCCCATGACCGCGCCCCACAGGGACATCTCGCTTTCGTAGGCTGCCTGGGCGTCCACGATGTTGGAGGCATTGGTGTTGCTGGAGCGGAAGGGTACGCCATAGCGTCGCGCGAGCTGGCCGGTCGCCTGGGCCGCCTTGGTATATTCCGGGGTACCAAAAGCAGGCGCGCCGGTTTTCATATCCACGTTGGAGGTAAAGCCGCCATAGACCACGGGCGTGCCGGGACTGACGGCTTGCGCCAGGCAAATGCCTGCCAGGGCCTCCGCATTCTGTTGTGTTAAGGCGCCAGCGATCGTAGCGGGCGCCATGGCGCCGGACAGGGTAAAGGGCGTGATCACGACCGGTTGGCCGGCTTGGGCCATGGTGATCAAACCCTCGGCCATGGAAACATCCAACTGGCGCGGCGAGTTGGTGTTGATGTTGCCGAAGACCCGGGGTTGTAACTTTAATTCGTCCCAAGAAATGCCATGGGCGATACAGGTCATTTCCAAGGCGTCGCGGGCGCGGAAGCCGCCAAGCAGGGAGCCGCTCCAGATTTTGTCCGTCAAAGTGATCGCGGCGTAATATTTATCCAGGTGCCGGGTGTCGGCCGGCAGGTCCAATGGCTCAAATGGGCTAGCGGTGGCCACGTGGATGATGTTGAGCTGCTGCACCAGCCGGATGAAATCGCACATTTCATCGTAGCTGCCCGAGCGTCGCCCCTGATCCAGGTCGGACACAAAGGACGGACCGGCCACGCAGTCGAAGTTCACCGAATTGCCGCCCACGCGCAAACTCTTCGCCGGATTTCGCGCCGCTAGGGTAAATTCCGATGGGGCCTTTTCGACCAATTCTTCGACTAGGCCGGGGTCGAAACGCACGTTTTGCTCCCCATGGTCCACTATGGCGCCGGCTTGTTCCAAAAAGGTGCGCGCGGTTTCGTCCAGAACTTTCATGCCAATGTCAGACAAGACCTTTAGGGAGGCCCGATGAATGGCCTCGATATGATCGGCGGACAAAACCTCGATAGGGGCTAAGCGATTTTTGACAAGTGTCCACGGGGCGGTGATCACGCCGTCCGGGCGATTTCTATTTCGGGTGCGGCCCCTGCGGCCTTCCTGTGACATGATGGCATCTTTCTTAAGATGGGCTGAGACGTGGGCGAGCTTTTCTCCGTCAGCTTCTGCCCCTGTTTTTGATGGCGCAAGACAAAAATCCTTAATTGATGGGATTGGAAAGCTTGAATCGCTTTAACCCTGGCCACGGAACACGCGGGCCAAGACCAGAACCTGGACTCGCGCCGCGCCGGCCCGAAGAAGCGTGTTTGTACAAGCGTGCACTGTAGCGCCCGTGGTCATAACATCGTCCACCAGCAGGACCTTTCTCCCGGCGATTTTGGATCTGTGCTTGTCGGGAATGAAAAAGGCGCCCTGCACATTCCGATGGCGCGCGGCGGCGGAGAGGCGGCCTTGCGAGACCGTCGCTTTTTTGCGGATCAGGTAATCGGGGCCGTAGGAAACACTGAATTGGCGGCTCAAGACTTGGGCCAGAAGGGCGGCTTGATTATAGCGGCGGCTCAATAGGCGCCGCCAGTGCAGGGGCACGGGCACAATAAGGTCCGCTTGCTCGGTCATCGCGCCGCCGATCCGGCCAAGCCATCCGCCAAAAGCCTTGGTTACATCGATCCTATCGGCATGCTTAAAGGCCATGATCATGGATTTGCTGACGTCGCCATAGCGCATGACGGACCGGCATTGGTCGAACGGCGGCGGACTTGCCGCGCAGTCACCGCAAATGGCTTGGTCGCCTTGGTCATAGTCGAACGGAAAGCCGCAGATCTCGCACCACGGCGGGGCCAAGAACGCCACAGACTCCCAACAGGCCGCGCAGAGCACGCCGTTTTGCGTGACGGGTTCGTGACACGACAGGCAAAGCGGGGGCAGCACCAAATCCAATGCCACCTTTCCGGCGATCGAGGCACTATTGCGGAGCCGAGTAAAGCCAAGCATGTTTTTAGTTTCCCGATGGATCAGCAAGCTGTCAAATCGTGCCCGTGATATACGAGGATTGACCTTTGGCGGGCGCGGCCCATAGTGCGGCCATGACCAAACCTCCCCCACCGGACTCAGCGCAGGTATTTGACCGTAAGCTGTTGCGCTTGCGCCGCGCGCGGGCGGCGGCGTCCTTCGCCGATCACGGGTTTCTGTTCGACGAGGTCGCGATCCGATTATGTGAACGCCTGGAGGAGGTGACCCGCCAATTTCCCCTTGCCCTGGAACTGGGCGGTCGAGAGGGGGTTTTGGCGCGGCATCTGCCGGAAAAGGCGGCAATTGATACCCTCATTCGCTGTGACACAAGCCCTGCCACCGTGCGCCCCGATGAAGGCGGTATCTCCCTGAAACTGGCTGGGGATCTGGAGGCGCTTCCCTTCTCGGAGGGTGAATTCGATCTGATCATTTCCCTTTTGGAACTTCACTGGGTAAATGACTTGCCGGGCCTGTTACTGCAGGTCAACCACGCGCTCAAGGCCGACGGCCTCTTCCTGGCGGCTTTTTTGGGCGGATCCACCCTGTACGAATTGCGCGAGAGCTGGATGCATGCCGAGGTGGCGCTTAAAGGGGGCGCCCATCCCCGGGTGTCGCCGTTTGTGGATTTGCGGGACGCGGGTGCGCTGTTGCAGCGCGCGGGTTTCGCCTTGCCGGTCGCCGATCTGGATAGCATCACCGTCGAATACAGTGATCCTCTGACGCTCATGCGGGACCTGCGGGGCATGGGTGAGAGTCACGCCGGTCATGCCCGCGCCAGGAGCTTTACCAGTCGCCAAACCCTTTTGGAAGCGGCCCGCCGTTATCAGCAAGACTACGCGCTGCCCAGCGGGCGGGTGCCGGCCACCTTCGAAGTAATCTTTCTGACCGCTTGGGCGCCCTCTGCGGAGCAACC
>JBCCHN010000216.1:0-4705 GCA_039028695.1 Pseudomonadota bacterium
ATCGATATTGACGTTCGTGTTTTTCATGGTCTTTCGATACGGCGCAGACATCTTCATGCCGGAAGGCGAATTGATCAAGAGACTGGGGCGGTAGAGAAGGTGGAAACTGTATCGGTTGCCATCGATGGACTTTGGCAGATCGCCGCTGGCGGTCCGCTGTTTGCGGTGCTTGTGGGTCTGATCATCGGTGTTGTAGTGGGGGTGCTTCCCGGCCTTGGGCCTCTATTGGGCGTGACCCTGGCAATTCCGTTCACATTCTCAATGGATCCGGTAACCGGCGTAGCCCTGTTGATGGGAATATATCAGGGTGGTTCCTATGGCGGTGCGCTGACTGCAATCATTCTCGGCATTCCCGGCACCCCGATTGCTGCCGCAACCCTTCTGGATGGCAGGCCAATGGCACAACGCGGTGAAGCGTCGATGGCTGTATCGCTGGCAACATTGGCATCCTGGTTTGGTGGCTGCCTTGGTGGTTTGTCATTGTTGCTTTTTGCGCCCTATCTGGCCGAATTCGCACTTGATTTTGGCCCGGCGGAAATCTTTTGCCTGGCGCTTCTCGGGCTGACGGCAATTGCTACGCTTAGCGAGGAGTCGGCCGTCAAAGGCCTCTTGGCTGGCGTTTTTGGTCTCCTCTTTGCAGCGATCGGTACGGATCCCTATACCGGCATTAGCCGATTCAATTTCGGGATAACGGAGCTTTCAGGCGGGATTACATTTGTTGCGCTGCTTGTCGGTCTGTTTGCAATTCCCGAAGTCCTCGCACAGCTGGAAAGGCCTTTTTCAAACACTCGAAGCTCGATCTTGATCAGTTTCAAGTTTCAGGCATTTCGTACCGTTATCGGAAAATTCTTCACCTATGCGCGATCCAGCCTGGTTGGCGTTACCGTCGGTGCGGTACCCGGAATTGGCGGCGTGGTCTCGTCCTTCCTGTCCTATAAGTTGACCAGAGATCTCGCCAAAGACAAATCCAGGTTCGGCAAGGGCGAACCGGATGGCGTCATTGCTACAGAGGCAGCGAACTCGGCGACAACCGGCGGCGCCCTCATTCCGATGCTGTCACTGGGAATCCCTGGTGATCCGATAGTCGCTGTAATGATGGGCGGTCTCCTGGTTCACGGAATTACACCTGGACCGGCCCTATTTCTGACAAGCGGCGATGTTGTCGCGGGAATATTTGCAGCATTCCTTGTCGGAGCGATTTTGTTGTTGCCTTTGGCAATCTTGCTTGTTCCGATCTTCGTTCAAATCCTCAAGATTCCAAATCGCCTGCTTTTGGTCGTTGTCCTGTTTTTGGCGATCTACGGAACCTACGCTGTGCATGGCCGAATGTTTGATTTGTGGACAATGCTGGCATTCGGGGCACTGGGATACTTTTTCGTTCGCACTCGCATTCCGCGTGCGCCGCTGATCATCGGCTTCGTTCTTGGGCCGGTCGTTGAAGTCAATCTCCGGAGAATGTCATCGCTGGCCAGCCACGATCCGGTCGGTTATCTGTTGAGCAGACCGGTCTCAATGGTCATACTGACCATCGCCTTGCTGTTTCTGTTCTATCCGATCATTGCGCGGTACCGATCGCACGCCACAGCAGCGAAAAGGACTCAATAGTCCGGCTTGAGCGTCGGGCCAAATCCGGGAAGCCGAAGAACCCGTTTGTCTTCTTCCACCCATTCATCCATTCTGGCTTTGACGACATCCAGATCATCCCAGGCAGATAAAGCACGGCCATTTAAACGGTCGAATCTTCCCGTTGCAATTTCTACTGCCAATTCAGCCGCCTTCTCCGGCGGCAGGTAGTCTCCGTCGGCAAATCGTTTGGCGATCAAGGGCATGTATTTCTTGCCTGCTTCAGAGTTCAGCTGATGCTCGGTCATGTCGGTTTTCACCAAGCCGGGTGCCATCGCAAAAACGAACACACCCGTATCTGAAAGCGTCCCCGCGACACATTCCGTAAAGCGCATAATTCCGGATTTGCTGGTCGCATATGCCGAACCAGGTGGTAATGGACCGGCTGTGCCACCGCCAATGAGATTGATGATCCGGCCACTTCCTCTCTTGATCATGCCGGGCAGGACACGGCGCGAGCATAGGAAAGTGCTCTTGATATTAATCTCGATATCCCGCCACCATTGGTCTACTTCACTCTCCCATATCGGACCTATCGCCAGGAAACTGCCGGCATTGTTGACAACCAGATCTGGCGCTCCAAGCTCGTCGGCGATCCGATCAAAGGCTGTGTCCACATCCTTTTGGTTCGTCAGATCCGCAGCAACTGCAATCGCCTCGCCACCTCCCTTGGTGATCTCATGGACGGTTTCATCGAGGCTTCCAGCGCTTCGCGAGATGACAGCGACGCGCGCGCCGGCATTGGCTTGAGCAATGGCGATGGCCCGACCTATTCCGCGGCTACCTCCGGTAACAACCGAGACAATATTTTTCAGTTTCATGTCAATTTTCCTGTATTCGATAAAAACGTTTGGCAGTGCCCGAATAAATCGCGGACTGCGCTGCATCATCCAGACCGATGCGCTGGAGGATCTCGTCCAGGGAATCAATCCATCTTCGATAGGTCGCCATGATCGTCATCACCGGCCAATTGCTGCCGAACATCAGACGGTCCGGACCAAAGACGTCAACGAGCGTTGCGACATAGGGGTAGAGCGTATCCGTCGTCCATTCCACGCCAGCTCGTTCGGCCAGCGCGGAAACCTTGCAAAGTGCTTCAGTATCATTTGCGAGCTGGCGCATTTCACCAGCCCACGGTTCAAGCTCGCCAGTGACTACAAACGGCCTTGCACCATGATTGATCAACGGCCTGAAACCGGAGATCTGTTTGATCAACTCATTGACCTGGCCCAGCTGGATACAATTGATCAGAAACTCGCAGCTTAACCCGTTTTCATGTAACCAGCGATAATTGGCGATCGGATTCTCGCCGGACAGCCAACGGCCATCAAAACCACCGGGAGAAAACGACCGAATTCCGCGGAATTTCGGGTAGGACTGGTATTGTTCGATCCGGCTTTCGGTTTGTGGCACCGGGAGGTCCAGATCAACCCAGCCAATGACGGCGGCAATAAACGGATCATTCTTTGACAGGTCGAGTACAAATTCGGTTTCTTCAACATTGGGTGCAGCTTCTACAAGAACAACCTGCTCCACACCAAGCGAATGGGCTTCGTCCTTCAGATCCTTGGGCAGGAAACTTCTTTGCAGCGCAGAAATTCCGCGCGATATCGGAATAAAACCGGTCTGATCGACATGCCAAAAATGCACATGGGAATCGATCCTTCCGCGTTTGGTCTGCAATGCCGTCATCTTATTGGCTATACCCTTTGTTATGCGGGCCTCCTGATCAGCAGGTGTCAGAACAGTACAGGCCCCGGCGTGTTTGTCCGGCATCTGTAGAGTGACGTCGAAGCGGTAAAGAAGAGGCTCTTCATATCATCGCCACCCCAGGTAAAATTGGCGACAAATTCCGGCACCAGAATTACACCCAGACAGGTGGCATCCGGTAAAAACACATGGATGCCGCCAGGCCCGGTACAATAGACATTGTCCTGTATGTCGGATTTCATCCCGTCGGGATGACCCGCTCCCTCACCATGCACACCGCGTTGCCGGAATTCCCAAGCAATGAAGCATCATTCCACCCCCGGCACACACCAACACATGCTCCTGCCAGTGCTCAATCCACGGAGGTTCGGTATTTCAGGCCACGGCCGTATTATTAGTTACAGGGCCAACTCGCTTGAGGCCTCATGGCCGGCCGGCGTCACTTGTATCCCGGTGGGCAGCGGTGGTGAGGGCCCCCGGGTTTCCCTGTAGGGTACACAACGACACATGCGCTTGGTATTTGCCTAGGGCAACCACACGTGGGAAGGTGTACCAACTTACTCAATGGAGAGAGCTAGAGGCGTCCGCGGCCGTGACCGGCGGAGGCGGCGCAAGAGGCGGCGCAGCAGTTTCCATTTCATTTTTGCAGTGTGCCTGTGCGGAGCATTCGTACAACACAAGCGGAGACGGCTTAGCTGCGTCCCTCGCTGGGCAATCCATCAAGGCAACTGCGGTACCCACGCTGCTTACCCGAAGGCGAAGGCTGGGCGAGAGGAAAACTCAGAAATTTTTCTTTTCAGAGAGAGTATGGGCTCGGCGACTAAGGCAAATGGGAAGAGCAGTCTTTGCCGCCGCTGCTAATAACCTGTTAGTCATAACCCAACGGCGTACCGCTCCACGTGGCTAAGTGTACCATGCGGGAATACCCAGCCTACGCCGTACAGTTTCATTCGTGGCGCGAACAGAAAGATTTGTTTACCTCCAATCCTCGTAATCTTGGAGACATGCTTCACAACTAACGCAGCCGTACAAGCATGGATTCTAACCTCTGCGTAGCCGGAACGACAGGTAATTATCGCCTAATCTCGTCCGGTGTTTACACGCAGGGTAACACAAACATAGTACTGGTGACCTGCAAGGAAGACAGCATACTGTTGTAGTCGGGCTGTAGTCATGGCCAGGAGGCTCTTGCTGGGGTTGAAAATCGACACAAGCGGCTGGTGATCAGTGAGGAGCTCGAAGTGTCGACCGTACAGGCAGGTATGAAACTTTTTGACGCTCCATGCGATTGCCAATGCCTCTCGGTCGAACTGTGAGTAGCGCTGCTCAGTTTTGGACAGCTTGTGAAATGCCGGACGGATACACATGAGAC
>JBCCHN010000217.1:0-4669 GCA_039028695.1 Pseudomonadota bacterium
CGCCAGATGGCCAAAGGTCTCTCCCGCAACGGCGTCAATCGCAAGAACCGGGGCAGTTTCCAGCTCAGCGCTCACCCGTTCGGCAAGGTCGGGGCCGTCTACGAACGCCGCATCACAACCGGCGTCTTGCACGCTTCCAATGGCTGATTCGCGCCGCACAACCGATGCGACCTTGATACCGCGCGCCTTTGCCAGCTGCGTGACATAGCGCCCGACGGCCGAGTTTGCGGCTGATTGGATAATCCAGTCGCCCGCGCGTAGGTCAACGTATTCCGAGAGGAGCAAGTAGGCCGTCGCCGGGTTCACGGTGAGCATTGAGAGCTGGTCGATATCCCCCTGTGGCACAGGCACAAGCAGTTCTGAGGCAAAAACACGCTCGGTCGCCCAAGCGCCAGGAGGGTCCGCCAAGAGTACGAGTGTGCCGACGGCATGGCCTTTTCCGTTAACTTCCAAAACCTCCCCGATGCCTTCCATGCCAGCCGGTGCTGGCAACGGGGGTTGCAGTCCGTAAACGCCGCCTATCTGTGCGATATCCGAGGGGTTAATTGGCGAGCGGAGGATCTTGACCCGTGTTTGACCCGGGGCCAATGGCTGGGACTCCACATCGTGGATTTCAACCACTTCCGGTGCATTTCCGTGCCGGTTGTAAAAAGCTTGCTGCATCGGTTTTCCTTTGATTCAGTAATCTTGGTGGTCAGCTTTACATTAATGAATTTCGTTCATTAAGCGATATATGGGATGCCTCCTTGCGCCGTCAAGGGTAGTGAATATAATTCACTAATGAAAAATCAATCCGCCAAACCCAGACGCACCCGTGACCCAGAAAGCAAATTGGCTGCACTTCAGGATGCTGCGCTGAACCAATTCACCAAGCGGGGATATGAGAATGTATCGATTGCCAGCATCGCCAAAGAAGCGGGAGTCGCGGTCGGGACAGTCTATCGTTTTTACGACAACAAACTGTTTTTACTCCGTGACATGCTTGAAGGTATCGAGGCCGCTTTTGTAGCACGGATGGAAGTGGATTGGGCCGCGGGCGGCAGCTATTCAGAGCGTATAGATCGGATCTGCGAGGGAATATTTGATGTCGCCTTGGACCGCAGCTCCCTCTTGCGTCTATTCACAATGACGACAGACATCCTTTATGAGGACGGCTCCTTGCCCGGCGACCGTATCCAGAGACAGATCAGGCGCATGTATCAAGAAGGCATGGATGAGGGTGCATTCCGTGTTGGCGACCTGGACATGATGGCGTCCATGGCCCATGGTTTGGTCGAGGGGGCGATCATGCGTTGGATGCGAACGGGCTCACCAGCAAACAATAATGCACCTCAAGAACTGGCGTCCGTGATGAAGTTCGGGTTTCTCTCATAAGGTAGTCGGAAAACACGTCAATCTCCAGATCGATAAATGTTCGACAAGCAGGAACTTCACAAATTGAGGCAGTATCAGCCCAAAATGGGTTGAGGTGGCGCCTTGTGAATTCGTAGCTTTGCCGGATGAAAAATCCTTTCCGCTACTCCAATTCCTCGCCTGAGATCATCCGTCTCACGGTGATGATGTACATCCGCTATCCGCTTGCACTGCGCCAGGAGGAAGATCTCCTCTTGAAACTGGGATCGACATCTGCCTGGAGACGGTGCGATTCTGGTGGAATAGGTTTGGGCCAATGTTTGCCTCGAAGATCAGGAAGCGGCAGGTCCAACAGCGGTCCAATTCTCAGTGGCGATGGCATATGGATGAGGTTTTGTGAAGATCAACGGCAAGATCCATTACTTGTGGCGCGCGGTTGATCACGAAGGAGTAGTGCTTGAGGTTTTTGTCACAAAACGCCGGGATCGCAAGGCTGCGCTTAGGTTTTTGAACGGGCGATCAAACGCTATGGCCGACCTTGGTCAATCGTAACGGACCGGTTCTGATCCTATGGTGCCGCGACGAAAGATATTGGGAATGAGCAACGCCAGGCCTGTGGCTGCTGGCTGAACGATCGGGCCGAAAACTCACATCAGCCGTTCCGACGACGCGAGGGGGCGATGCCCGGTTTCGGGATATCAGAACCCTACAGAAATTTGCCTCGGACCATGCCTCGATCCACAATCATTTCAACCTCGACCGACACCTTATCAAAAGATCAGATTTCAAGCAGAACCGCTCCGCCGCCCGGGCTGAGTGGCGTCAGCTGGCGGCTTAGTCGAATTGATCCCTGGGAAAACGGAGACTGGTTCGCATTAGACTGACAACACCCTCGGCGGAATTGGCAAAGTGGTTGGTGGATCAGGACATGGGTCATACCCGGGGGCGGCCCTATCATCCCATGACACAAGGCAAAATCGAACGTTGGCACCGGTCTTTGAAAAATCAGGTCGTGCTGGAAAACTACTACCTGCCGGGCCAGCTGGAACAACGCATCAAGCAATTCGTCACCTATTATAACACGCGGAGTTACCATGAAAGCCTGAAGAACCTGACCCTAGAAGATGTCTATCTCGGACGCGGTCAAGCAATCCTGACCGAGAGAGAAAAAAACAAACGACAAACTATCGAACTCAGAAGGCGTTTGCACCAAAAGGCAAAAGCCGCTTAACATCAACAAAAGGAGCCAAACACTCCCTAATTTCAAATCTCAAATCGTCCGAATAACTTCAACGACGTACAGCCCGGGGGATGAGTTGAAGTATCGGAAGGGGTTTTTCATCCTAAAATTCTAGCAATCGGCGCCGCGTCGACTCAAGGCACTTTGCTCTGACAAAGCCATCCACCGCCTTTGCCAGTTAAAGGGATTCTGTTATTACTTAAATGAACAAATGGGTTTGAGCCGAGTCGAGTGAGCTTAAAAGACAACATTCGAGGCAATAGGATTGCACCCCAGCCGTTCAACAAGGCGGCCGATCCTCGTCCGGGCACTGTCGGTCATCGGCCTGACGCGCCCTGCAGCGCCTGTTCGGTTAGGCAGTTAACGATTTGTGCCGCCATTGCGCCAGACGAGCTGTCTCATTTGGCCGATGTTGCCACTGAGATCAAATTGGCTCCTGGTAAGTCCTTGTTCTACGAGGGCGAAGCGACGAAATACGCATTTAATGTGACATCCGGCACACTGAAAACCTACAAATTGTTGCCCGATGGGCGCCGCCAAATTACCGGTTTCCAAGTTACCGGCGATTTCCTCGGACTGGCAGATCGGGGAACCTATGTTCACAGCGCCGAAGCGGTCAGTGCAACAACTCTATGCCGATTTTCTCGTGATCGGCTTCGA
The DNA here is from genome assembly GCA_039028695.1 of Pseudomonadota bacterium. GTDB lineage: Bacteria > Pseudomonadota > Alphaproteobacteria > Kiloniellales > Kiloniellaceae > JANQKX01. Next base: position 3,254 of record JBCCHN010000217.1, read on the forward strand.
GAACTCATGGACGGCTTTCCAGCGTTGGGCCATCGCCTCCTAGAAAAGGCCAGCAGCGAGCTGGCGATGGCACATGATCAAATGGTCCTGCTGGGGCGAAAGACGGCTCGGGAAAAAATTGCATCTTTTTTATTGATGCTATCGCAAAGGGCTAATCAGAGCGGGCATGGCGAGGGGTCCCTTGCCATCGAGATGACCCGGACCGACATTGGCGACTATCTTGGCTTAACAACTGAAACGGTAAGTCGCACGTTTACGCAACTCAAATCCGACAAAATTCTGTCGATCGGAAAAGGCAGTGAGATCATTTTCCTTGACCGAGAGAGCCTGGTTAAAATCGCCGATGGGTTTGCCAATAAATAGCGCCCAGAAATAGACAGCAGTATTTAAAGATTCAATCTGACTTTTGAAAATTGATCTCGGTCAAAGATCGACATGGTCAATGGTGCCAAAATTCCAGACTTCACCTCGCCCAAAAAAGGGGAGCTCAAAAGTGGAATGCTCATCTAATGAACCATCTTTGGCAGCGGATACCGGAATAAATGAGGTCGCTCTTGACGAGCCCTGGAGATGGTTGAGCAAAGGTTGGGGCGATCTCTGGCACCGACCATCCTTAAGTTTGGGGTATGGGTTCGTTGTCGTGATTGCTAGCATGATCCTCACGAGCGGTCTAATCTCACTTCACATAGCTGCGGTGGTTCTGGCATTAGGGGCGGGTTTCATGCTCCTTGGTCCAATTTTGGCGGTGGGGCTTTATGAAAAAAGCCGGCGAATTGAGGCAAATGAGCAGCTGACGCCCAAGGAGATCTTGTTCGTTGCGACTAAATCTCCGGTCCAAATCGGACTTATGGGATTTGTCCTCTGCCTAGCACTGCTCATATGGATTCGGATCGCGACCTTGCTGTTTGCGCTATTTTACGGACCCCAACCCTTTCCTCCTTTGGATCAGTTTTTGCCAAGCCTTCTCTTTACCGCTCATGGACTGGGCATGCTTTTGGTTGGGACAGTTTCCGGCGGCCTGATAGCCTTTACAGTATTCGCCGTCAGCGCAATCTCCATTCCTATTTTGATGGTTGAAGATTCCGACGCGCCAACTGCGATTGTCTTGAGTGTCAAATCCGTTTTAAAGAATTCAAAGCCCATGCTCCTTTGGGCTTGGATGATTATGTTGCTCACTATATTCGGTTTAGCAACAGGTTATTTGGGTCTGATCATCGTCTTTCCACTGGTTGGCCATGCGACTTGGCATGCTTACCGGTCCCTACGTGGAATTTGACTCACTGATTATTGACCTCACACTCGTAACAAAGATCTTTGTGGCTCATCCTTGTCCTAAAAAATTCTATGGGCAGCCCCATCCAGGTCGTAAAATTGACCGTATCGAAGAGCACAACAAAACGCCAATAAGCCAAACAG
>JBCCHN010000218.1:0-4634 GCA_039028695.1 Pseudomonadota bacterium
CTCAGGCCTTGGGCATCGACCCCTCGGCAGTGTCGCGCATCCTGTCCGGCGACCGCGGGCTGAAGCTGTCCGAGGTTCAGCGCGCGGCGGCCTATTTAGGTGTCGAGCCCGAGCCCACGCCGGGCGAAATTCTGCCCCGTGGCTTTGCTGAAGCCGCTGCCTTTGGCCTTCCCACTTATCAAGCAGGGGGGCCGGGTCAGGGGCTCACTCTGGATGTTACGCCGGGCAAGCGGCGGAATGCGGCGCGCGCCGGCGTCGTGCCCCTTCCGCCGCGAGCCGGTATGGAACGGGATTTGGAGGTGCGCGGTACCGCCGTGGGCGGCGAGGATGCGGCCTTCGAGTTCAACGGCGAAACCGTTGAGTACGTCTGTCGGCCGCCGGGTCTGACCGGCAATCGAAAGGCCTTTGCCCTCTATGTGGTGGGAGAGTCCATGTCGCCCCGCTTCGAGGAGGGCGAATTGGTGTTTGTTCATCCGGGCCGCCCGGCCAAGCCCGGCAACGATGTGGTGGTGGAGCTGCATGGCCGCGATGGGGAGGCGGGCAACTGCTACATAAAACGCCTGGTGGCCCGCACGCCCAGCAAACTGGTGCTCAGCCAGTTCAACCCCGCCAAAAATATCGATTTCCCCCTCGCCCAAGTGCGAAACGTCCTGCGCATTCTGACCCCCGGTGAACTCCTCGGCAGTTAGGCGGGCAGCGCTTAAACGGCAGGCGTCGAGATGGCAGACAGCGAGATGGCCCGCAATTAGACCACCCACAATTATGGAGGCCGCAGTTGTCCGTTCGACAGCTTTACCGGCGGAGACTGAGGGCCTGGACGCCAAATGTACGGACGTTGAAGGGGCCACAGCTGGAAAATCTTCAAGGTGCCATATCGCGCATTTCGGGCTGGCAGATTGCGGCAACACGGCAGCGCGTTACTCCCGCTTTTTTCACGCCATTGCTCAGGTAGGGCGCGCGATTCGGACCCGTTTCTAAGCTCAAAAATTAGCCTCTTGACCGTTCGTTTGAAAATAGCAAGAAATTGCTAAAATCGCAATTTCTTGCGATTTAGTATTTACTAATCTATGAAAATTCAAGGCTGATTCGGACTCTTTTAAACCGAGAAAGCCATAGGGAAACGGAGCTAAAATTGGGATCAAATATAAGAACGATCGCTCATAAGGATAAACCGATTATTCAATGTTTACGCGTACTAGCAGGGCGCTTGGAAAACAATGCCCAACGCATTCGCAACGCGGATAACACCGCCCGTGGCGAACAAGCCGCCGGCGCTTTGGGGCGGGAAGCCTTTGCCGTGCGCTGGGCCTTGCGCCAGATCGATCCCTTGACCGAGGGGCCGCGCCAAACCTTGGAGCACCTTTCTGGCCCGAGACCCTGATCCGGCGACCGCACCGAACCGGAGCAGGCCAACCCCGAACCGCCTCCCCCGAACCGCCTCCTGGGGCCGCTCCTGGGGCCGCTCCTGGAGCTGCGGGGACCTTCCCGCGTCCAGATCACCCTTTACCGATCGCCTTTTTTGCGGCATCGGCGCATCAAGTGCGCGATCAGGACGACACTCGGCAAGCCTCTGACATTATTCCTGAATCAGGCCTCCGGGCCGCCACAGCCAACGATGGGCGCGAGCCGCTGTCGCTCCCGAGCCTTCCACAAAGGCTTGACCCCCCTGTGCCAGCCTGGCTAGGCTAACGCTAAGCAAAAAGCAGGTCAGCTCATGAGAGCCCGAGCGGGAATAAACTCATGAGGGGGGATGCAGCTCATTAGAGAATGCATAACTGATCTGCAAAAGCGGCGCTGGTGAATTTTGTGCAATGCAATATTCTCCGCCCGTAATCGAGAGGCCGGATCTGTAAGCAATTGGAAAATATAATAAAACAATCCAATTGTTCCGGTCGCCAAGGTGATAGCTTAGTTGGGGGAAGAGATACATGAACTGGCAAAATATTATGCGGCCCGCCAACGGGCACGCGGAGCAAGCCGATTTGGACTTCCGGCCTTCCTTGCGCTGCCTGCGCGCGGCGGCCCAGGACGCTATTTTCGCCGAGCATGGCCGAGACATCCGCGAGCACCTCACCCAAGTCGAATTCGACGAGATGGTTGAGTCCCGCGCCACCATTATCCTGCAGCGCTATGCGCAGGCGGGTGCGGCTGAATAGACCCGCGCAACACGCAATCTCGCCATCCGGAGACCGCCGCCTCGGTCCGATACACAAGGCCGTGGGGGTCCTTTAGAACGACGGCAAGACGACTCCTCGTCCCCCTATTGAGCCCTTGCGATGCCCGCGCCGCCCAGCCCCGACTTCAACAGTATTCCCGTCATCGATCTGGAGATCTTGCGTCGGAAAGGTGATGGGCAAGCCGATCACGCAGACCTGGCCCGCGGTCTGCACGCCGCCCTTAAGGACGTGGGTTTTGCCTATCTGGTTGGGCATGGCGTGCCCACCAGCCTGCGCGACGCGCTGCTACACCAAGCCAGGGCTTTTTTCGCTCGTCCGATGGCGGAAAAACAGGCCATCGCTATCAATCGCTGGCACCGGGGTTACATGGCGCCCAACTCTTCGCTGATCGTCACCTCTTCCGTCGCCACCGTGGAAAAGCCAAACCAAAGCGAATCCTTCATGGCCCTGCACCGAGTGCCCGACGGCGGCCCCGCCGAAGCAACGGCGGCCAGTCACCCTGTGAGCAACAGCCGCCCCCTCGATGGGCCGAACCAGTGGCCGGCGGGCCAGCCCGGCTTAGAGCCGGCGGTGATGAATTACATGGCGGCGATGGAGGGCTTGGCGCGACAGCTTGTCCAACTGATCGCCCTGGGACTGGGCCTGCCCGCGGATCACCTTGCCACCCACTTCGACCGGCCGACGGTTTTTTTGCGCCTGTTACATTACCCGCCACAAAGGCCCGAGACGGGGCTCTTCGGCTCGGCCCCTCACACGGACTACGGCTTCTTGACCTTGCTGGCACAAGACGAAGTGGGCGGACTTGAGGTGCGCAACAAGGCCGGCCGATGGATCCCTGCCCCACCCTTGGCGGACGCTTTCGTGCTCAACGTGGGCGACATCCTCTCGCGCTGGAGCGGTGGCCGCCTCGCCTCCACGCCCCATCGGGTGCGCAACCTCTCGATCCAAGATCGCTATTCCTTCCCCTTCTTCTTCGATCCGGACGTGGACACGGTTGTGTCCCCTCTTCTAGCCGACCCCGGAGGGGCTTTTACGCCCGTGCGCTATGGCGACTATCTTATGGAACGGCTCGATAAAAACTATGCTTACCGCAAGGGGAAAAATGGCTCGCAATAATTTTTTTGATTTCGTCGATCCACGGCAATCCGGCTTCTTCACTGGCGCGGTGGAATATTTTCTTTGCGGGTCCCTTAGGCACGACTCTCTAATTGCGATAAAATTTAATTGATACAAAACCTTTTTTGCCATTAGCCTTAGTTCTTATTGGACCGAGATTTGAAGATTCCATGGCGCCGCCTGCTATCCGAAAGATCCCGTTCGACCAAACAATCCGATTTGCCTATTGGTTTTTGGGCCGGAACCTGGGCGCCTTTTTCATGTTTGCTTGGGCACCCATGCTTTTTGGCTTGGTGGGTACTTTCGCGGCCTTTATTCTCGTGTTGGCGGCTGGGGCGACCGACGTTGAGTTCTGGTTACAGCCGCCGCTTTTTCTAGCCTATTCCATCATTGCCGTCTTTTGGCATCGTTTTGCTTTGATTAAGGGGTTCCAGCCTCGCCTGGTCAATTTTGCCCTTTGGAAAAGGGAGTTTTTGTTCGTCCTAACCTCAATTGGGCTCTTTTCTTTCTTTTATGGGGGCGTGTGGTTCATCGTCTTCGAGATACCGGACTTGATGCGTCTTAATCCGCCCTATTGGAAAATGGGACCGGGGACTTTCGTTCTTCTATTGGTGAGCGTCACAATCGGACTGGCGCTCATTTGCGTTCGCTTGAGCATGATATTTCCGCGCATCGCAAAGGATCAAAGCTTTAACCTCTTAGCCTGTTGGCGCATGACCAAAGGCAATGGTTGGCGGCTTTTGCTGGGTCACATCTTGTGTGTGGCCCCTTGGTTAGCCGGAAACTGGATCTTGGGTGTGGCCATCAAGCTTTTGTCGGCTACGTCCTTTGGGACATTTTTCTCCGCGCCCCTTTTTGTTGTGGCCTTTTTGATTCTCACTTTGATGGTGGCGGTTTCAGCAGGATTTCTGAGTCGCAGTTACATGGTCCTCAGCGGCGACTACTCCAAAGAGGAACTGGCCGCATTCGACCTGTCGCTTGACCCACACTAGGCTGCGTACTCATAAAATGAGATAGTCTGCTCCCGGACGATTACCGGAAACTTATGAGGCGGCGGGCTATGCCACAGTTGCGGACATAGCTGCCGTTTGCGTTGCTGCCTTGAGGGGCTGTTTTCCGAAGTCGACTGTGAACGACGGACAACCCATTATCAGACGGGCTTTTGCGCGCAGTGCAAGGAGAGGATAGGCCTGCACGTCCCTTGTCACGCTTGCGCAGCCTTTCCTTCCCTGTGTCTCGCCCCGCCATAGGCTGCCAGGATTGCACCACCAAAGTATATCATTAGGCCGGTCATCGTTTCGGGGGCGTAGTCCACGCGACCTTCAACGATCTGGAACAGGA
>JBCCHN010000219.1:0-4587 GCA_039028695.1 Pseudomonadota bacterium
ATAAAGTGGCTACGCTCGGGCCGGCCCACTTCCACAAAGTATTGCCGCGCTAACTTCAGGGCGGTTTCGTTGGCCTCCGACCCGCCCGAGACGAAATAGACCCGCTCCAAACCGCTCGGCGCGTCGGCGATGAGCAAATCCGCCAGGTCTTCCGAGGGTTGGTTGGCGAAAAAGCCCGTGTGCGCAAAGGGCAGCTGGTCCACTTGAGCCTTGATTGCGGCGATGACCGCCGGGTGGGAGTGCCCTAGGCAAGAGACAGCGGCCCCGCCGGAGCCGTCCAGGTAGCGCTTTCCCTGGCTGTCGACGATGTAGGGCCCCTCGCCCCGGGCGGCGAGGGGCAGCTTGCCCTTTGAGCTGCGATGCAAAATATGGGATTGGGCAATATCGGTCATGGCAGGCTTCCGCGAAATGGTCCAGGCTCAATGATCGCTTCGTCTCGTCCAATAGGCAAGGCTTGGGTTGCCTTTGGAGGATCGCCGACAGCGCCTGATTGTTCCTGTAAAATTAATGGATCCGGAGTCACAATGGCCCGGCAGGTTATATCCAGCACATGATATAGGGTGGGCGAGAAATAATGCTACTCTATGACGGTGTGGTTTCGGACAAGCCAGGGTCCATTTTAGCCCGACACCTTGGCAATCGAGGTCTGGCGCCTAAATGGCCTTCAAGGGAAGCCCGTAAGAGGACTAGAAAATGCAGCTTGGAATACTTATGGCAGGGCGCTTCATGGAGGAGTTGGCCCAAGATCACGGCCAGACCGACGTCCAGATCGCCAGCTATCTCGAGCAAGCCGGGACCGGATTTTCCTTTAAGTCCTATGCGACCTGCGATGGAGAATTGCCCCAATCCCTTGATGAATGCGACGGCTATATCATCAGCGGCAGCGCCCACGGGGCTTATGATGATCTGGACTGGTTCCCCAGTCTCTTTTCCTTCATCCGACAGGCAGCCAAACGCGGCCCAAAGCTGTTCGGCATCTGCTTCGGCCATCAAGCCATCGCCATGGCCTTGGGGGGCCGGGTGGAAAAGGCGGCAGTCGGCTGGGGCATGGGGGTGCATACCTACGAGATCTTGCAGCCGGCCCCTTGGATGACGCCTGCCACATCCGGACTTTCTCTATTGGTTTCCCATCAAGACCAGGTCCTGGAAGCACCACCCGGCGCGGTCATACATGCCAGTAGCGCCTTTTGCCCCATCGCTTCCCTTTCCCTTGGCAGCAACATTTTCACCCTTCAGCCCCATCCCGAGCACCGCCCGGAGCTGACCCGCGCTCTGGCCACGCGCCGGCGGGAAAGACTGGGCGAGGCTCGGGCCGATAAAGCGATCGCGTCTTTAGGGCAGCCGACTGATGAACAGGCCGTTGCCGGCTGGATCAAGAACTTTTTTGAAGAGTGCAGATGAGCACCGCGTCGCGCTGGCCGATGCTGTCACCGATGCTTGGTCCCGCCGTCAAAATCCTGGGGGCATGTCAACGATTTTTTGACTGCGTGACCGCGCCTAAAGCGGCTACATCTAGGCCGTCCAAACAGACAAGGGTTCCTGGCGTCCGCGTATGTTTTGCGGTCCCGCCGAGGTCATGGGGGTCAGGGCCGCCGCCTTTTTCTCCTCGGGAGATTGCTCGCTGGCGGACTTGAGCGCATCACTAACCACCAGGCCGCAGCCTAGTTGCCGTGTCAATGCTTCCAATCGGCTGGCCACATTTACCGTGTCCCCTAAAACAGCATACTCCAAGCGCCGCTCCGAGCCGATATCGCCCAGAATGACCGGGCCGAAGTGGATGCCGACCGATACTTTGACCGGGTCTTCGCCCTGCGCTTGCCGCTCCTGGTTCCATGCGTGGATGTCGCGCAAGATGGCCTGACCGCAGGTCAAGGCGTTCGCAGCGTCTTGCGGGCTGGCGCTGGGAGTGCCGAACGTGGCCATAAGGCCGTCGCCCAAAAACTTGTCCAAGGTCCCATGATGCTCAAAAACTTGAGCCTCCAACCGGCTGTGGAACTGCCTCAGCAAAGCCACAGTTTCGGTTGGGTTTTGTTGTTCGGCCAAATGGGTAAAGCCGACGATGTCCACGAACATCACGGCCACTTCTTGAGAGCGGACGTCGCCCAGGGGTTCATCCTGTTCGGCCATTTGATCCACGATGGTGGGGGCGAAGTGGCGGGCAAGATTGGCGCGCTCCCGCGCCACGCCGGCCTGCTGGTAAACCAACCGGGTGTTGCGTTGGCCGTTCACGGCCAGAATCCCGGCGACAATGACAAAAATAATGATCTCCTGGATCCGGTCATGGAGCAGGATGTCATTGGGGTCGATGGTCTCGAGAATTCGGTCATAGCCGGCAAAGGCCAAGAGCGTGTTTTCCGACAGGACCGGAATGACATGACCAAAATAGGTCACCCAGATCAATCCAATGGTCCACAAAGCCGTGGTCCAAATGGCAAAGGCAATCAAGGTGCGCCACGAGTAGGCCAAGGTGCCCACGGCCAGAAAGATGTAAAAATAGGAAAAGTCGCTCAGCTGATACTGATAAGCGGTGGGCCAGACATCGACTCTCAAGGGGCTGGGATAGAGCATAATGAAGGTCAAGAGCGCCAGGTCGGCAAAGATCAGGACCAGCTCCCGCCGAGACCGGGCCACGGACCCTGAGCGCAGTTGCAACCAGCCGATGAAGGCAAAGATCAGGATGGTCGCCTCGTAAAAGAGCGACTCCAGTGTGGGGTTGAAAATCGGTACCCAGATCGCGGTTACTGCCAAGGCGACCCAGCGGGCCCGCACAGCCAGCACCAGCCCGTTGCGCTTGTTTTCGATGAGCGCCGCTCGGACATAAGGATCTATCTTGTCGACATCCGCCTCGCTCAAGCCGGCACTGGGGTGCATGAACTCGTAATAAAGGCTTCTCGGATCTAGCGTCGACCCCGAAGTATCTTTTGATGTCCCCTGAGACATGGCCGGTTTTCCCTCTGATGACAGTTTAGGGAATCTATCAGGGCGGCGGGCCGCGTCAAAGGTGGCCGGTTTAGCTAAAAGAGGCGGTCAATTCGCCAATCCGACTTTCATCCGGTGCGATGCCCAGCCCGGGGCCTTTGGGCAGATCGAAGTGACCGTCGTGCACGGCGATCCCGTTCTCCGGGTCATAGTGCTCCTCGATATAGCTGCCGGCGGTCCAAACCGCTTCCAGCAGGCGCGGCTCCACGGTCGCGGCAATCTGCAGTACCGCGGCGGCGGTAATGTCCCCGCCCCAAGAGTCCTCGCAGGTATGAGGCATGGAGCGGGCGGCACAGATGTCCCGCACCGTGGCCAGGGCGTTCAAGCCGCCCAGCCGGGTGAGTTTCAGTCCAAAGCCGTCGCAAACCCCCAACCCAATGGCCCTGAGCACATCGTTCAGGCTCTCGGTGTTTTCATCCAGCAGGATGGGGTGGGGGACCTGCCCGCGGATGGCGGCCACCTCTTCCATGGTGTTGCAGGGCTGCTCGAAGGTAAAAGGGATATCCCGACACGCCAGGGAAAGGCGCAGGGCCTGGCTCGCCGTCATGCCCCGGTTGCTGTCGACCACGAGCGCGGCTTGTCCGCCTATGGTCTCCCAGACTTTTTTCACCACGGCGATGTCGATGGCCACGTCCCGGCCGCCGGATTTCACCTGAATTCGCTGATAGCCCTGCGCCACCTTATCCGCGGCGATGCGACTGATCTCCTCAGGCTCTCCGATTCCGGTCGCGTAGTAAGCCGGCAAGCGCTCCGCCGCCGCTCCACCCAAAAGGTCACAAACGCGCACGCCGTAGTGCTTGCCCAACAGATCCATGGCCGCCACATCAAGGGCCGCCTTGGCATAGTTGTGTCCGGTCAAAAGCCCATCCATGCGCCGCCGCAATAATAATGGCTCGCTGACCGACTGCCCGATCAGCCCCGGCGCCATCTCCGAGAGTGCCGCCCGCGCGCCCAAGGCGTGTTGGGGCTGATAAACCGGCCCCACCGGCGCCACCTCGCCCCAACCCACGGTGCCGTCGTCGGCCACCATCTTTACAATGGTCGTATCCACCGACCAAAGGGTCGATAAAGACATGGTGTAAGGCCCACCCACGATAGGCAGGTCCTTGTAATAGAGATGAATTTCCGCGATGCGCATGGGTTTGGGGCCTATTAGGTCAAAAAGAGCGACCTTTATAGCCTATCTGCCCGGATTTGGGTCATGCTTTCATCAGCACAATCATCGACGCGGCCTTCAAGATTGTCTGCACGAGGCCCAGTTCAAGACGAATAAATTCGAAGACCGGGAAGAAAATTTTTTACCAAGACTTGCCGCACAAGGGTGAGGATTTAGCTTTGGCGAGATGAGCGAGCCGGGTTTAGATCAATGACCGCCGGAGCTCTTGGCAGGCCGTGTCCCTGACCGGCGATGGCGGTAAACGCCTATCGTTCTTAATTTTCTGTTATTACTTCGCCAGGTATTTTTCAGAGGATTGCCATGGAAAATCCACCTGCTGAAACTCGGAACGACGACGACGGTCCTTTCAAAAAATGGGGCTTTTGGGCTGTCATCGTTGGTGCGGTTGCACTTATCCTCGTCTTTATTCAAATCGGCGCTCCCATGATGGA
>JBCCHN010000220.1:0-4544 GCA_039028695.1 Pseudomonadota bacterium
CACCGCCGACAACAGGCCGTACATGCCGGAAAAGCGGAACACCACCTGCTCACGGCCCGCCTCACTGCGGTCAGCCTCGTAAAAGGCCGCGTCGTTCTCAGCAACCGCGGAATTCAGGTAATCAAAGGCCTCGCCAAAGCGCCCAAGACCGCACAGCAACTCACACAATCGACTCAAAACCAAAAGACGGTGATCCGTCGCACTGCCTTTCTCAAAACCACACAACGCTGACTCATAACAACCAATCGCTGCCTCAAAATTTGCCGAGTCGCCCGTCAGATTGCCGAGCATCAAGAAGAATTTGGACCGATTTGCCTGAACCTTGGCCCAATTCGCAGGCTGGCCTTGCTCAGTCCACACCCGTTCAGCAGCATCATAGCCCGCAAGCGCCTTTCCAAAAAAAGATGGATCTCCAGTTAGCTCGCCAAGGCTCGCCAAAACGGTGGCCCGGTTCATCTGCGAATTAGCCCAGCCCGCCGGATGGTCTTGTTCCGTCCAAACCCGCAGGGCCGCATCATAGCCCTCAAGCGCTCGTTCAAAAAAAGATGCATCCCCACTTAGCTCACCACGGTGGGAAAAAACAGTAGCAAGGTTCACCTGCATTCGGACCCAGACCGCCGGATGATCTTGTTCCGTCAACACTTCCAGAGCCTTATTATATCCCTCAAGGGCCTGTTCAAAAAAAGACACATCTCCCCTTAGCTCACCAAGCCTCGCCAAAACAGCCGCCCGGTCCCCTTGGGTGTTAGCCCAGTCTATTGATACGTTTTGTTCACTCAGCACCCTCAAGGCCGCATCATAATTCTTCAGAGCCCGATCAAGAAAGAACACATCCCCCTTTACCTCACCTAGGCGCATTAACACACCGGCTCGGTTCATTTGGATTCTAGCCCAGTCCGAGGGATGATCTTGTTCTGCACATGCTCGAAGGGCCGCATCACAATCTGCAAGCGCCCGCTCAAAACACGACACATCCCCTTTCAGCTCACCAAGGCTTAATAAAACGCTGGCCCGGTTCACTTGAATCCTAAGCCAGTTCGTCGATTGGTCTTTCTCAGTTTGTATTTTCAGTGCGTCATCACAGGCATCAAGGGCTCGCTCGTAGTAAGAGGCATCATCAGCAAGCTCACCGAGGCTCGATAAAACACTTGCTCGGTTGGCCTTGGCAAGGGACAAACTGGCCGTATGATTATACTTTGTGAAAACTCGTAGCGCCGCATCATAACTTTCAAGCGCTCTCCCAAGGAAAGATAGGTCTCCCCTTAGCTTGCCAAGTCGTGACAAAACAGCGGCCCGGTTCATCTGGGTAGTGGCCCAGATCGCCGGTTGGTCTTCCTCTGTCAATATCTGCAGAGCCGCATCACAATCCTCAAGCGCCCGATCAAAGTAAGATGCATCTCCCATAAGCTCGCCAAGGCGCAATAATGCAATGGCCCGATTTCCCTGCTTCCATGCCCAATCCGCCGACTGGTCATGTTGCGGCCAATTCTGCAGCGCAGCATCATAGCCCTCAAGGGCCTGCTGAAAATAAGATGCATCCCCCTTTAGCTCACCTAGGCGCAGAAAAACAGTGGCCCGATTGATCTGGGTAGAGGTCCAGTGTGCCGGATGGTCTTGTTCCCTCCGTACCCGCAGGGCCGCATCATAGCCCGCCAGCGCGCGGTCAAAATAAGATGCATCCCCCCTCAGCTCACCAAGACGCAGAAAAACAGTGGCCCGATTTGCCTGAACCTTAGACCACTTCACCGAATGGTCTTGTTCCGTCAACACTTCCAGAACCCTATTATATCCCTCAAGGGCCTGTTCAAAAAAAGACACATCTCCCCACAGCTCACCAAGCCTCGCCAAAACAGCCGCCCGGTCCCCTTGGGTGTTGGCCCAGGCCGCCGGATCGTCCTTGCCCTTCAGTAGCCGCAGGGCAGCATCATAGCCTGCGAGCGCCCGCTCAAAATAGGATGCATCTCCCGTTTGCTCCCCGAGACGCAATAAAAATGTGGCCCGACTGCTCTGGGCACCGGCCCAGCGCATAGGCTGACCATGCTTTTTCCACACTCGCAGGGCAGCATCATAGCCCTCGAGTGCAAGGTTCAATGAATCCAGATTCGGCTGAAGATCATACAAGCCCGAATATGCTTTTGCCGAAACAATATGTAACCCGGCCCAGGCTTCTGGGTCCATCTCTCCCGAGATTCCCAGAATGACCTTTTTACAGCCCAAAATGATTCGGTCATACAATTCGGGGTCGCCTATCAAGCTCGCAGCCGCCAAACGGATTTCTGCTAACGTCAACTGGGTCGATGCCCGCAGGTTTGGACATTTCTGTTTGTTGATATTTCGCATCAACTTCTTGGCATCATTTTCGGTTTGTCGAAGGATGTTTAGGTCCCCACGATTTTTTGCAATTTCGCATCGGATCCGACATGTCACGAGCTGAATTCCCGAAAACAAGCGTTTCGCTGAATGCTTGGGGCAAGCCTCAAGAGCCCAGTCACAGATCTCCAACGCTGCTTCAAAGTCTTCAGCCTTGCCGGTCCGGTTCGCTCGATGGAACTCGGAAATGGCTATTTTAAGATAATGTTCCGCCATCCCTCGCTTGGTTTGCCCTGAATTGGCTGTGGCTGCTGGAAACCCGGCATCATTATTAGTTGGGCTAAATGCGCTAAACAGTAACTGCGCTTGTGCGAATCCCTGGTTCTTTCTTGCGCCCTGTACCTTTTTCTTATCAGCCATGTAATTCCGCGCTCCTAATCTTCCCGCAACCATTGTAGGGCATTTGGAAACAAATTCACTTGATTTGAAAAATTGTCGAGACACAATTAGAAAACCGAGGGCTAGCCCACTATTGCGTTGGATCATTGACCTCCTAATCAGCCTGCCTCTTATCGAGGTCAGTTTTGTTCCCTATGTTATCGGCTATTAGATCGGTTGCCGGGTCTAGCCAGGGACCGCAGGTGGTCTCGATGGAACTGCGGCAATAGCGCACCAATTCTCGTTCGTTTGGGCCCTTTGCGATGATCCAGAGGCCACCTGCCTGATCTGCAAGGTAAACCGTGCCGGCTGGTGGCGTTACCACATAGGCTTGGCCGTCTCGCGCAATGCCGGGCCGGGAGTTTATGATTGTCGCCGAGATGATGACAGGCACCATGGTGAACTGAATTACTTTTCTCATTGATCGTCTCCTAAATGGGCGTCCAGAGGGGGGCATCTTTGCTCCGGCAGGCCATGCCCTCGGTGAAACTACTGTCGATGGAAATCCGGAATATCCAGCAGTAGGCCGGCCGCCCTTGTCGGTTCTGGGTTATGATGGCTGGGCTTGGCTGGCCACCAAACACAAATGTGATTCAGTTTCCTCACAAGAAACCTGCATGAACTAAAGACCCCCGGAAGTTCCGGGGGTCTTTTTCACTTTGGATTTTTTAGAGAGTACGCCAATACTTTGAGGTAATTGACTGTGCTGTAACCGCTGATTTCCCCATCCTCAGTATCGAAATGATGTATTACCGCTGGAACTACCTTACCTTCTTCAGTTTCCATCCAATACTCTATGACTTCCATCCACTGACCGTTTTTATCAAATTTCCAAAGTTCCCTGGGTTTACCGAACATTTGTTTGGTTCCCCACCATATATCTGCTAACTCATACAATTCTTCTGCTGCTTCTATCAAAGGATCTGGTTCATCCATTAGATCACGTTCCATTCACATCTCCTTTCTGTTGAAATTTATACCACAAAGAACCCCCGGCCAAATCCGGGGCATTTTTTAGTCTTCCCACTTTCTGTTTCGAAGGAACAGTGGACCGTCTTGCTGGTAATGGCGAGTAACCGGGCCAAAGCCATACAGGATGACAAAGGGCTTGGATCGCTCGGCGATGTAAGAGTTCTGGGCCTTTACATTCAGCTGCTCAGCCAACTCTTTGTCGGTCTCGGAGCCGGGCATCACCTCAAGGGGACGCTCTCCACCAATGGCCACGGTTGCGCCGGAGAGGAGAAAAATGACCCCCAGGGCTGTGCCCCATAGATAGCTGGGTCTTTGCTTTGACATTTTCACTTCCTTAAGGGCTAAAAAAGGGGCGGCGGGTGCCGCCCCTAGGTTTGTCAGCTTGCTGTCCATTGATCCTTGCAATGGGGTTAGGGCAAGCTGACCACTGTGCCGCCGTTCTGATTGATCACGGCACCGCCGCCTTCGATATCTGTACTCGCGATATCAATTTCTTGGCGGACATAGCCGAGGCTCCGGCTCTTGATGTTCACATCGGCTGCGCCGATGTTGGCTTCTCCCATGTGGATTGCGACGCCACCATTTTGGTTCAAGAGAGTGCCATCGTCGGTGACATCGGTGCTGCGGATCTTGACCTTTTGGTCTGAATAACCGCCGTGCCAGGTGTCCACATCCAACCCACGGTCACCAGCTTTTGCGGCTGCACTGGCAGAAAAGATCGCCAGCGTGGCCGCAAGAGCCATGGTGCTTGTTTTTAACAACATACTTAACCTCCTTTATAAATGGCCGGGTGGGGCGAAGGCCCCTTGGCCGTTCATGTCGTG
>JBCCHN010000221.1:0-4457 GCA_039028695.1 Pseudomonadota bacterium
GTGAAAATGCCGAAGACCGCCATGACGCCCCGGTTGGGCGGTGTGTAGTCGGTGATGGGATGGTCCTCGGTAAAGCCTTTTTTGAAGAGAGCCCGCAAGATCACATAAATCAACAAGGCAATGAAAAAATAACGCAGGTAGCTGCTGGAGATATGGCTCGCCACCACGGCGGCAATGACCGCGCCGATGGCGTAAAAGGGGGCCAGCTTCCAAACCTCACCCCACAGCACATCACCCTTTTTGTGATGCACGTAGGCCGAATCCGCGGAGGTGACAATCATGATGGCGAGAGAGGTTCCCACGGCCAAGTGCATGAGAATGTCCGCGTGAATGCCCAAATAGGGAAAGCTCAGGTAAAAGAGGGGCACCAGCACGAGCCCACCCCCTAGGCCAAAAAGGCCCGCCAACAAACCGGCCAGGATGCCGGCCAAAAAGAAAGACCCGAGCGCGATTATTTCCATCGTACCTCTGCCCCAAAGGGGTCTTCGAAGAAATGTTTCTAATATTCCTGGCCAAGATTGTGACAAACAGCTTGGCCTCTCGGATCCCTCCTGTCCAGCGGCCTAAGGCTGTAAGACAGCTTGGCCCTTTTACGAACGAGGTGTTGGCCTCGAGGGTCATTTGACCCACTATGGGGCCCTTGCTGCTAACTCTGAGGATACGATGAAAGACTATCCCTTGCCCACCACCGGCGCCGGGTTTGGATTTGAGCCAAGGGGCCGTATATCCCCCTTTTTCGACTGTGCCCATGCGGCCGGCGCCCGCGCCTATAAGCGCCATCTCAACAGTTATATGCCCTGGGCCTACGGCGATGGGGCGGAGGAGCAATATAGAGCCCTGCATGCGGCGGCGACCCTGGCGGATGTCCACTCGTTGCACGTGATCCAAATCAAGGGCCCGGACGCCTTTGCCTTCGCGGACCGCTTGGTGACCCGAAACGTTGCCAAGATGCAGGCAGGGCGCAGTTCCTATGTTTTTGTTTGTGATGAAGAGGGTATCGTCCTGGCCGATCCGGTGATGCTGTTGGTGGATGAGCAGACCGTTTGGATGACCGTGGGGACCGTAGCCCTGGAGTTATGGGTCCGGGGTCTGGCCATCTTTGCCGGCTATGATGTGGTTGCCTCGTGCGTGCCGGCGCCATCGGTTCAGCTTGCCGGCCCCAAGGCTCAGACCATTTTGCAAAGCCTCACGGACTTGTCCTTGGCGGAGCTGCGGCCATTTCGCTGCTGCCGGGCTCGTGTGGCGAACCTGGAGACCGTCGTCTCCACCACCGGATACAGCGGAGAGATATCCTACGAAATTTATCTGCTCGGGGCCGAGCCCTATCCCAAGGGAAGAGATCTGGGCAATACCTTGTGGGGAGCCTTGCGGGACGCGGGGGCACCTTTGGGATTAAAGGAGTCACCCGTGCAATATGATCGTGCACGCGAGGCCGGGATGATTACCATTAGCCATACCGAGGGCGACCGGATTAACGCCCTGGAATTCTGGCGCGACAGCATCGTCGATTTTTCGGGAGGCGATTTTATCGGCAAGGCGGCACTGCAACGGATCAAGGACAATGGAGGGCCGTCCCGGCATATGGTGGGATTTGTAGCCCGTGATCCGGCAGCGCGCTTCGAGACCGGCGAATGGGACATGGATATCTATCGGGGCGACCAGGTGGTTGGAACCACCCGACGGGTTGCCTTTTCTCGTCATTTAGACCGGGCCATCGCGGTTGGTTTTATCGATCGCGCTCATAATCAGCCGGGCGCTTGCTTTGTCCTCCCCCATGGGGCCGGAGTGGATGAAGTGGAATTGGTTTCTTTGCCCTTCGTCACCTCAAAGGCTCCTTGACCCCTGTTCTGCAGATTTTTCAATGCGCCGGCTGGGGGTTTGGGGACCTGAAGATGAACGATCCGCTGCGCCAAGATCTGATGCAGAGGATCCAAGGGGGTTGGGCCGCCCTTTGTCTCTGCGCCGCGGCCTGTCGGCTCGCACTCGCCGAGCGGCTGGAAGGCGGACCCAATTTTCTCGCGGACCTTATTTTCTCGCGGACCGGGCTGAAGCGGTGGGCGAAAGGGAGCGGAACTTGGCCCGGCTAATGCGCGCTTTGGCCGGCGTAACAGCCCGCGCGGCGACAATCCAGAGAGAGGGGTCGGTGCACAGGAGTAATCAGGGAGCGCTCACGGGCTCGTGGCCGATTGTGACCGCAGGGTCTCGAGCACCGCATCGGCAAGCAGATCGGCCGCGTGGGGCAGATCGTGCAGGTAGAGCTGGGGTTCGATCAATTCCGCCTCCATCAAGGCCAAATGGCCGTCGGGCATTCGGGCCAGGTCCATGCGGGCCAAACAAACCGGAACCGGAAGCGCGCGAAAGCAATTTTGCGCCGCTGCCAAGTCAGAAGGTTGGGGGGATTGGGCCGAGGTGTGGGCGCCATACATGACCTGAACGCGGAAATCGCCGTCTTTGGGCCGCTTAAGCGCCGCGTACAAGAAACGGCCGGATCCGAAAACGAACGACCATTCGCCTTCTTCTTGAATGGAGGGCAGGAAAGGTTGGATGATCACCTGATCCTCCTGCCGCCTTTTCTCCAATGCGCCGCCGAGATCGTCGAGCGAGAGAACACGCTCGGTGCCGAAGCCGCCCACGCCCACGAGCGGCTTAACCACATAGCCTTTGGCAAAGTCGGGTATAAGCGGCGGTTCGCCTCGTACGGCCGTCTTGGGGCAAAGGAATTGCGTGGGAACGACCGGCAGGCCTTGCGCTGCGAGTGCGCCCAAATAGCTCTTGCTCAGATTCCACCGCACGGTTGTTAGAGGATTGAAAAGCCTGCAGCCGCTGTCCTCGATTTCTCGCAGAACGGCCAAAAAGGATTGGCAATGGTCGATATAGTCCCAGGTGCTGCGGATCAGGACCAAATCGAAATCCCGCCAGGACGGTGTCTTATCGCGCCAGGCGATACGGCGGGCGGCGGCGCCCCGCGCCGCGAAAGCCTCAGCCAGCCGGTCATCTTCCGCAAAAAGGGAGTCCTCGTTCGGGTGGTCCTTGCCGAGGAATTTGGGCAGCCTATCGGTGCTAAGGATGGCAATGGATGTCATGACTTCACCAGGTGTGCCTTCTGCGCCGTTTTGACATGTGGGCGGGGAAGCGCCTTTGGAAAGGACGGCCCAAGCCCTTGATGTCATAGCAGGATGGTCTTGACCCCGGACAGGCAAATGTTTCAATAAGCCCGCTTTCGAGTCAACGGGGGAGCCTATGCAGGATCCAATTCGCCGCGAACTGATGGAGATGATCCAAGGGGGCTGGGTCGCCCATTGTTTGGGCGCGGCCTGTCGCCTGGCGCTTCCCGAGCGGCTGGAAGGTGGCGCCCTGTCCCTAGCCGAGCTGGCTGAGGCGGTGAGCGCGCAGGAGCGGAACTTGGCGCGGCTTATGCGAGCCTTGGCCGGCCTGGGCCTGGTCCGGCGCCTGGAAGATGACCGCTACGAACTGAGTGAGAAAGGCCAGCTTTTGAGAGCGGAGCATCCCCTATCCCTGCGCGGCTTCGCCCTCTTGGCCACCAGCCCTGAAATACAGAACGCTTGGGGTGGTTTGACCTTTGGGGTACAGAGCGGTGAGGTGGCTTTTGAGCGGATCTACGAAAAGAGCTTCACTGACTATGCCGGCGACAATCCGGAATTCGGTCGCCTGGTGGAACAGGCCCTGCGGGATAAGGATCGGGGCACGGTCGCCGCGCTGCTGACCGCCTACGACTTTTCCCCCTTTCAAACCATTGCCGACCTTGGCGGCGGGGAGGGCCATCTCCTGCTCTGCGTCTTGGCAAAGAATTTCAACGCCCGAGGCATCCTTTTTGATCTACCTGATGTTGCGGAAAAGGCCAAGGCGGCGGTGAGCGAGCACCCCACGGGGAGCCGCTGCCGGGTCGTGGGAGGCGACTGTTTCCAGGCGGTGCCCCGCGGGGCGGACCTTTACCTCATGAAATCTTTCCTGAACCTTTGGGAGGATGCGGCGGCCGTGACGGTTCTGAACAATTGCCGGCGTGCCATGGCGCCGGGGTCGCGGCTTTTGATCATCGAGCCGATTCTCCTCCCCCCCAACCGGCCCGATCCGGCCAAGCTCGCTGACCTTCAGCTTATGGTGCTGCAAAAGACCGGATTGCGGGATTGGGACCAGATCGAGGCCCTTTTGGGCCAAGCCGGCTTTGAGGCCTTGGAGCTTTATCCCAGCGACAGTGAATTTTCCATCATCGAAGCCCAACCGATGGTGTGACGAATCAGGCGAGGTAAAAATCCATGCACTATGACCCGCGGGGCCGGGATCGACCGCTGCCCTATGACCCTTTTAAGAGCTGTACGGTGCCTCGGCCCATCGGCTGGCTGTCCACCCGGTCTAAAGACGGCATCGACAACCTGGCGCCGTTTAGTCAGTGGCAGAATTTGTCCTTCGATCCGCCCTTGGTGATGTTTGCCGCCAAC
>JBCCHN010000222.1:0-4394 GCA_039028695.1 Pseudomonadota bacterium
AAACGAAAGACGCTCGAAGCACGGCGCTTGCATCACCACAAACACGCCGCATAATCAAACTAAACAGATGAGCCAAACTCTCGCTTAGTTCAGGCCGCCCTTGGTTCCAAAAACTCTGACGACGGACACTCAAGGACGACCCACCCCGGTCGAACGTGCAACCGGGACAAGAGATTGCTTGCGTGATGCAGGGTGGGATCAGCCACATGCGGTGGGGCATCATCCCGGTGGGCCGGGTCAATGCTCGCGGGCGTCCGGTGATGGAGACGATCATCAACGCCCGCTCAGAAACGGTTTTTGACAAGTCAGCGTTTCAGGGTCTGGGCCGGTGCGTCATCCCCGCTGACGGTTGGTATGAATGGACGGGCGAGCGACGCAAAAAGACCGCTTGGCGCATCACAGCCCGCGACAACAGCCTGTTGTGGTTCGCCGGAATCACCGACACCTGGCAAGCGCCAGGCGAGTTATCCGTGCCGCAAGCCGCCGCCGTGACTTGCGCACCCAACGGCGACGTTAGCGACTACCACCACCGCATGGGGGTATTGCTACCACAATCCGCAATTGCATCTTGGCTGTCAGACGACCCAGATGATGCCAAGGCCGTTATGGTGCAACCGAAAGACGGGCTTTTGCAGGTGGAAGAGGCATCAGACGTGGATTGGAATGGTGCCTAGACAGGCAATGTTAAGCTGCTTAGGCATCTCATTATGCAAATTTCACCCGATGCTCCGCTAAAAATTGGCACACGTGGCAGCCCATTGGCACTTGCCCAGGCGCATGAGGCACGCGACCGTCTCATGGCGGCATTGGGACAACCTCAGGATGCCTTTGTGATCCACGTCATTTCTGTCACCGGGGACCGGGTACAGGACCGGCCTTTGGGCCAGATCGGCGGCAAGGGGCTGTTCACCAAAGAGATCGAAGAGGCTCTTTTGGACGGCATCATCGACATCGCTGTGCATTCAATGAAGGACATGCCAGTAGAATTGCCCGGAGGATTAATCATTGATTGCCTCCTACCGCGCGAAGACGTGCGCGATGGATTCTTATCCACGAATGCAAACGGTCTGGCAGATTTGTCTAAGGGCGCGGTTGTGGGCACCTCCTCTCTGCGCCGCCGTGCGCAACTGTTGAACCGGCGACCCGACCTGCAGGTGGTGGAGTTTCGGGGCAATGTGCAAACACGGCTGAAAAAGCTGGCGGACGGCGTGGCGGAGGCCACGTTTCTGGCCATGGCCGGGTTGAACCGGCTGGAATTGGGCAACGATATCGCCAGTCCTATCAGCCCGGACCACATGCTTCCCGCTATTGCCCAAGGCGCCATTGGTATTGAAAGGCGCGAAGATGACGCACACACTGCTGCCGCCCTGTCATTGATACATGACACGGACACCGGCGTCCGATTGGCCGCTGAACGCAAATTGCTGGCTGGGCTTGACGGATCCTGCCAAACGCCCATTGCCGGTCTGGCAGAACTTGACGGCGACCGAATTACATTGCGCGGTGAAGTGATCCGGCCCG
Source organism: Pseudomonadota bacterium (assembly GCA_039028695.1). GTDB lineage: Bacteria > Pseudomonadota > Alphaproteobacteria > Kiloniellales > Kiloniellaceae > JANQKX01. The sequence continues at coordinate 1,522 of JBCCHN010000222.1, forward strand.
ACGGATCTGAGGCCCTGACAGCTGAATTGACCGGTGTTATCAGCAACGCGACTGAAATCGGCACGGAAATGGCCAAGGACCTGAAACGCCGTATGGGCTCCGGCTTCTTCTAACAGCCGTTTGCGGGTTTACATCTTCGATGACAGCGGGCAGGTCTGTGCCGCACGCGGGCGTGATGGAATTGGTAGACATACCAGACTTAAAATCCCGCCGTCCCGTCCGGGTTGCGCACTGTTATCAAGGTCTTATGGCCGTAAGGAGATTTTCAGGCCCGAAATAGGCCCGACACGCTCGCCCGCGTGGTGGAATGGTAGACACAGGAGACTTAAAATCTCCAGGCAGAAATGCCGTGCCGGTTCGAGTCCGGCCGCGGGCACCACGCATCCTCCTAGAGGCACCCTCACAGACCCTGATTTCCCTTTATTTTATTGACTTTGGTGATTTTCACTACCTTTGTTATCCTAAATGACCCCATGTAAGCGCGTGGGGGAATGTGGTGGAAACGAGTGGGGGAATTGGGAAATGTCCAAAAAAGCTGAGCGAGGCATCGCTGGGATCAATCAAGACTTTGTGGATCACGCGCCAGCGGGAACGCACACGATTGGCGATGGGCTGATCTTAAAGGTTAGGCGCAAGGGCGACAAAGAATACGGGGATTTCATCCTCCGAGTACAAAGCACCGGCCAAAACAGCGGGAAACGAAAAGACTTCCAAATGGGAAGCCGCATGAAGGTGCGGCTCAAAGAGGCGAAGGCCAAGGCTGCGATAGCGCGACGGGCCTATGAAATAGGCGGAGACCCACTTGTGGCAATTGGGAAAAAGAAAGCCACCCCCAAAGGAAAGGACTTTCGCCTTCGCGCCGTGATGGAACGCAAGTTCAAGACTTTGAAGCCTACGCTGAAAGACGGGGGTCAAGCTGGTCGTTGGTTGTCACCTGTCGAACAGCACGTCTTGCCTAAACTCGGGTCCGAGCTGGTCACAGAAATCGACAGCGATGCGATAGAGGATGGTTTGAAGAAAGTTTGGGTGAAGGCACCCAGCACGGCAATCAAGGCTTTCAGACGGCTTAAAATGGCGCTGGAATATGCCTCTGATGAGGGCGCGGACGTTGACCTTCCCGGGATCGATGCAGCCTTCCGACGCTTGGGGCCGTTGTTGGTCACGAAGGATCATATTGCTTCAACCCCATATGCGGACATACCGGCTCTTTACGCCCGCCTTTGTGAGAAGAGCCAAACTATCGCGACGCTGGCATTTCGGCTTGTGATCCTAAACGTGCCAGCGCCTTGGGCCAGTGCGCCATGCTCAATTGCCTGACTTTGATTTTGATGAAGCGGTATGGGTGATCCCGGCGAAAGCAATGAAGGGGCGCGTCGGCAAGACGGACCCATTTCGCTGTCCTCTTTCAGATGAAGCCGCCAAGGTGGTGCAACTGGCCTCTGCGATGCGCCGTGGTGATGACCTGTTCCCGGCCCAGCGCGGTAATGGCTACGTGACCGATGTTGGCCTGTCTAAAATACTCAACAAGATGGGGGAGGCTGGTCGAACGCATGGTTTCCGCTCCAGCTTTGGGACTTGGGCGCAGGAAACCCGGGTTCCGCCGTGGGTTTCGGACGGGTGCTTGCAGCACGCTTTCGGATCGGATGTTTACCAAGCTTACCACCGTGGCGATGGATTTTCCGAGCGTCGGGAAGTCATGGCGCGCTGGGCGGATTTCGTGACCTCTGAGCGTGATGCAGCGCAACGGGCGAACTTGAGGATGGTAAAGTGAGACCGCCTCCGCCAAAGGGTTTCGTTTATGCAAATTGTGTTTGCACAATCCTTCCGCGTCTAAGTCAGGGTCTAGACCCTGACGAAATGCTGGCTTCTTTGGTTTCTGAATGGAGGGCTAAAGAGGGCTATTTCCAAGAAACCTATCTCGAGACAGAAGCGCATTTTAAGGTAGGGTTTGAGACGATGGTCGCGGAGCATGAATGAGTGATTGCCGGTTTATGCCGAACTGGTCTGTTCGCTTGGGAGCCCGGATGCGCACCTGTCCAAATTGCTTCTTCCATGATTGTTTGCGGCCGCTATCCTGATTTCCTCCTATTCAACGCTCGGACCGGCATAGTGAAGCTTGATGGGGTCTGCGTATCATCTGTACGAAATCCTGCTCTCGGCTTCCCAGCCCAAGACGAGGTCGCGGCCTTCGATGCCTATTTGGATATTATCAAAAAACACGAAGGTAAGTATGCATTGTTTCGGCATGAGGCCGTTGCCTACCTAATTTCTGAATGGACCACTTCTGGTCAACCTGAACCAAATAAGCCCAATGCAAGTGAGAAGAGAGCTATGCATTTTCGGCCGATATCTGACAAGGACCTGCTAAATCTCACGCAGAGGCAGGCCCATAAGTATCTGGAAGATTGCGGAGATTTCTGTTCCCAAGAAACCGCTCGACGAGCTTTGGCAGCCGCCAAGAGACTTCGAGGTCTGCCGCTGACCACCAAAGATTGACCACATTGACCATCTTTTCAAGTTCGGCGGCTTAATCCACCTCAGTGGCCCAATCGCAACGCCGAGGGGGCCAAGGCCCAGCGCCCGCACCTCCGCGGCCCAAACCGAAAGGACTACGGAGATGCTGGAACAGAAGTTCTACTCAATCAAGGAAGTGGCTACCCGCTTTGGCGTCAGCGCCAAGCTGGTGGAGGTGTGGCTCTACAAAAGTGATCCCCTGATGCCGAGCCTGAAGGTAGTGTCCGTCGTCAGGTTTTTTGGAACCAATGGCGGTCTAAACTAAGAGAGAGTTTGGCTCATCTGGTTGGTTTGATTATGCGGCATGCTGGCGGTGATGCAAGCGTCGCGCTTCGAGTGTCTTTCGTTTGATCCTTTCT
>JBCCHN010000223.1:0-4296 GCA_039028695.1 Pseudomonadota bacterium
GATTACGGCCGAGGCGTTGGAGAGCACCCGCAGGACATCAAGCGAACCGTCGGCCACCATCAACTGGAAGGCGCGGCTGAAAAGGAAGTCCCCCACCAGGACCGAGGCCTTGTTGCCCCAGACCGCGTTGGCGGTGGCCAGCCCGCGGCGCAGATCACTATCGTCCACCACGTCGTCGTGCAACAGGGTGGCGGTATGGATAAACTCGACGCAGGCTGCCAGGCCCAAATGACGCTCACCCTCATAGCCGCAGAGCTGGGCCGCAGCCAAGGTCAGCATGGGCCGCAGGCGCTTGCCGCCGGCCGCTACAATGTGACCGGCGAGCTGGGGTATCAGCGCCACCGGCGAGTCCATGTGCTTAACGATCAAGTGGTTAACCGACTTCAGGTCCTCGGCCACCAGGCCAGTGAGGGCCTCGATGCCGCTCACCTTTTGGCCACTTGCCTCTTGTCCACCAGCATCTTGGCCATTGGCATCATGGCCGTTGGTATCCTGATCGCCAGGCCCTTCACCCTTGGCGTTCGGGGGCGTCGATTGGGTGCCGCGCACGGTCGGCCCAGTGGGCTGTTCCAAATTGGCGCGGTCCAACTCTGCTACGTCTGCGGCAATCGCCACGCTGATCCCCTCACTATCCACAATGCATTGCCCTCAAGACGCTTACCCTAGCGACATCCCCATGGTCCGGTAAACCATCACCTCATGGTAGCGCGGGTCATTTGTTCGTTATAAGAATATAGAATAGGTTCAATGGCGAAGCGGTCAAGCCTGCAACGACTCAAAGTGTAACACAATGATATGAAAGAACTTTTGCGAACGAATGACTTAGTTAAGATCTCCTGGCTGCAAGCTCTGCTGTCAGATGCGGGGATCGAGACCCTGGTTTTGGACAGTCACATGTCCGTCATCGAAGGCTCATTGGGAATCTTGCCGCGCCGTTTGGTTGTAACCGATGAAGATTTTCCTCGGGCGTGCCGGGTCATGGAAGAGGCCGGCGAGGAACGCACGGTCAGCCCTTGATGCCGCCCAAAGATAGCATCACCTATGCCGCCAACCCCGCCATCAGCCGCACCGTCAACGCCGTGACGGAGGATCGTCTTTTGGGTGGGCGGGTGATCTTGAGCCAGCCCCAGGCAGGTTACCGGGTCGCGATTGATCCGGTCTTGCTGGCCGCGGCGGTGGCCTTGCCCGAGCCTGGCAAAGCTGATCGAGGGCAATCAAAACGTATTGCCGATTTGGGCTGTGGCGTGGGCGCGGCCGGCCTATGCCTTCTGGCTCGCGCTGCGGCCGGCCAAATGGCGGACGATTCAAAAGAAGCCCCGCTTTTCCATGTGACCGGCTTGGAATTGGATCCGGACTTGGCCGCCTTGGCCCGGGCCAATGCCGCCGCCAATGGTTTCGCCGAGCAATTCCATGTGGTGGAGGGTGACATCTGCGCGCCGCCCCCGGGGTTGGCACCGGCCGGCCCGGCCCCGACCGTTGCCCTGGCCGGTAATTCCTTCGATCATGTGATCTGCAATCCCCCCTACATGAAGGCCGGGCGCGGGCGCCCCTCGCCGAACCCCATCAAGGCCCAAGCCAATCGGGAAGGGAGCGCTACCTTGAGTGATTGGGTCAAGGGGGCTTTGCGCCTGCTGCGGCCGGGCGGGCGCCTGACCATGATCCAGCGGGCCGACCGACTGGAAGAGCTGACGGCCGCGTTTATGGGACGGGCAGGGGCCTTGCGACTTTTTCCTCTCTGGCCCAAAGCGGGTCAACCCGCCAAGCGAATTATCCTGCAAGCCCAAAAAGGCGCTGCCGGCCCCACCCAGCTCCTGCCGGGACTTATCCTGCACGAGTCAGATGGTTCTTATACGGTAGCCGCTCAAGCGGTTCTGCGCGACGGGCAAGGGCTAACCGGATTGTCCTGTTAAGCCGCCTTTTCTTCCAGAACTCTGTTCAAGACTTGCCGGTAATTCTCGATCCCTTGCGCACCGGAGAGCAAGTATTTGCGATCGATGATCATGGCGGGGACACCTTGGATGCCTTGCTGAGTGAAATAGGCTTGCTGTTTGCGTACCGCGTCCGCATAGCGGCCGTCATCTAGAATTTGCGTGGCAAAGCCCGTGTCCAGGCCGGCCCGGCCTGCCGCGGCGGCCAGCACTGCAGGGTCGCTCACGTCTTCCTGACGAGTGAAGTAGGTCTCAAAAAGGGACATCTTAAACATAGTCTGCAGGCCTTCTTCCCCGGCCCAATGCAAGAGCTGATGGGCCTGAAAGGTGTTGTATATCCGCGACTCCTCATCATAGCGGAAGGGCAGTCCCAGGCTCGCCGCCAGTTCAACCAGGTGCGCCCGCGACCGCTCGCTCTCCTCCGGGCCGGTGCCGTATTTCTCCGCCACATGCTCGCGCAGGTTCTGCCCCTCTGGCGCCATCTCGGGGTTTAGCTCAAAGGGATGCCAGCGCACCGCCGCCTGTAGCCTCAGGGCGTGCTGCTCGGGTCCACTCTGTTCTGGTCCGCCCTGTTCCGCCGACTTTGATCCGGCTTGAACTTGGGGACCATTTAGTTGATTCAGGGCCGCCTCAAGCTGCTTGAAGCCGATCACGCACCAGGGGCAAACCACGTCCGAGACGATATCGACCTGCAAGATAAGAGGGCCCGTGGGGGCAGCGTTGGGATCAAGGCCGGAGGAGGAATTGTCGGGCGAGGGATTGTCGGGGGCTGAGGCGTCGGCGGGCATGGATTTCTCCTTTTGATGACACCTATATGGCCCCCGGCGCCCAAAATGCCAAGGTCGCTTAGGGACGGGCCTGCTCCTTATCACCCGGCCTATTTCGGGCCTTTTCCCCGCCTAGGCTTGTTGAGCCACTCCCTGCGGCAATTCTCCTATCGGGCATCCTCCACAAAGCCCACGTCCTCCAGCTTGAAGGCCCGATGGGTGCCGGCCGCCAGGTCATAGACCTTGCGACGGCCCTGGCAGGAAAAGGCCAGGCCGTAAAGGTGCAGGTGCAACAGGGGTTCCGGTCCGGGCGCGTGAATAGCGTGTATGCCCTGCGGTCCCAGTGCGATGGCCCGGCCCGGCGCCACGGTGACCTGGCCGGTCTCCTCAAGCCCCGCCGGCCCCTCCCGATAGGTCCAGTGGGTTTCCTCGCCTGTCACCGCTGCCACGATGGCCCAGCTGCCGCCATGATCGTGGGGCGAGGTTTGCTGACCTGGCCGGCCAGCGTTGACATAGAGCGCATAACCCCCGTCCGGGTCCTCATGGATCAAGAAGGTTCGCTCGTTGGGACCGTTTTCAGGGGGCAGGGGAAAGTCCGCCCAGGTAAATAGGTCCCGCCGGGCGCAGAGTGCCTTGAGTTCCGCCTCGGCCGCCTTCAATCCGCCCTCGGTCACGCCGTCCGCCAGGCGCGCCTTAATAGCTGTGATGGTGTGCTTAATGGCCGCGTCTCGCTTTAGCTTGCGCGTATCGTCTTGGGCGGCTTTGTGAACAGTGCTCTGGGTCATGGGTGATTCTCCTAGTGTCTTCTCTCCTATGAAGGTAAGCAGGCTCTTGGCATATGAAAAATGAATAGTTATGATGTTAGATATGAACCAAATTAATCGCTGGAAATCTGACGGGAATGGACCGAGCAGCGACCTCCTACGGACCTTTTGTACGGTGGTGGAGCTGGGTAACGTGACCAAGGCCGCGGCGCGTCTGGGCCGCACCCAATCGGCAATCTCCGTTCAGCTCCGTAAGCTGGAGGAAGCTTTGGGCGTGCGCTTGCTCGAGCGGGGCGCCCGGGGCGTCGTGCCGACCCGCGAGGGCGAAAAGCTGCAAGGGCTGGCCCGCGACACGGTGGACCGGGTGGACCGCATCGGCACCCTTTTCCGCCGGCCTCTCAGCGGCAAAATCCGAGTGGGCATTCCCGATGACTATAATGAAACCATTCTGGAACGGGCCCTGGCCCGCTTTGTCAAACGCCACGCCCAGGTGGAGGTCTTTATCCGCGCTGGCTGCACCGCCGGCTTTCCCGCGGCCATCCGCGACAACACGCTGGACATTGCCCTTTACGGCGCGGAACCTCTGAGCGAGGACCAGGTGGTTTTCTCCGAGCCCACGGTCTGGGCGGCCGCAAAAGATTTCGACTGGGACTGGGCCGCTTGGCACGCGGCGAACAATAAGCAGGAAACGGAGGGCGAGGCGACCGGGTCGCTACCGCTGGTCCTCTTCGACCGGCCTTGCGGCTGGCGCCACGTGGCAAGGGACAGCTTAAACGCCGCGGACTTGCCCTGGCGGGTGGTCTACCTGAGCGAAAATTTCCTGAGTGTGCGCACCGC
>JBCCHN010000224.1:0-4274 GCA_039028695.1 Pseudomonadota bacterium
ACCCGCCTGTTACTTAAGATAACGATGATTTTTCATTGGCATGCGCGTTGAGGGCGGCGCGTATGGCCAACAAGAGTTCATCCGAGCCCATGGCGTTCTTGGTGATAACGGCACGCACACGATCCTGAAGATAGGCCCTTTCCTGACCAGTCAAATCTTTGGCGGTCAAGACAACGATAGGGATAGGTCGATCCTCGCCGCGCTGTTGTAAATCCTCAATAACCTCAAATCCGTCCCGTCCCGGCATTAAAAGATCCAAAAGAATGACGTCCGGCGGCCAATCGTCCAAGAGCGGCGCCACCCGCGCCCCATCTTGCAAAGCGCGAATGTCGTAAGCCTGATCGTTCAGCGACTGACGCACCAGGTCTGCGACGAGGGGATCATCATCAACCACCAAAATGCGCGCCGATGCCGGGGCCACTCGTTGCAAAATGGAAAGGATTGTCGAGCGATCGAAGGGTTTTACCAAGTAATCGCTGGCCCCTAGGGTAAAGCCCAAATCCCGTTGGTCGAGGATCGACAGCATGATCACCGGAATGTGGCGGATCTCCGGATCATCCTTCAATGCTTGGAGGACCTGCCAACCGTCCATTCCGGGCATCAGAACATCCAATGTGATGGCGCGGGGATGCAGCTCCTTGGCCAAACGCAATCCCTCGTTCCCATCGGCCGCGCCAATCACGCGGTAGCCTTGGTCCCGAAGGTTTTCCCGCAGCAAATAAATCGCATTGGGATCGTCGTCGATCGCCAAAAGGGTTTGCTGAAAATCGCGGCCCAGAGCTTTCGCCGAACCCGGTTCCGTCACATCAGATGGCCGCGGCGCCGTGGCGTGGCCTGAAAGGGGCAGCGTGACGGTGAAGGTCGAGCCCTTGCCGGGCGTACTTTCCAAGTCGAGCGCCCCGCCGATAAGATGGCAAAGCTGGCGGCTGATCGAAAGGCCCAGGCCCGTGCCACCGTAAGCGCGGGTAGAGCTGCTATCCACTTGTTGAAAAGCCTCGAAAATTTGAATCTGATTTGCCTCATCGATGCCGATACCGTTATCGGCAACCGCAAAAACAATTGAATCGCCAACCCGGGCCACGGAGACGCAAATCTCGCCCGCCTCTGTAAACTTCACCGCATTGCTCAAGAGATTGATCAAGACCTGCCTGAGCTTATCTCGATCGGTGATCAAAAGCGGCAGGCCTTCCTCAAGGCGCTGAGTCAGGGGTAGTCCCTTTTCCGCCGCCAAGGGCTCCAGGTTGGTTATGCACTCCCGAACCAATTCGGTCGGCGAGATTCTGTCTCGTTGAATTTCCATTTGCCCGGCCTCGATCTTGGATAGATCAAGAACCGAGTTAATGAGCTGTAAAAGATGTTCGGCCGAGACCAGGATCTTTTCCAGGTTTTCGTACTGTTGGGGCGCAAGCTGTTCCTGGCTCCGCCGCATAACCAATCGGGAAAAGCCGATGATGGCATTCATCGGTGTGCGTAATTCGTGGCTCATATTAGCCAGGAACTGGCTTTTGGCCTGGCTCGCCACCTCGGCCTGGTTCTTGGCCTGGCGCAACTGCAGCTCCACCTCCTTAGCGGTGGTGATATCTCCTGTAGAGCCAGCCATGCGATAGGCATGCCCTTGATCGTTGCGCAGACAAATGCCGCGATCACGGACCCAACGGTAACCTCCCCCGGGCCGGCGCATGCGGTATTCCGCCGTATAGTGTGGCGTGCGACCCTCAATGTGGTCGTAAAGAGCCCTGTTGTACTGTTCCAGATCATCAGGATGGACCGGCCGGTCCCATTCTCCGGGCGATATTTCCTCCTTGCCCTGCGGCAGCCCCAAGAGCTCGCGCAGGTGGGGGGAGATGGTGATTTGGCGGGTCTCCAGATTCCAATCCCATAGCCCTTCATTGGAGCCTTTCATGGCCAAGGCATAGCGCTCTTCGCTTTCCCTCAGAGCCTCTTCAGTGCGCTTGCGGGCGGAAATATCGATGGAAACAGTCAGAATAGCCTTCGGCTGACCCTCCCCACCCAGCAGGGGAACTTTCGTTGAATACCAAGTTGTTAACCGTCCTTCTTGATCCAGGCTGGGATCTTCAAAATGCATCAATGGCTGTCCGCTGGCCAAGACCTGGCGGTCTCGCTCCAGGGTGTCCGCCGTATAATGGGCATCTGCGATCTCGCCCAAATGGTGACCTACCAAATCCTCGGGGACTCGGCCGTAAAAGGCCGCTTGAGCCGGGTTCGCCAAGATAAAATAGCCATCAGCACTCTTCACATTGATGATCGCTGGCACGGCATCGATGACTGCTCGCAGGGTTTCACGACTGTCGGCCAAGGCATCTCGCGCTCGGCTTTGCTCGGAGGTATTGAGGCCATAGAGGTTGATATAGCTTTCGTTCTGAACGGGCGTGGCAACAAAGGACCAAGTGTCGTGGCCGCGTGAAAATTCGAGATCCTGACGCCGCCCCTGCTCTTTTGCCCGTTGCGCGGCCTGAACCAATTCAGCCTGCGCCAATTCATGTCCATCCGAAAGTGACAAAAACCCTGCCGAATAGGCACCGTCATTGGCGTAAAGAACCCGCCCGTCTTCACCGACCCGCAACACCGGATTGGGGTTTTCCGAGGGGAACCTTGCCAAATCCATGGCCAATCGTTCCGCAGAACGGCAGGCGGTGATATCCTGTCCGAAGAGATACCAATGGCCTGCATTGGGCGCCGCGACCAGATCAAAAGAAAAGATCGCGGCCGCATCGGTAGCAAATTCCAATGGCTCCTGATCGACTTTTCGCCCGGGCCTGAGCGCTTCGGTGACCCGTTCATCGCCAAGTTCCCCCGCGACAATAAGGCCAGCAACCGATCGGGCGGCCGGATTGGCGTAAGCCACGGTCCCCTCGCCCGTGATCACGATAACCGGACTGGGATTGGCGTCGCTTAGCTCAAGTCTCTTTTGGCTCATCTGCCTGGGCAATCAGGACGGTCTAGAACGTTTCCGTCGTCTCGCCACGCCGAGGCCTCATCTTCCCCATGCAGCGAAAACCCGACTCACTCTATCGCAAGCCTAACAGAATTTTACACAGAATGCGTCATTGCCAGTGATTGAACCACGGTGCTGAGGACTTTGCGCCTGAGATCGCCAGAAGCCGAGCCTTCTACTGCCGCTTCACCACCAAGCAATCCTGCCCCAATTGCTTGAATTGGGCACAAAGCGAATCCGCAGCGGCCCTGGTCTCCAGGGTTTGGCTGCGCAGGCGGTAAAAAGTACCGCTATCGGGCACATCCGCCGTTTCGATGGCCAAGCCCCCACCGCCCAGGGCTGCCTTCAGGCTTTCTGATAGGCGCAGGCCTTCAGCCTCGGCCGCCGCCAGGTTTTTCGCCGAATAGAGCTGAACCACATAACCTACGGGGTCCGGCGTGACCACAGGGATGCGCGACGTTTCCAGCTCGGTCAGGGGCTTGCGGGACGGCGCCGGGGGTAGATCGGATTGGGTGCCAGGCGAGGTCCCGCCCACCGTCCCGCCCACCGTCAGGGCCGCCGTACGATCCGCATCCTCGCCTGTCGTTGGTACCTCGGCCGCGGCCGGATCTGTCGCTTTGATCAGATCCTCGATAGAGGTGGTGCCTTGCGATGTGGTGCCTTGCGATGTCGTACCTTCCGAGGCGCCGCCGTTTCCTTGGTCCTCTTGCGGCAGGATCACTTGCCGGGCGGCTACACCATCCTGATCTACCCTGTCGCTTATTTGTCCGGGCACAGAAGTCTCGCTGCCGATTTGCACCTCTTCCCCGGAGGCCGGCTGTGGTGCGGACAAAGGCCCTGTGCCCGCGGTCAAGTTAACAACAGCATCGGCGCCGCTTTCCACGCCAATCGGGTTCCGCTCCGCGTCCACAGCCTTTGCGTTTGGCAGTTCGCCCTGAGAGTTGGCAGATCGCTGCACTTCTCCGGCATCTTCGGACTGGCTCGGGGGCGCCCCGGGCGCTTCATTGATCGCCGCCGCCTCCCCGGCCGCACTGTCTTGTGCCAACCCATTGTCTTGTGCCGGCGCGATCGGGGGAGTTTTCCCATCCAAGGGAACCTGGCCCGTGCCCTCCTCAGAGGAGGCAACGGTATCGGTAGATTGAGGCTTCCAAACGCTCCATATGCCGATCCCAATGCCGACCAACAGCACCAACAAGAACACGAGACTGATTGTCCTCATTTGGCGCAGCAGGCCGACTTCCCGATTGGCTGTGTCCGCCGAAGTCTTGGAAAGCTCGGTCGCCTGATCGCTATCAGGCGTCACGCCCCTTAATTCCAA
>JBCCHN010000225.1:0-4188 GCA_039028695.1 Pseudomonadota bacterium
ACGGGTGATCAACGGCCCCTTCACCTTTGCGAGCGACGGCAACCCCCTGGTGGGCCCTGTTCCCGGCTTGCGCAATTATTGGTCCGCCTGTGCGGTCATGGCGGGCTTTTCCCAGGGCGGCGGTGTGGGCCTTATCCTGGCCGAATGGATGATCGAGGGCGAGCCGTCGCGGGATGTCTTTGCCATGGACGTGGCTCGCTTTGGCGACTGGATCACGCCGGGTTATACCCGCGCCAAGGTGCGGGAAAACTATCAGCGGCGCTTTTCCGTGGCTTATCCTAATGAGGAATTGCCGGCGGCGCGCCCCTTCAACACCACACCGGCCTATGGAATGTGGAAAAGCCGTCGCGCGGTCTTCGGCGCCGCCTACGGCATGGAGGCGGTGAACTATTTCGCTCCCGACGGCGAGCCTTTGGAGGAGACTCCTAGCTTCCGCCGCTCGAATGCATTCGATGCGGTGGGCGCGGAGTGCCGCGCGGTGCGCAGCGCCGTCGGCTTGAACGAAATCCACAATTTCAGCAAATTCCTGGTAGAGGGTCCGGGCGCACGGGACTGGCTCGATCGCATCATGGCCGGTCGTATTCCTAAGGCGGGACGTCTGTCTCTAACGCCCATGCTTTCGCCGCGAGGCAAGCTGATCGGTGATTTCACCGTCACCTGCCTGGCCGAGGGTCGTTTTCAGATTACCGGCTCCTTTGGAGCCCAGGCTTACCATCAGCGCTGGTTCGAACAGCATTTGCCCGATGCGGGCGTGACCTTGCGCAACATCTCCACCCGGCGCATTGGGTATCAGATTGCCGGACCCAAGGCGCGCGATCTTTTGGCCCGGGTGACCGACGCGGATGTCTCAAACGTCGCCTTCCCTTTCATGACCGTGCGGCAGCTGGACATCGGGCCCTGCGCGGCTACTGTTCAGCGGGTATCCTACACGGGTGACCTGGGTTATGAGATCTATGTGTCGGCGGAGGAGCAGGTGGCCCTCTATCACATCCTAACAGGGGCCGGTGCGGACCTGGGCATCACCCCCTTTGGCATGCGCGCTATGATGTCTTTGCGCCTGGAGAAATCTTTCGGCTCCTGGCTGCGGGAATTCAAGCCCGATTATATGCCCGTGGAGACCGGATTGGATCGCTTTGTCTCCTATAACAAGCCGGTTGATTTCATCGGCAAGGCGGCAGCCATGAAGGAAAAGGCCGAAGGGCCGGCCCGGCGCCTTTGCACCTTCGTGGTCGATGCGACCGATGCGGATGTTTGGGCGGACGAGCCCATCTATATTGACGGTGAAGTGGTGGGCTTTGTCACCTCAGGCGGTTATGCTCACTATTCGGAAAAATCCGTGGCCCTCGGTTTTTTACCCGTCGATCATATCGCCAAGGGGCTGGAGGTGGAGATCGAGATCCTTGGAGAGCTGCGCAAGGCCAAGCTCATTACCGAGGTGCTGTTCGACCCCAAGGCCGAACGCATGCGCGGCTAACACCGATCAAAGGAAGAAAGGCCATACCTAATGGCGTTACTGCTTAGAAAAATCGTTCGTTATGAAGAAGATATCTTTATTGAAGGCGGCAAGGCTGCGCCCGCCACCTGGCGCCTTTTCGCCGCGGCGGCGGTACTCACCAATCCCTGGGCCGACCGGGGCTATGTCGAGGATTTGAAGCCTGAAATTCAGGCACAAGCGCCCATTCTGGGAGAAAAGCTGACGAGCGAAATTCTTTCCATGGCGGCCCGCGATGGCGGCGATGGCGGTGAGCTTGTGGAGGCCTACGGCAAAGCAGCCGTGGTGGGAACCGAGGGCGAAATCGAACACGGCTCGGGCCTGATCCACACCCTTCGATTCGGAAACTTTTACCGCGACGCGGTGCAGGCCAAGTCCTACCTCTCCTTTAGCAACACCCGCGCTGGGCCCAATGGTGCGATCGCCATCCCCCTCATGCACAAGCATGACGCCGGCATGCGCTCGCACTATTTGACCATTCAGTTTGCGATTTCCGATTCGCCGGCGCCGAACGAGATCGTTGTGGCGCTGGGCGCAGGCATCGGTGGCCGGCCTCATCATCGCATCGGTGACCGCTATCAGGATCTGAAAGAGCTGGGCCACGATTTGGAAAACCCAGCGGGCGTATAGACGTTGGTACCGACAAGGGGATAAAAGAGTGCCAATCCAAGAGATAGATCCACGGGATCTGCGTCGGGCCTTTGGGGCCTTTGCCACGGGCGTCACGGTTGTCACCACAACGGACGGGGAGAGGCGGCCCTGGGGCTTTACCGCCAACTCCTTTACCTCCGTCTCCTTGGACCCGCCCCTGGTTTTGATCTGTATCGCCAAGACAGCGGGAAGCTGCCCGGTTTTCGAGAAGGCGGGACACTTTGCCATCAACATTCTGGCCGAGAGTCAGCGAGGCCTTTCCGGGCATTTCGCCAGCCCGAAGCCCGACAAGTTTGACGGCATCGCCTGCTCCGCTAAAGTAAGCGGCAGCCCGGTTTTGGATGGCACTGTGGCCTGGCTGGACTGTGCCATGCACGAGGTTGTGGACGCGGGCGATCACTACATTCTGATCGGCCGGGTGATCGCCTATGATTATTCATCCGAGCCACCCTTGGGGTATTGTCGAGGCGCCTATGTTTCCTTTGGCTTGGCACAAGAGGCTCAGCACGTCCAAGAAGCCACCGGTCAGGTCCAGATCGGCGCCTTGGTGGAGTGCGAGGACCATCTCTTGTTTTACGAAGAGCCGGAAAGTGGCGCGCTCAAGCTGCCTCTGGCCTCCAAGTTGGGTGATGGGGCTGAGCCCAAGTCCTTGTTAGGGCGCTTAGCGGCGGCGGGCCTAGACGTCCAGTTGCCGTTTTTATATGCGGTTTACGATAAGGGAGATCGACACATCATCGTTTATCGGGGTCAAGCGGACAGTCGGCCCGACCTGACGCAGGATGCTGCTGGCCGAATGTGTTTCATCAAGGTCGATTCGATTCCTTGGGATCGCATCGCCGATCCGGCCCTCAAGTCCATGTTGGAGCGCTATCAACGCGAAAAAATCGAAGATCAGTTCGGGCTTTATGTAGGTGATCACGAAGTCGGACAGGTGCGTCGTGTTCCTCACGAGGGCCGGCCGTCCAAGGTCTGATCGAAAAATAAAAGGAAGGGCTTTTTCACATGCCTGGTCCACTGCACGGAATTCGCATCATCGATTTGACGGCCATGGTGTCCGGTCCCCTGGCCACTATGATCCTGGCCGACCAGGGCGCCGAGGTCATCAAGGTGGAAAACCCTCGCGGCGGCGACTTCACCCGCCAGGTCTCAAACCGCCAGGGTGGGTTTGCCGCCAGCTATTTGAACAACAACCGCAACAAGCGTTCAGTCGCCTTGAATTTGAAGGACCCGCGCGGTTTGGAGCTGGTGTTGGAGATGATTGCCGGGGCCGATGTCTTCGTACAGAATTTCCGCCCCGGCGTGGCTGAGCGCATGGGTCTGGGCGAAGAAGCGGTGCGTGCCCGCGCCCCCAACATTGTCTATGTCTCCATCTGTGGCTTCGGCGAGACCGGGCCTTATGCCCATAAACCGGTCTACGATCCTTTGGTGCAGGCCCTTTCCGGCCTCACCACCGTGCAGGCCGGCTCTGACGAAACCCGGCCGCGCCTGGTGCGCACCGTCTTGCCCGACAAACTGACCGGCTTCACCGCCGCCCAGGCCATCACCGCCGCCCTCTTCAGCCGCGAGCGCAATGGCCAGGGCCAACATGTGCGTATCTCCATGCTCGACAGCGTGATCGCCTTTTTGTGGAGCACGGATATGAGCAGCCAGACCTTCGTGGGCAGGGAGTTTGCCCAGGCCAAGGCACAAAGTTTCATCGACCTCATCTACGAGACCAGCGACGGTTTCATCTCGGTCGCCGTGCAGTCGGACAAGGAATGGCAAGGTCTGATCCAGGCCGTAGAGCGCCCCGAATGGCTTGAAGATCCGCGCTTTTTGACCGCGGCTTTACGACAAAAGAACATCGACGAGCGCCTGAACCTCACTCAAGAGGCCTTGCGGCATAACAACTCGGCCCATTGGCTCGCCCGCCTTGAGTCCCATGACGTCCCTTGCGCGCCGGTGCTCACCCGGCACGAGGTGATTTCCCATCCCCAGATTATCGCCAACGAGATCCTAGTGGAAAGCGAGCACGCTCAGGCCGGCCGCCTCCGCCAGGCCCGACC
>JBCCHN010000226.1:0-3991 GCA_039028695.1 Pseudomonadota bacterium
CATATCCACGCTGTAGCGATTTTGGTCCGCCTTTTCAGCGGGCAACAGGCCGACCACGGACTCGATGGTGATTGGGCTTTTCCTTTCATCGATCACCAGCGAGGCGACGCAGCGGGCCGCGTTGCCGCAGGCCTCCACCTCCCCGCCGTCCGCGTTGCGAATGCGCATGAAAACATCGGCATCCGCTGCTTGGGGCGGCTCCATCACAATCAGCTGGTCACAGCCAACCCCTTCTTTCCGATCGGCAATGGCCCGTGCCGCAGCATCGCTGAGCGCCAAAGGCTGCTTGCGGGCGTCGAATATCACGAAATCATTGCCCAATCCGTGCATCTTAATGAAGGGCCGGGGTGCCATAGCCAGGTGGTCCGATTGGCGATTGATTGGTGGTTTAAGGGGTTCGCTGGTGCAACAAACCATCCAAGCTCTCTATCGTCAATTCCAATCGATCAATCGGGAAATGCTCTCTTGGCCTCCGCCAGCCTGACCACGATGCAGGATTTGCTTGACGCTGAGCGCTTGGGTGCCTAGGTTCCGCCCATCACGCCAGGGAAACCCAAGGCAAGCCTCGTCTAAGAGATTGAGGTCCCGCCAGTCCGCGAGTGTCGCGCACTGGCGTAAACTGCGTTTGGGATAGGCCTGGCGTCGGCAAATGGCAGACTGGTTGGTCAATGTTCGATAGTCTTCAAGACCGCCTAGGCGATGTCCTTGGCAAACTGACCCGGCGGGGCGCCTTAAACGAGGGCGATGTGACCGCGGCCTTGCGCGAGGTGCGTTTGGCCCTGCTTGAGGCTGACGTGGCCTTGCCAGTGGTGAAGGACTTCATCGCTGGCGTGAAGGAAAAAGCCATTGGCGCCGAGGTTCTGCGCTCGGTTACCCCCGGTCAGCAGGTCATCAAGATTGTCCATGATCACATGGTGGACATGTTGGGCGCCACGGCCGAACCCTTGTCCATCGATGTCACCCCACCGGCGGCCATTATGCTGGTGGGCTTACAGGGTTCGGGTAAGACCACGTCCTGCGCCAAGATTGCTCGACGCTTGGGCGAGCGCGGCAAGAAAAAGGTCCTCATGGCCTCCCTTGACGTGCGCCGGCCCGCGGCCCAGGAGCAGTTGCGGGTGCTCGGCGAGCAGGCGGCGGTGCGTACCTTGCCCATCGTGGCCGGTGAGACCCCTGTTAAGATCGCCAAACGGGCCCTCCAGATGGGGGCGCTGGAAGGCTTCGACGTGGTCATGCTGGACACAGCTGGTCGGCTGGCCATCGACGAGGAATTGATGGCCGAGGTTGCCGAGGTGCGCGACGCGGCCACACCCCATGAGACCTTGCTTGTCGCCGATGCCATGACCGGTCAGGACGCGGTCAACGTGGCCAGCGCCTTCAAAGAGCAGATTGGCCTGACTGGTATCGTCTTGACTCGGGTGGATGGCGATGCCCGTGGCGGTGCGGCGCTATCCATGCGCGCGGTTACTGGTTGCCCCATCAAATTGTTGGGTGTGGGCGAAAAGCTGGATCAGCTCGAAGACTTCCACCCGGACCGGGTCGCCTCGCGCATTTTGGGCATGGGCGATGTGGTGTCCCTGGTGGAAAAGGCCCAGGAAACCATTGAGGCGGAAGAGGCGGAAAAACTCGCCAAAAAAATTCAGAAGGGCAAGTTCGACCTGAACGACATGACGACCCAGCTTAAGCAGATGCAAAAGATGGGTGGCTTGTCCAGCCTCATGGGGATGTTACCGGGCTTGTCGGCGGCCCAGATGCAACAGGTCAAGAAATCTAAAATGGACGACGGCATGGTCAAGCGGCAGCTCGCCATGATGTCCTCTATGACCGACCGGGAACGGGAACGCCCGGAAATCATCAAGGCATCCCGCAAGCAGCGTATTGCAAAGGGGTCGGGCACCACGGTCCAAGAGGTGAACAAGCTGCTCAAGCAGTACATGGACGCCAGCAAGATGATGAAAAAAGTCAACAAGCTGGGCAAAAAAGGCATGTTGCGGGGCGGCATGGCCGGTCTTCTGCCGCCGGGCGGCATGCCGGGTGGAGGGCGTCGCTGATGTCGGGTAGCGGGATGCTGAGCCATTTTATGTTGGGCACCAACGATTTGCCGGCGGCCACAGCCTTCTATGACAAGGTCTTGGGCGCTCTTGGGCTCAACAGGGTGGTCGAAGGCGACTGGGCCATTGCCTATGCCTGCGCCACTGAAGAAGGGCCGCGCTTTTGGGTCTGCTCGCCCTTCGACGAAAAGCCCGCGACCGTTGGCAATGGCACCCACGTGGCTTTTTTGGCGCCCAGCCGAGATGCCGTTGATGCCTTTCATCGTTTCGCGTTGGAATCGGGCGGAGCGGACGAAGGAAAACCGGGCCTCAGGCCCCACTATTCAGAGAATTACTACGGCGCTTATGTGCGAGACTTGGATGGGAACAAGATCCAAGCTGTTTGTTATGCCGTCGAGTGACCCCTACCAGTTGAAACTAACCTATTGAAAGAGTGAGAAAAAATGTCGTTGAAAATTCGTCTAGCCCGTGGCGGTGCCAAAAAACGCCCCTTCTACCGGATCGTGGTTGCTGATGTACGTAGCCCGCGAGATGGCCGTTTTATCGAAAAGATCGGCACTTTCGATCCCATGGTCGCCAAAGATCATCCAGATCGCCTTCGGCTGAATGAGGAGCGGGCCAAGCATTGGGTCTCCGTTGGGGCCAAACCCACCGACCGAGTGGCCCGTTTCTTAGCCAATGCCGAGATCATTTCCGAACGGCGCATTCCCAGGCAGACCAAAAAAAGCCAGCCCAAAGCCAAGGCCCAAGAGCGCATGGCCGAAGCCGCCAAGGCAGCCGAGGAAGCGGCTGCGGCCACATCGGCTGACGCTGAGCCCGCAGCTGAGCCGGCGTAGGCTTTGGATCGGGCGGCGCGCCCCATGGCTTCGCGGCTGGTTTGCTTGGGTTCAATTGCGGCGCCCCATGGCGTGCGCGGCTTGGTGAAGGTCAAGAGTTGGACCCAAGTGCCCGAGGACCTCGCAGCTTATGGTCCCTTGTGGGATAAAGGTCGCCACCGCCAGTTTAACCTCACCCTCGTGGGGACGGCAAAGAACTTGCTTTTGGCCTTACGCGCATCTAATTAGCGTGTGGCCGATCGGCGGCGCGGCGAACGCTGTGCGTTGCCGAGGACCCGTAATCGAACCACGTAAGCCAAGGACCGACACTGACCATGAGTTCCGACGATCGTGCATTCACATTGAAACCGCTTGCGTTTTTTGCCGCACTGCCTGTCGTCATGGCGCCTGCTGCGGCAGCCGATGTGACCGGTGCGATGGAGCAGGCACGTCGTCTACTGGATCAACGTGAGCCGGCGGCCGCGTTGGCGCAGCTTGAACCCTATCGCCAAACCACGGCTGGACAAGCCGATTTTGATTACCTTCTGGCTTTGTCGTTAATGGACGCCGGTGAGGTGGGGCGCGCCGAACTGATCTTCGAGCGTCTACTAACGCTCACGCCGTCGTTTCATGGGGCTCGCCTCGACTACGCTCGGGTGCTCGTCGCCCGTGACCAATACACCAAAGCAACGGCTCAGCTCGATCGCCTCGATGCCTCGCAACCACCCGAAAAGGCCCGTGCCGAAATCGCCTCGCTGCGCCAGACGATCGCGATGCGCAGTCAGGATCGTCGTTGGTCGCGCTATCTTGAGGCCTCGACCGCAGTGGGCTACGACAGCAACGTGAACAGCGCCACGGCCGAAGAAGCGTTTCTCGGTTTTGCTCTCGATGCCACGAGTCAGGAGCAGGACAGTGACTTTTTCGAGGTGCGTCTCGCCGGTGGAGCGACGTATGCCGTTAGTGAATCGATGCGAATGTCAGCCCGACTCCCTGTACAACACCACATAAATTAGGTATGCACATGGTCATTGGTGACTTTTTCCCCGGTTTCATCAATGGTTATTGGAACACGATAAAGCACTAAGGAATACCAATCGCTGGCAGAGAGATATTTCACTGGTACGTGTC
>JBCCHN010000227.1:0-3904 GCA_039028695.1 Pseudomonadota bacterium
CGTTCAATCTATGCCAAGCGAAAGATCCAAAATGAATTGCAGAAAGTCCGCATTTTTGTTACCTGGCGGTATCGGAACAAGGACAGGGATTGGGATGCCCAAAGACAATTCGTCGGAATCAACCCCCTATACCGAATAAGATTTTTATTAAATCATTGAAAAACAATAAAAAGCCCCGTTAGCTCAACTGGTAGAGCACCTGATTTGTAATTCCCTCAAACCCGCATAAAACTGCGCATATTCTGACATTTCATGCTTTGTTCACGGTGTTATAAATCAATACCTTAGCAAGCTTGTCAGAATGAGATTGGATGATTGAGCGTCAATCTTCGCGCCTCTCATATATAAAATCAGCACGCTCGACCGGCCTGTAATCACAGTGATATTAGGCAAGCTCCTTAATGTCTGAAGGACACAAAAAGACCGACTGAGACACAATTCCCCGCCAAAAACCCCACCAAAAATTGGGAGATAAATACGGCATGTCAATTGGCCTTGAGCAGCCACGCATTCTCAGTCCCGGCACAGCGCTTTGAAAGCGGTCCAGATATTTTCTGACTGGCCACCAATTCAAAGTGATACTTATCCCCGTAGAGAGCCGCAACTTCTTCAGCTGGGATGGAGAACGGCGGGCCGTCCATCTGCGCTTGGTCATAATCAAAGGTGATAGTGAGCTGGTGAGTCCCCCCGGTAATGTCATAGAGATGTTGAGCGTATTTCCGCCTCATAGGGGCTGGAAGAGCCACAAGGGCAGCGCGGTCATAGACGGCATCAATGACGCCAATCATCTCCGAGGAAAGGTGAAAGAAATCTCCCACAAAAATCTCGAGTCCTGCCGCTCGATAGCGCAGATGATGCTCGCCGGCATGGATGTCCGGGGCCAGATCGTTTCTTTTAAATACCTCTTCAACGGCGGTCTGATTTAGCTCTATGCCGATCACCTGATGTCCGTTGCCGGCAAGCCAATCCAGGTCCATGGCCTTGCCGCACAAGGGAACAAAGATCTGGCTGCCCTCCGTTAGGTTCAGCTGATGGAAATGCTCCCGGAGTAAGAGATTAGGCTGCCCCTCGTGAAAGCCGATTTCGTTGTTTCGCCAACGTGTTTGCCAGAATTCACTGTCCATAGATACCTAGCTCCCCTTGATAATTCTAAATCGTGATGGGATGCTACTACTTCAAGTCAACTTGAGGTCAAGAGCAATGTTGAATTCGAATGCATTGGACATTGGAGAAGTTGCTCAACGCAGCGGACTGGCTGCCTCAACACTCCGATATTACGAAGAAAGAGGGCTCATTCGGTCGATTGGTCGGCACGGTCTGAGGCGCCTTTTTCCGCATGAAGTCTTAGATCAACTGGCATTTATCGGCTTGGGGCGTCAATCGGGATTTTCGTTGGAGGAGATTTCCAGCATGGCCACGGGGGGCGGAAGTTTTGCCGTCGATAGAGAGAAGGTGAATGCAAAGGCTGATGAGGTCGACCTTCAAATTAGGCAACTGACAGCGGTCAAAGACCTCTTGAGGCATGTCGCGAATTGCCCTGAAAGAGATCATTTTGAATGTCCGAAATTTCAAAAGCTTTTGCTGATTGCTCAGAGGCGCAGCAATAAGAAGAAGCAGAAAAGGCGTTCCTGCCCAACCCCTTGATCCATAGTTCGACTCAAACCGGCAGAACTCCCTAAAAATTCCGACATTTCACGCTTTATTCGTGCTTCTATAAATCAAGGGCTTAGCTGGCGAGTCAGAATGAGATTTTGCTATTGATGGTCCGAAAATTGATTTGCACATTTTGATAGGTAATAAATGCAAGCCGAGAGCTAACGAACTTCCGGAAGCAACACAGGATTACATCAATGCCTGATCGATTGAACGCCTACACCCCAATCTTTCTTAGCCTGCTGCGCGCTGTTGCCGGACTTATTTTTTTGCTACACGGGACGCAAAAGCTGATCGGTGTACCTGCTACGGAGCGTGTGACCGAGACTTTGTCGCTGGGCTGGTGGGCGGGAGTGATTGAGATTGTGTGCGGCCTGCTGATAGTTATCGGATTTCAAACACGCATCGCCGCTTTTTTAAGTTCGGGCACGATGGCATTTGCCTATTGGTTGGCTCACGCCCCCCGCGACTTCTTTCCAACAAACAATGGAGGTGACGCGGCAATCCTTTATTGCTTCATTTTTCTATTTCTCGTCTTCGCTGGTGGCGGTTGCTATAGTGTCGACGCACTCCGAAACGGGCAATTCGGAAAATGGAAATAGTATTCAATTGGGCTTAAGACCCCTTAATCATCCAATAACTTCCCACAGCTCCCTCAACCGCAAAGCTTGAAGTACCAATAATACTCCCTCCATCAGCCGCCATCTTGATCCTCCCAAAAAGAAGTGGTCTGACCTACGAGTTTCAGGGGCTCTAGACAGATCGCCGCTTTCACCAAGCTGAGAAAGCTATAAACTAAGAGCTGGCTGTAGGCAGTTCTTATTGAATTCGGCAAAAACAAGAGAAAAATTATGGCGATCAACATTATTGGCGTGGGCGTGGGGCGCACGGGGTCTTATTCGCTGAAGCTTGCACTGGAAGAGCTGAACTTCGGGCCCTGTCACCACATGGAAGAAGTGGCCAGCAATCTGCCGGTCCAGCTGCCGCTTTGGCAGGCAGCCTTGGCGGGACGGCCAGACTGGCCGTCGATCTATAGTGGCTACAACAGCGCGGTTGACTGGCCGACGGCGAGATTCTTTCGTGAACTGAATGCTTTTTACCCGGAGGCGAAGTTTATACTAGGCTATCGCGACTCACGCAGATGGGCGGAGAGTTTTTCGGAAACCATTTATAAGCTGTTGTCGGAAGCGGATCAGGCACCTGACCACCTGCACGACTGGCTGGCGATGGCAGGCGAGATCGTCGCGCAGACGGGAATCCCTGCGGGAGCCGACGTGGACGCGCTGGAGGCGGCCTTTATTAAGCATGGCGAGGCAGTGAAGGCGGCGATCCCAGCCAATCGGCTATTGGTCCATGAGGTAAAACAGGGATGGGAGCCTCTTTGCGCCTTCCTGGGCGTGCCCGTCCCAGATAAGCCCTTCCCCAAGACCAATAACCGCAGTGATTTCTGGGACCTGATCAAGGGTGTGTCCTGATCAGCAGGCATTTTCTTATCCGGCGCCAATTAATAAGATGGGGGCCTTTGTGGAGAGCATCGGGAAAAGTCCCAAAAGTGCTTGGCGAGTGGTGGCCATAACTTACATTGCTGTTGGGCTTCTCACCTTTGCAGCTTTTTTGTACCGGAATTTTTATGTGCTTAAGGTGGGTGAGGAAGATGGTGGCACAGCTTTTTTTTTCCGCTCTACTTGATGCCGCAATTTGGCCATTTACGCTTGGAATGTCCTTGATACGATTCTTCTCATAGCAAATTGGAAGCTTGGCCGGAGGCCCGCTTCTAAATGTACCTTGAGCAACATTTTGGTCGGCATCGTTACTTCTTTTGCGGTTCCGCTGGAAGCGGGTTTCAGCAATATGTTAAACCTCTCAGTGGGAACCAATAATGATAAACCGCAGAAATTTTCTTGGCGGTCTCGCAGGCCTTACTTCAACAGTGTTGCTGACAGAGGCCAAAGCCGAAGTTCTTCCTGCCAGCCCACCAGGCCCCCGATTGAAAGATTTAGCGGCGGACAGAGGCGTTCTCTTTGGCACCGCCGTGAAGAATCCCGACAGCATGGCTTTCGGGAATGCTGAATTGTACCCCGTCATGGAAAGTTGGACAGACTCGGTTGATTGAATAAGGGAGTGTTTTTGGCTCATCGTAACGACGTAAGGAGTCGAGGTTCGTGAGCCCCAGTTCGCCGACATAGGCGCGCAGCGATTCTGCATCCGCATCGCCGAAATCCCCGGCCCGGTGCAGATCGATATCCGTATC
>JBCCHN010000228.1:0-3877 GCA_039028695.1 Pseudomonadota bacterium
ACCGAGTCACCAATTTTATGCGGGTGATCTGGAGCAGCGGACCTACGACCCTGACAAAGCCCGTCATCACCTGAAGCAGGCCGGTCACGATAGCCTCGACTTAAGCCTCTCCGTATCGGATGTGCTTTACCCGGGCGCCATAGACGGTGTCACGGCTTTTCGCGAACAGCTGGCACCAATCGGGATCAATCTGGAAATCGTGCGTGAGCCAGCCGATGGGTACTATTCTTCGGTCTGGATGAAAAAACCTTGGGTGGCTTCCTTTTGGGGCGCCCGCCCGACCGAGGACCTTATCCTCTCGACAGCTTACTTGGACGGTGCGCCCTGGAACGATAGCTTCTTTCAGCATGATCGTCTGAACCAGCTGATTGTTGAAGCCCGTGCCGAACTGGACAATGCCAAACGTGCCGAGATGTACCGAGAGATACAGGTGATCTTGAGAGACGAAGGCGGCACTGTTATCCCGCTTTTCGCCAATAACGTTTTTGCCATGTCGACCAAAATTGGACACCCGTCGGAGATGTCGGGCTCTTGGGAACTAGACGGTGGACGCCTTTTGGATCGTTGGTGGATGTCGTAGAGCTCTGATGAAATTGCTAGTGGTCTTTTGGGATCGGTGAGGCGAAGCGGCGGCCAAAACAAAAACCTCACCCTGATTGGACTTTACGGTCGCGCTGCCGGCTGGCGAACCGGCGCGCGCGCCTTTTCCAGGGTCTCTTGAGGCAACGGTGGTTTTGCGCGACGGGACATGAGCCCAGACCAACGGAAACTTCAGTCACCTTCGCAGAGTTGTTCAGTGTCATCTGCCATGGCAGCTTGAATCCAATCGCAAAAGGCCTGGGCTATCGACGAAAGCGGGCCCTTTTCAGGTGTCGCCAGCCAGCAATATTGATGCAAAAGAGACGGCACGTCGATCGCGCGAATAAGATGGCCCTGCAGAATGTGCCGCGAGATTAAAGGTGGCCCCAATAGAGCAACCCCCTGTCCTTCGATAGCGGCCTGCACCAAACTGTGATGACTGTCGAAGGACAAACCGTGTAGCTTTGCTGGCGGCGGGACATCTTGCGCCTGAAACCAGCTTTTCCAATGCATCTGCTGTTCGTAGCCACCGCCCAGATGCAACAGCTGTTCACCAACCAGATCTTCCGGCGCGCGGAGTTTGCCGCGCGTCCCTAGATAATTGGGACTGCAGACGGGAAAGTGCTGGACCCGGGCCAATTTCATGGCCTTGGTTCCGATCCATCGACCGTCGCCGTATCGAATGGCGACATCCACGCCTTCAGCGGCCAAGTTGATGTAGCTGTCCGAGACAAGAAAACGGATATCTACATCGGGGTGTTTGTCTCGGAACTCGCCAATCCGGGGCATCAACCAATGGGTCATAATACTCGGACTGGCCGCAACCGTCAGGCGGTTGCCTAATTCCGGCGTCTGGATCGATTCGATTGTTTCGGCAATATCATTCAGCGATATTGATACGCTTTGGGCCAGAACCTCTCCAGCAGGTGTGAGCCTTATCGCCCGGTGCATCCGCTCGAAAAGGAGCACGCCGATATGATTCTCCAGCGCTTTAACCTGAGCGCTTGCGGCAACCCTTGTCACGTTCAATTCCTTAGCAGCCTTGGTAAAGCTCAGGTGACGAGCAGCGGCCTCGAAGGTCACTAATGAGTTAGGGGGTGGAAGTTTAAATCTCAGTTTCTGCATCAAGAAATTTTGGCGCAATGCGTCACCATTTGGCAAGTTGAAAGGTGGAATGACGCTGCCTAGAATCATCACGCAATCTCGGTTGCGGGACCGTAAGTTCGGAGTCTGCCGATCCATCAATTTTCTTTAACCCATGACGTTTGGGGCGGCGTGTCAGCGGCGGAGAAACTGCAGGTAGTCGGACTTACTGATCCTCCTGTGAGCGCGCTCAGGGAAATCGAAGTTTCGATAGCAAGTGAATGAGACTTCAAAAGGAGCCGCTCTGTCCCATGTCATCGCAAACCTTACCTGAAGGCTACGACATCGCCATTGTGGGCGCTGGAATAGTCGGTTGTTCGACGGCTTTGTTTTTGGCACGTCAGGGTCGGCGGGTTGCGGTTTTCGACCGCGGCGGCGTCTCAGGCGAGCAGTCAAGCCGTGCATGGGGCTTTATCCGTCAGCAAGGGAGGCATCCCGCGGAAATCCCCCTCGCTACAGAGGCACAAAAGCTCTGGAACGGCATTACCGAAGAATTCGGGGCCGACGGCACCCATTACGTAAGAGAAGGTATTCTGGTACCAGCGCAATCGGCAGCGGATGAAGATTTGGTGAACCGGAATTTCGCGGCGGCTCAGGACAGTGGACTCAAAACCGTAATCTTGAGTTCTCGGGAACTGGCGGGGAAGCTTCCCGATCTCCAGGGGGAATGGCGTTGTGCGCTCTATACCCCAGATGACGGGCATTGCGAACCGCCGACCTCCACATTGACGGTGGCCAAGGCCGCCAGGGCAGCGGGGGCCGATATACTTCTAAACCAACTCGTCACCGGATTTATGATGCAGAACGGGCAGTTACATGGATTGATTACCAGGGCCGGGGCGGTTCGGGCGAATACGATAGTTATTGCCGGTGGAATAGGATCAAGGATGCTCTTAAAACAGCTTGGCTACAATTTTCCCGTCCAGATCATTCGCTCTTCAGTCGCTCGGACGTCGCCGGTACAGCCATTTACCAAACTGGCCATGTGGGGGCCCAAGGTATCCTTTCGTCCCAGGCCAGATGGAAGCTTCACCATCGGAAACGGTTACCGCGGTGTGGGCACGGACTACGACCTAACGCTGGAAAGCCTCAGCAATCTGCGCTATTTCCTTCCCGCATTTCGCCGAAATTACCGCTTGCTGCGTTTGACAGTCGGATCCGATTTGGCGCGCAGTTTTACCGACCTCTTTTCAGGAAGCCAAAAGTACGAGGCCCTACAAGAGCCACCCGTGAATTCCCGGAAAATCGAGGCGAACCTGGCCGAGTTTCGTAAAATGTTTCCGAGGGTCGGTGCGCTGGCGCTCGCGGAATGCTGGGCGGGCCGCCTCGATATCACGC
Source organism: Pseudomonadota bacterium (assembly GCA_039028695.1). GTDB lineage: Bacteria > Pseudomonadota > Alphaproteobacteria > Kiloniellales > Kiloniellaceae > JANQKX01. The sequence goes on from JBCCHN010000228.1 coordinate 3,061, forward strand.
CCGACCTTATTCCCATAATTGACCGTATGACAAAGCATGGAAATCTCTTTGTTGCCTGCGGATTCAGCGGGCACGGTTTCGCTCTTGGGCCCGTTGTGGGCCAGCAGCTCTGCCGTTGGATTACCGAAGGAGCACCTTCCATTGATCTTTCTAAGTTTTGCCACGCAAGATTCGCAAATGGTGACTTCGAACTCATCAAGGCAATATAGCAGGCCCATCAGAGTTCCAATAGTTAGTTGGTACTACCGCCGAGGCAGTGACGGGTGGACTGAAGCAACAACCGTTTGTGGCTAAAACTCGTCGGGACTCTGAGGCTATTCCAATGCCCACAATTGGATCTCAAAGCGGACGTTGAGATCGGGTAAAAGAACACGGCGAGCATCAAAAATCGACGCCCAGAAAATGTCGCGGGTTCTTCCTAGACTCCAATTGCATTGCGGGGCGGCTCCACGCCGAGCCACTCCAGCAATTTGGAAAATTTCGATGGTTAACTATCCATGGATAAAACGTCCTAAAGATGCCTATGATCAAAACTGGTAACCACCCACCGAGAAAAAGCAAATCAAAGAGCGATAATATTCAAGACTATTCCGATATTGACTTAAGCAACCTAATTTTCGACCGCGCGGAGCCAAAATTTGTCCTTGAAACATACAAATTCTAAACACCATCTCTCGGGATGCGCGCGCGCCAAGCCTTACTGAAGATAGAGATCCCGTCCTCCCGGGCATCCACATCCGTATCCACAAGGAAATCCGTTTTTGTGGCCCGGACCCGGGTGACAGAGTCAATCTCGATGTTCCAGCCGGCACGGCGC
>JBCCHN010000229.1:0-3763 GCA_039028695.1 Pseudomonadota bacterium
CACGCCACCGCGATCGGCGGGGCCAACTTCGTGCTCCATGCCGCCGGCTGGCTTGAGGGGGGGCTGGTGACCTCCTTTGAAAAGCTGATCATCGACGCGGATCGCCTGGGCGCCTATCAAGTGCTGCTGGAAGGCCTGCCCCTGGATGACAATGCCATCGCCCAGGATGCCTATCGGGAGGTTGAGCCCTCGGGCCACTTCCTGGGCTGCGGCCACACCATGGCAAATTACGAAACCGCCTTTTACGACGCGACCATGTCGGATTCTGAGTCCTTCGAGCAGTGGTCGGAAAAGGGCGCGCAGGACACCATGACCCGTGCCCACGCGCGATGGAACGACATGCTGAAGGGCTACGAGGCACCGGCATTGGATCCTGCCAAGGACGAGGCCTTGCGCGACTTTGTGACGCGGCGCAAGGAGTCAATGCCGGATGCCTGGTACTAAAAGGCCAGTTAAAAAAATGGAAGACTCGGAAAAATAAGAGGGACAAGATGGAAAGTCATGCAAAGGTCGTGATCATTGGCGGCGGTGTTGTGGGCTGCTCGATCCTATTTCACTTGGCCAAGTTCGGCTGGAAGGATGTGATCCTGCTGGAGCGCAATGAGCTGACCTCGGGCTCGTCCTGGCATGCGGCGGGACAGATCCACACCATCTCGTCGGATCCCAACATCTCACGCCTGCAGGGCTATACCATTAACCTCTATAAGGAGATCGAAGAGACTTCGGGCCAGTCCGTGGGTATGCATTCCACCGGCGGCTTTTACCTGGCCTCCAACGAGGATTGGCACGACTACCTGAAACGGGAACGCTCCAAGGCCCGCTACATGGGGCTGGATCAGGAATTCATTTCGGTGGAGGAAGCGGCCCGGCGCCATCCCCTGATCGATCCCAGCCATTACGTGGCCGCCCTGTGGGACCCCCTGGACGGGGATATAGACCCTTCGGGCGTCACCTATGCCTATGCCAAGTCAGCCAAGGTCCATGGGGCCAAATACTACACCCACACGCCCGTGCTGGAGACCAATCAGCGGACCGACGGGAGCTGGGACGTGGTGACGGAAAAGGGCACCATCAACGCGGAGATGATCGTCAATGCGGGCGGCCTTTGGGCCCGGGAAGTGGGCCACATGGCAGGCCTGCATCTGCCGGTGCAGCCCATGGAGCACCACTATCTGATCACCGAGGCCATTCCCGAAATCGCCGAGCGGGGCGAGGATCGCCTGCCGGCGGGCATCGATTATGAGGGAAACATCTATTTCCGGCAGGAGCGCCAGGGCATGCTGTTGGGCACCTATGAGCCTCGGTCAACCCCCTGGAAGGTGGACGGCACGCCCATGGATTTTGGGCATGAGCTGCTGCCCCCCGATCTGGACCGCATCGCTGACCGTCTGGAGCTGGGCTTCGAGCGCATTCCCGCCCTCGGCCGGGCCGGCATCAAGGACATGATCAACGGGCCCTTTACCTTCGGGCCGGACGGCAACCCCATGATCGGACCGGTGCCGGGCATGACCAACTATTGGGTCGCCGTGGGGGTCATGGCCGGCTTCTGCCAGGGCGGCGGTGTGGGTCTGTGCCTCGCCGAATGGATGATGGATGGGGAGCCCTCCATCGACGTATGGGCCATGGACGTGGCCCGCTTTGGCGACTATGCCACGCCGGACTACGGCACGGTGAAGTCGTCGGAAAATTACGAGCGGCGCTTTATCCTGACCTTCCCCAACGAGACCCTGCCCAAGGGCCGGCGGCAAAAGACCACCTCCCTTTATGACCGGCTGGTGGCCCGGGGCGCGGTCATGGGCGACGGCTTCGGCCTGGAAACGGCGCTCTGGTTCGCCGACAGTCCCGACGGTGCCCACGAGGAGCCCACCTTCCGCCGCTCCCGCGCCCATGACTATGTGGCGAAAGAAGTCAAAGCCGTGCGCGAAGGGGTCGGCGCGGTGGAGATCGCCAACTTCGCTAAGCACGAGTTTAAAGGACCCGGCGCGCGTGCCTTCCTGGACCATGTGCTGGCCGGGCGCATTCCCAAGACGGGGCGCCTGACCCTCACCCCCATGCTGACCCCCAAAGGCAAACTCTACGGCGACCTGACCGTGGCCTGTCTCGGCGAAGAACACTTCATGCTCTTCGGCTCCGGCGCCGCGCAAGAAATGCACCGCCGCTGGTTCGAGCGGCAATTGCCTGAAAGCGGGGTCACTTATGAGAACCGCTCCGATGATTTTCATGGTATTGGCATCTCCGGACCCAAGTCGCGGGAACTGTTGTCACGCATTTGTCGGGACGATGTCTCCGCCGAGGCGCTTAAGTTCCGGGACATCCGCAAGACCTTCGTAGGAGGTGTCCCCGTTATCCTCTTACGGGTCTCCTTCTCTGGCGAGCTGGGCTACGAGGTTTACTGCGCCCCCCAATATCAGATGAAACTCTTTGAGCAGATCGAAGAAGCCGGCGCAGATCTAGGCTTGACCCTCTATGGCGCCCGGGCGCTCATGTCCCTGCGCCTGGAAAAGAACTGGGGCGCCTGGACCCTGGATTTCCGTCCCGACTTCACGGCAGCGGAATCCGGACTGGATGCCTTCATCAACTGGGACAAGGACTTCATCGGCAAGGCCGCCGCCGAAGCTGAAAAGGCCAACGGACCAAGCAAAAAGCTGGTCACCATAACCATCGAGACCGACGACATCGACGTCTCCAACGACGAAGCCATCTTCCACGACGACAGCGCCGTAGGCTATGTGACCTCGGGGGGCTATGCCCATTATGTGCAAAAGTCCATGGCCCTGGGGTACGTCCCCACGGCGCTGGCTACCGACGGTACGGCGCTGGAGGTCGAGATCCTGGGGCAACGCTATCCGGCAAGAGTCACCGCCCATCCCCTTTACGATCCTAACGGCGGTAAGATGCGGGGGTGAGGTGGCGCTCGAGAATCAAAACTCGGGCTTTTTTTTAGTTAGATCAATTAAGATAAACTATTGAAGTTTGTCTTTTGCTGAGCCCAGCCTCATAAGCGGTGCGGAACGTAAGCTCTGTCGGAAGGATCAACCCGGTTACCCAAAGTTAAAGATATCGCCAATGTTTTCGATGATTGCAACGAGGATGAGAACACCGGCGAATAGTAAGGCGATCCACCAGAAAAAATGAAAGAGGATCGCCGATGCGCCAAGACCTGTGGCGTAGACCGGATATCGCCAGTTTTCACGCAGCAGGCCGGATATTAATGCCAGAACGATTGCCACGACCCCAAGAATGGGAGCCGTGAGCGTCAGATAACTCGTCGCGGAAACCGGCTCCGGTTCGATATTGCCGCCGGAAAGCCCCAGAAATGAGCGCCATGCGGATCTTTTGATTTCACCCGCGATCTCACCAATCTGCGTACCCACCGAGGGCTTAGGCTCCATCATGGGAGCGCCGATTTGAATAAAGACGAGGATAAGTGCAACCGCACCAACGATGACAGCCCAAAAGCCCCATTTTTTGAAAGGACCGTCGTCGGTGTTCCGAGTTTCAGCAGGTGGATTTTCCATGGCAATCCTCTAAAAATTACCTGGAAAAGTAATAACAGAATATTAAGAACGATAGGCGTTTACCGTCATCGCCGGTCAGGGACACGGCCCGCCAAGAGCTCCGGCGGTCATTGATCTAAACCCGGCTCGCTCATCTCGCCAAAGCTCAATCCGCACCTTTGTGCGGCAAGTCTTGGTAAAAAATCTTCTTCCCGGTCTTCGAATTTATTCGTCTTGAACTGGGCCTCTTGCAGACAATCTTGAAG
>JBCCHN010000230.1:0-3718 GCA_039028695.1 Pseudomonadota bacterium
CCCGGGAAGATATCCTGAACGCTACCTTTGTCGGCAACCCAGTCATGCACCACCTACTCCTGGGCATCGACCCAACCGAGTTGGGTGGCGCACCCTTTGCCCTGGCGGCCAACTCCGGGGTCACCATTTGGGCCGAGGAAATTGGTATTAATTTGCATCAAGACGCGCGGGTTTATGTATTGCCCTGCATTGCCGGGCACGTTGGCGCGGATACCGCCGGTGTCATTCTCTCTGAAAGTCCCCACCTGGCCGAGAAGATGACTGTTGTGGTGGATGTGGGCACCAACGCGGAAATTGTTCTCGGCAACAAGAACCGTCTGCTCGCCTGCTCCTCCCCCACCGGACCCGCCTTTGAGGGCGCGCAGATCTCGTGCGGGCAACGAGCCGCACCTGGGGCTATCGAGCGGGTGCGTATCGACCCTGAGACCCTCGAGCCCCGCTTTAAGGTCATCGGCAGCGACCTTTGGTCAAACGAAGAAGGCTTTGCGGCCGAAACCGCCCAAACGGGTATCACCGGGGTATGCGGGTCCGGCATTATCGAAGTTCTGGCCGAGATGTACCTTGCGGGCATCATCAAGACCGATGGTACCATCGACGGCAGCCTGGCAAGCCGTTCACCGCGCATTTTGGAAGACGGTCGCACTTTTTCCTACCTCTTGCACGGCGACGAACCTGAGCTACGCGTTACGCAAAACGATGTGCGCGCCATTCAATTGGGCAAGGCCGCCCTCTACGCCGGCATCCGATTGCTGATGGACCGCTTGGAAGTGGAAAATGTCGAGCAGATTATGTTGGCGGGCGCCTTCGGCAGCCACATCGATGTCAAGTATGCCATGGTCTTGGGCATGATACCCGACTGCCCCTTGGATCAGGTTTATTCGGCCGGCAATGCGGCCGGAACAGGCGCGCGCATTGCCCTGCTCAACCAAGGCGCCCGAGATGAGATCGAAACGGTAATTCGCAGGGTGGAAAAGATCGAAACCGCGGTGGAGCCAAAGTTCCAGTCGCACTTTGTGGAAGCCATGGGCCTCCCCCATACCACGGCCGATTTTCCAAATTTGGCAAAAGTGGTTAATCTTCCTCCCAGTTATGCCTCCCGCGCCCTGAACAGCGCTCCCGAGGAGGGCGAGCGTGGCCGACGCCGGCGGCGCCGTGGGCGAGAGTAAAAGCAAGCCGCAGACCTTGCCATTCACCGTCACGGCATAGTGATTGCCCGCCGGTGATCTCCAGAGGCCACCGAAAAGGGCCTTTATGTGTTAAAATCAGCGTAACTTGGTTTTTGGCATCGAAAAAATTCAATTGCCCCCGAAACCGGGATCCGCTAATCCGGAATCAGGACAAGAAACATCCCCAATAAGGTGAGGTCACTATGGAAATCGCCAAGTTTATTAGGATGGACGAAGGGACCGTCGAGGATTACGAGATTGTCGGGCGCGCGGCACGGGAACATGAAGCTGAACATTTGGTCAACAACATCATTGCCAATTTAAAGCAACTACAAGGCCCCATGCTTGGCTACCAAATAGATCGCTTTGAGCATTCCCTACAGACCGCGACCCGGGCCGAACGGGACGGCGCGGATGAGGAGATGATCGTTTGCGCCCTCCTCCACGATATCGGAGACGTGGTTGCACCCAAGAACCATAGCCAAATGGCGGCATCTGTGCTGCGCCCCTATGTGAGCGAAAAAAACTACTGGATCGTGCTGCACCATGGCCTGTTTCAAGGCTATTACTACTACGATAAAATTGGATTGGATCCCAATGTCCGCGACCGCCTAAGGGGCCATGAATATTTCGAGGCTTGCGAATACTTCTGCGAACACTGGGACCAAATGTCCTTCGATCCGGATTACAAAAGCTATCCCCTGGAACACTTCGTTCCCATGATCAAAAAGGTGTTCACTCAAAATCCGAACACCTTCGACTAAAAGTCGTTGTAGGTCTAATTACGCGGACAGCTCGCTCGTCGGTTCCGAGCCTTCCATGTCGCTGGAAAGGCCTCGTTCATTCCGCGGAGTACGCCCAAAAAAGTCCCTGTAACACTTTGAGAAGTGCGATGCGGACACAAAGCCGCAGGCCAAGGCCACATCAATGACAGACATATTGGTCTGTAACAGCAACAAACGAGCCTTGTTCAGCCGCAGTTCCAGGTAATAGCGGGCCGGCGACCGATTCAGGTATTTGCGGAAAAGGCGCTCTAGCTGACGGGTTGAGAGGCCCGTATTCTGCGCCAGTTCGTTCCGGCTGAGCGGCTCTTCAAGATTGGCCTCCATCAAAGCTATAACCGAGAGCAGCTTGGGATGGCGCACCCCTAAACGGGCCGGCAGGGAGATTTTCTGATGATCATGACGGTCGCGGATACGCTCATGCATGAACTGATCCGCTACTTTTGCCGCCAGCTCATGCCCGTGTTGACGTGAGATCACGTTCAACATCATATCGATGGCAGCCGTTCCTCCGGCACAGGTAAAGCGATTCCGGTCGATTTCAAAAAGTTCCGTTGTCACTTCGATACCCGGAAAATCTTCAGAAAAAGACGCTAAATTTTCCCAATGGATCGTGCACCGATAGCCCGCCAATAATCCGGCGCGCGCCATGATGTAACTGCCGGTACAAATAGACCCAATATCTGCCCCGTTCCGATCCATGCGCCGCAACCACGAGTTCACGTTTTTATCGTCGAAGAGCTGTACATCTGAGCCCGAGCAAATAACCACTGTTTGATAGTCATTGGCAGCTGCCAGATTGCCATCGGTCGAGAAGACGATGCCACAAGACGACCTGACCGCCTGCGCCTCAGACGAGAACGTTTGCCAGTGATAAAGTTTCTCACCGCTTAAGCGATTGGCAATTCTCAGCGCCTCCACCGCAGAGGAAAAGGCAATGAGCGTGAAACGAGGCACGAGCACGAAGGCGATCTTTTGCGGCAGCTCCCGCGGCAAATTCCCAAACATGACGAGCGATCGCCTTCCCTACAAATACAGTATCCTCCATGCCCCAAATTTGGGACAACATGTCGTTAATCGAATATTATCTGGCGTAATTTAGCAAGGGAAAAATCGTCTAAGGCAGCTTCGACGAGTCAGCTTAACACAAAGATTTTTGGCTCAAGGCCCGCATCGGCCGAAAGGCGATCCAGAGCCTATCTAAACAAAATTCTCCTTCGTCGGACCTCCCATGTGCAGAGGCCTTTAATTGCAGAGAACTTTTTTACCAAGAGAGCCTAATTCCTTGGCCCCTCCTATTCGCACGGAAAGGCCTCACCTAAGGCTTCAGCCACCAAAACGAAGGCGGGCCTTCCCAACCTGTCCTGATTGGCCGCGAAGTAGTCTTTGACCGTTGAAATCATATCGCCGCGACTGACGCCGCCAGGTCCGCCCACACCTTCAGCGCAGGCATTTTGCCCCGCCACCTCATGGCCGGAAATCATTACATTACCGATCCCGGTGATGAAGCCCCAGCAAACGCCCTCTGCAACCTCTTTAAGGTCATCGGCAAAGGTGCCCGCACCGAAGCACATATCGTGGATATCCTGCCCACTCTCAATGTCGGCTTTGGCGCTTACCGAATAGGTTAGGATCACCACTGCACAGGCAAAAAGTTTTAACGTACGGGCCATCACTCACCGCTCATTGAAACAAAAACCCCGCTCCAACTCTTGCCGGAACGGGGCCATTGCACAAATGACGTTTCCTTGAGGTCAGCCCGGGGGGCTC
>JBCCHN010000231.1:0-3712 GCA_039028695.1 Pseudomonadota bacterium
GAAACGGAATTCATCAAAAACGCCTGGTATGTGGCGGGCTGGAGCAAAGCTTTCGGCCAGGTTTTAACGCCCTTGAAAATTCTCGGCGAGGAAATCGTGTTCTTTCGCTGCGATGACGGCACGCCCGCCGCTTTGGAGGATGCCTGCCCCCATCGCAAGCTGCCCCTGTCGCGCGGTACCCTGCTTGGTGATCGGGTGGAATGTGGCTATCATGGCCTGACCTTTGATGGCAGTGGCACTTGTGTCGCAATTCCGACCCAAGAAGGTGTCATACCCAAGGATTGCCGGGTGCATAGCTACCCCTTGGCCGAGCGCTGCGACCTCTTGTGGATCTGGATGGGAGACCCTGAAAAGGCCGACCCGGCCTTGATTTACGACATTCCCAACTACGACAATCCCGCTTGGGGCAAAACGCCGGGCGGAGCCATGGAAATCGCCTGCCATTACCTGCACATCACCGACAATCTTCTCGACCCCTCCCATGTGGCCTGGGTCCATCGCAGCTCATTCGCCGGGGGCGGTACCGACTCGGTGCCTCTTAAGATCGATGGGCTGGGCGATGGCATTCTCGTTTGGCGCTGGGTGCCGGATCAGCCCTTGCCGCCCTTTTACGCGGATTTGGTGGCTTTTGAAGGCAACTGCGATCGCAAACAGCACTACGAATGCCGTGTTCCCAGCTTGGCGATTAACAAGTCTATCTTTTCGCCCGCCGGAACCGGGGGCGATGAAGACGCCCTGCCGGCAGACGCTTTCGTCAACATCTCCTACAACTTCATCACGCCCGTGGACGAGGACAACAGCCGCTATTTTTGGTTCCAGCACCGCAATGGCGACCCGGACAACGAAACCGTATCGCAAAAGATGTTCGAAGGGGCCACCATGGCTTTTAAGGAAGATCGGGACATCCTGACCTATGTGCACGAAGGTCTGAAAAAGGCCAAGAGACCACCCGTGTTTCTGCGTTTGGACGTGGGCGCATCGCGCTTTCGCAAGATTGTGGACCAGCGTATCGCCGCCGAGCAAGCCGCAGACTAAAAGCGCGAATATGGGAAAAGAGTACATGGAAAAGCTCTTGCGGTCCCACGAGCCCGATCCGGTGACCCAAGTCAACCCGTCGGGGGGCTCGCCCTATTTTTTAACCTGCGAGCACGCCGGGCGGCTTATCCCGGAGAAGCTTGGCGACCTGGGCCTTTCATCGCAAGACCGTCAGCGCCACATCGCGTGGGACATTGGCATCGAGGCGGTGTCGCGGTCCGTATCGGCAGCCTTGGACGCGCCGCTGATTTGCCAGAATTACTCCCGTCTCGTGATCGACTGCAATCGTCAGACCATCGCGCGGGATGCCATCGCGACGGTCAGCGAGGAAACCGAAATACCGGGCAATAAGGCTCTGTCGCCGGCCGAGGCTGCGGCCCGGGCGCGGGAAATCCATCGGCCCTACCACGACACAATTGTCGCGGCCCTGGACGCGCGGGCTACCGCGATGGTCCCCACGATACTCATAGCCATGCACAGTTTCACGCCCCGCTTTAAGGGACAGGACCGCCCCTGGCATATCGGTCTTTTATATAACCGGGATGACCGGGTGGCCCGCGCCAGCGAAACCATTCTAGCCGAGGAAGCCGGCCTCGTCGTGGGCGATAACGAGCCTTATGCCATCAGCGACGAAGGGGATTACACCATTCCGGTCCATGGGGAACAGCGCGGCATTCCCCATCTGGAATTCGAAATTCGCCAGGATCTTATCAGCCATGACGCTGGCGTTTCGGAGTGGGCCGATCGGATCACGGAGCTGCTGTGTCGCGGCCTGCCGGTCTTACGGGACCAGGGCGTGATCTGACTTTTTTCAAGCTCGCCTTTTAAAGGTTGCTCGATTACAGGCGCTGCACGCTCACGGTTCCATTCGCTCCCACGCGCTGCTGCGTGAACTCGCCAGGTCCATGGCGCGACGGGCACCAAGCCCGACCACCGTTTCAGAGCCCAGCTTGCGGGCATTTGGGGCGAATCACCCGACGAATGCCTGGCGCCGCGAGCAAGCCGTTCAGCTCTGCGGGGAAAAGTTGAGCCAATCTGACCCCGCTCATCGGTTAAAAAAGCGCACTCTGCAGCAGGGACATGACCTGCTGGCCACCTTCCGAGTTAGCATATTCCAGAACAATCGGCACAAATTGATTAATCATCTCCGGCGAGAGACCCAGGTCCGAAAAGGGCCCCGCCAGGCTGGCCAAGCCGCCCGCCGTCGAGTCGGAACCCCCGAGGAGCGAAGCCCCTTGATCCAACAGGCCGGAGCTGCTGCCGCCCCCGCTGTTCGGAGCTGAATCCATGAGCCCGGTGATGCCGGGCAAGGCCGAGGCGATAGAGTCGAAGTCCCCCGCGCCCAAGGAATCCTTAGCAACGTTGAAGATGCTTCCGGCGCCGCCGGCGGCTTGCTCTTCGGTAACACCGAGCTGAGACGTTAAAGATCCCAACAGGGCCGAAACATCAGCGTGGGCAGATTTCATGGGGAAAGTAAAAGCGGTTACCAGCAGTGCAAACCCGGCTAAAACTGTAACGAAGCGCATTTTTTGCTCCTTTTCCTATCTTGATTCTCTGGATCTTTTTGTTCCGCAGATATCAGTCCTCAATTTCGGCCAGACAGCCGTCGATGGCGCGGCTCAGCTTGTCCACCAGCTCGTCCACGTGGCTTTGGTCGATGATAAAGGCGGGCGCCAGCAAGATGTGGTCGCCGTGGACGCCGTCAATGGTGCCGCCGCCGGGATAACAGATCAGGCCTTCAGCTTTGGCTCGCGCCTTGATCTTGGCGTTAAGCTTATGGGCCGGGTCGAAGGGCTCTTTGCTGGCCCGATCCTTCACCAGCTCCAGGCCCCAAAACAGGCCCCTGCCGCGAATGTCGCCCACCGCCGGATGCTGGCCAAACCGTTCCTTCAGCGCCGCTTCCAGAGTCTCTCCAAGGTGCTGCACTCTTTCGAGCAGTCCCTCATCATCGATCGTGCGCTGTACGGCCAAGCCGGCGGCGCAGGCCGTCGGGTGGCCAATATAGGTAAAGCCGTGCTGAAAGGCGCCGCTGCCTGCCTCGATGGCCTGATGAATTTGACCCGACAACAGAACCGCGCCGATGGGCTGATAGCCGGCCCCCAACCCCTTGGCGCAGGTCAGGATGTCCGGGCTGATCCCTTCTTGAGCGCAGGTGTAGCGGGCGCCGCAGCGGCCCATGCCGCACATCACTTCATCCAGGATCAGCAAGACCCCGTAGCGATCGCATATCTCGCGAATGCGTTTGAAATAACCGGGCGCCGGGGGCACCACACCCAAGGTCGCGCCCACCACCGGCTCAGCGACAAAAGCCGCCACCTTTTCCGGCCCGACCCGCTGGATCTCCGCCTCCAACTCGTCGGCGGCACGCCGACCGTAATCCTCCGCGCTTTCTCCCTCGGACTGATTCCGGTAGGCATAGCAGGGCGGGATATGGCTGGCGTTGATCAGGATGGGCTCATAAAGCTTACGTCGGGCAATGTTGCCGCCCACCGACAAGGCGCCCAAGGTGTTTCCGTGATAGCTCTGTAGGCGGGCAATAAAGTGGCTACGCTCGGGCCGGCCCACTTCCACAAAGTATTGCCGCGCTAACTTCAGGGCGGTTTCGTTGGCCTCCGACCCGCCCGAGACGAAATAGACCCGCTCCAAACCGCTCGGCGCGTCGGCGATGAGCAAATCC
>JBCCHN010000232.1:0-3688 GCA_039028695.1 Pseudomonadota bacterium
CAATTAAAAGCGTTGTTGGATAGCAATTTTCGCCAGGATCGATCATGGCTCTTATCTGCCGGGTATTAGCATCAAAGAGTTTGACTGAGGCTATTGACATCAACCGATAAATCGGTATATCTCGATATATGAACTTGGAAAAGACAATCGCGGCACTCAACAATCCCGTTCGGCGCAGAATTTTGGTTTGGCTGAAGGATCGGTCGAACTTTCCTCCGCCTTTGCCGGAGCATGCCGAGTTGGAGGGGGTGTGCGTTGCCTATATCCAAGAAAAGGCTGGTCTCTCCCAGTCTACCATCTCCAACTATATGGGCTTGTTGAAGCAGGCCGGATTGGTGATCTCTGAGCGCCATGGGCAGTTTACCTTCTACCGCCGCGACGAAGACGCCATTCGTGTCTTTTTAAGCAGGGTTCAAGAAGAGCTTCTTAAGCCCTAGGGCGGGCGATGGTGAATTGCGCTGAACACAGCCAGGGCATAAAGAAATGATAATTCGAAATATTTCGATGAAAGGAAATGATATGAGCGAGGAGATAGGTGCCCGAGCCGCACAAGGCCCCCGGCACGTCATCGGCAGGCCCATTGAATTACCCAATGGGGTGGTCTTGAAAAACCGAATCATTAAATCGGCCATGTCAGAGGCGCTTGGGGATGCCCACAACAATCCAAGTCCGTCCTTGATCAATGCCTTTGCGCAGTGGAGTGCCAGCGGCGCTGCCCTGCTGATTACCGGGAACACCCCTATCGATCGCTTACATCTAGAACATGCGGGCAACTTTGTCTTGGACGCCGAATCGGACATGGGTTTGGTATCAGCACTCGCCGCGGCGGGTAAAAAGGGCGGGGCAAAGATATTGGCACAGCTCGCCCACGCGGGCCGGCAAACCCCGGAAGCGATCAATGCTCATCCGGCTTCCATCTCGGATGTAAGATTGGCCTTGCCGGGATTCGGCCAGCCGGTCGCAGCGAGTGATGATCAGCTCACGGCGATCATTGAGAAATTCGCGCGATCAGCCCGCTTGGCCCAAGACGCTGGTTTTGACGGCGTCGAGATCCATGCCGCCCACGGCTACTTGCTCAGTTCTGCTTTGTCCCCTCGGATCAACACCCGCGATGATCGCTGGGGCGGTTCCTTGGAGAATCGGGCCCGGCTCCCCCTTTCAGTCGTCAGGGCCGTTCGAGCCGCGGTGGATCCGGGTTTCATCGTGGCCGTCAAGATGAATTCGTCGGACTTTCAAAAGGGCGGTTTCGACCACGCTGACTCGGTCCGGGTAGCGGCTATGCTGGAGTCCGAAGGCGTGGATTTTATCGAAATCTCAGGCGGCAATTTCGAGGAGCCCACGGCCTATCAACACGACTCCAAAAGAGCATCGACCAAGGCGCGAGAGGCCTATTTTCTAGAGTACGCTGCCTTAATGAAAGAGACCCTGACCATTCCGCTGATGGTCACGGGGGGCTTTAGATCAGCCGATGTGATGGCGGAGGCGATCGAAGAAGGCAAGACGGATCTGATCGGGATGGGCCGCCCCTTTATCACAGACCCGGCCTTTCCGGCCAAATTACTCGCCGGCACCTTAGATCAGGCCCCAGCGGTGGAAAGGACCTTCCCGCCCGCCGACAGCCTACCGCGCGGTGCTGTCTTGAATTGGTTCTGCACCCAGTTGGCGCTGGTTGGGGTGACAGGCAAACCGGACCTTTCCGTGCCCCTTGAAGAGGGCCACGGAATGTATTTGGACCAGATCAAGAAAGCGACGGCACGTCTGGTGAGAGCCAGACGGTGATGATTGTCGCGGAAGATATTGTTACATTGGGGTTATCGACACCATAACGGCAATAGGACGCTCTTGGCCTTCTGGAACGCCCCGACTCAGGAGATCTCGCACATCCTGGCGGAGAACCTTATGGCAAAAACGGCAGTCATATTTCCTTTGCTTGGGCTGGCCAACGCACGATCCGTGGGTCTTACCTGTCACCCAGTGAGACCACTTGAGATAGGAAACAATCACGGATAGACGGAATTTTTACGTTATCGTCTTGAAGAAGACAGATCTAAATGTTCTGATGAAGCGTGGGCTACAGGCCTCGGCGTTATCAATTAAAAAAATAAAAAAGGGGGGGCATCACGATGAAAATCTCTGAAAGTCGAATCTCAACGAAGGTGCGGCGTTTATCGTCCGGTTGGGTCCAAAACGGCGTGCTGATGGCCTCTGCATTGCTGTTATCCGCGGTGTTGCCGGCCCAGGCTATGGCTCAAGAGGAGAAGCCCAATATTTTGGTGATCTGGGGGGACGACATTGGTCAGACCAACCTCTCGGCCTATAGCTTTGGTCTGATGGGCTATCAGACACCCAACATTGACCGGATCGCAAATGAAGGCATGATGTTCACCGATTATTACGGGGAACAGTCCTGCACCGCCGGTCGGTCGGCTTTCATCATGGGACAGTCGGTGTTTAGGACAGGCCTGTCCAAGGTGGGCCTGCCCGGTGCCCAGGAAGGCATGCAGGAGGAAGATCCCACCATCGCCGGCCTATTGAAGGCGCAGGGCTATGCCACCGGTCAATTCGGCAAAAACCACCTGGGAGATCGTGACGAGCATCTGCCCACGAACCATGGCTTCGATGAGTTTTTTGGCAATCTCTATCATCTGAATGCGGAAGAAGAGCCGGAATTGGAAGACTATCCGGGCGATGTGGTTCTGGCTGACGGGCGTACTTTCCTTGAGGCTTATGGTCCCCGCGGCGTGATTAAATCGGCTGCTGGCGGGGCCATCGAAGACACCGGGGCCTTGACCAAAAAACGCATGGAGACCATCGACGAAGAGACGTTGGCCGCGGCACTGGAATTCATCGAGCGTGAAACCAAAGCCGGCGTGCCCTGGTTCGTTTGGTGGAACGGCACGCGCATGCATTTCCGCACCCATGTGAAGGAGGAGTTGCGCGGTATCTCGGGTCAGGACGAATATGCTGACGGCATGGTGGAGCATGACATGCACGTGGGTCAGCTCTTGGATAAGATCGACGAATTGGGCATCGCCGATAACACCATCGTCCTATATTCCACCGACAACGGCCCCCACATGAACACCTGGCCCGATGCGGCCATGACGCCCTTTAGGGGGGAGAAGAACACCAATTGGGAAGGCGGCTGGCGGGTGCCGGCGGCGGTGCGTTGGCCCGGCAAAATCGAAGCGACGTCTGTGTCGAACGCCACCATGCACCACATGGACTGGCTGCCGACATTCTTGGCTGCGGCCGGCGTGGATAACATCAAAGAACAATTGATGACCGATGGGGTGGACGCCATTGGGCGAAACTATCGGGTTCACTTGGACGGTTATAACTTTCTGCCTTACTTGACCGGTGAGACCGACATAGGCCCGCGGCGGGAGATCTTTTATTTCTCTGATGACGGCGACCTTACCGCTCTGCGTTATGACGATTGGAAAATCATCTTCTTGGAACAAAGGGTAGAAGAAACCTTGCAGGCTTGGGCCGAGCCCTTTGTCCCCTTGCGGGTTCCCCTGATCTTCAATCTGCGGCGGGATCCTTTCGAAAGGGCACAAAAGACATCGAATACCTATTATGACTGGGTGCTGGACCATGTCTTTTTCCTGGTGCCGGCGCAGCAGTATGTGGGGCAGTTCTTAAGCACCTTCCAAGAGTTTCCGCCGCGCCAAAAGGCGGCGAG
>JBCCHN010000233.1:0-3684 GCA_039028695.1 Pseudomonadota bacterium
TAGGAGAGGGCCCGGCGCATCACTTGAGCGTTCTGAACCGCAACGATCCCATCGGTGAAGCCAACAGCGCCATTCTCGCTCAAAAGCCCCATTTCGGTGATTTCCCGGCCTTCAAGCCCTCTGGTGATGGCGCCATAGGCGTAGACTTTCACCAATTTTGCTTCCCGTGCCCGGCGGGCGATGAATTCGATTCCGGCCACATCGTCGATCACCGGACTTGTATTGGGTAGGCCGACTACCGTTGTGACGCCGCCCGCAGCGGCGGCTTGGCCGGCACTCTCGATCGTCTCTTTGTATTCCTCGCCGGGCTCGCGCAGTTGAACCCGCATGTCGACCAGGCCCGCGGTCAGACAGTGGCCGGCGCAGTCGAAGAGGGGCGTATCCGCACTGATGTTAGAGGCCGAAAGATGCGGTCCCACATCGACGATTTTCCCTTCTTCCACCAAGACACCGCCTTGATCGTCCAATCCGTTCTCGGGATCGAGCAATCGAGCATTTAGAAAGGCAGTGCGTCGGCGCGGCGCAGGTGCAATCATGATAAACGGCCCTCGCTGCCGCCGGGTTCCTGGCGCATGTTCGAGGTCAAGGCCTGCAGGCAGGCCATGCGCACGGCAACGCCCATCTCCACCTGTTCGCGAATGACGGAGCGATGCAGGTCGTCCGCCAGGTCACTGGCGATTTCGACGCCTCGATTCATGGGCCCCGGATGCATGATCAGGGCGTCGGGCTTGGCGACCTGAAGCTTTTCTCTGTCTAGGCCGAAGAAGCGAAAATACTCCCGCGTGGAGGGGACGTAGGACCCTTGCATACGCTCGGTTTGCAGGCGGAGCATCATTACAATGTCGCAGTCTTCCAGGCCGCGCCGCATGTCGTAAAAAGTCTCCACGCCCATACGTTCGATTTTTGCCGGCAACAGGGTGGGGGGCGCGATGACCCTGACGCTTGCCCCCATGGTGGTCAGCAAATGAATGTTAGACCGGGCGACCCGGCTGTGTGCGATGTCGCCGCAAATGGCCACCTTTAGGCCCTGAAGTCGGCCCAGGCGACATCGAATGGTCAGCGCATCCAACAAGGCTTGCGTCGGGTGTTCATGACTGCCGTCACCGGCATTGATTACCGATCCGTTGACCTTTTCCGATAGCAGGCTGACGGCGCCGGAATCTGGGTGGCGGACAACCAAGACATCCGGATGCATGGCGTTTAGTGTCATGGCCGTATCAATAAGGGTCTCGCCCTTTTTGATGGAAGACCAGCTGACCGACATGTTGATCACATCGGCGCCAAGGCGCTTGGCCGCCAGTTCGAAGGAGGTGCGCGTGCGTGTCGAGTTTTCGAAAAAAAGGTTGATGACTGTTGCGCCGGTTAGCAGATCCCGCTTTTTTGCGGCGGAGCGGTTCAGCTCGATATAAGTTTCTGAGAGATCCAGTAAATAGGAGATTTCCCCGACCGTCAGGCCTTCGATGCCCAAGAGGTGAGGATGATGATAACCGGACTTTGAGGGGGATTTAGATAACGCGCTCATTAAAACGCGGTTATGGCACCCCTCATGAACAAAGGCAAGGCGTCAAAGACGACGGGGCCTAGATTATTTCCCTTGCCTTCATTTCGGCGACCTCAGCCGGTTCTAATTTCAGGAGTTCATCCAGAATTTCATCGGTATGTTCCCCCAAACGAGGGGGCGGGCGGCGATAGGAGACCTTGGTCTCGGAAAACTTGATTGGATTGCCGATCAGAGAAACCTTGCCTGTCGCCGATTCTTCGAAGGGCATCTCGATTTGCATCTGGCGGTGCCGGACTTGGGGGTCGTCGAAGACCTGCTGCAAGTTGTTTACCGGACCGGCCGGCACGCCAAGGGCCGCCAATCCCTCCAACCATTCGCTCTGGGTTTTGAGCTTGGTAATTTTGGGCAGGTAGTCGTACAGCGCCTGTCGGTTCTTCACCCGATTGGAATTGGTGGTGTAACGGGGATCGTCGGCTACCTCCGCGATGCCGGCGAATTGGCAAAATTTGCGAAATTGACTGTCGTTTCCCACGGCAAAAATCACATGGCCGTCGGCGACCGGCATGACTTTGTAGGGAACGATGTTGGGGTGCTCGTCAGCTTGACGACGCGGCACTTCGCCCGAGGTCAAATAGTTCAAGCCTTCGTTGATGAGCCACGAAACCTGCGTGTCCAGCAAGGCCATGTCGATATGTTGGCCCCGACCGGTTTTGTCGCGGTGGTAAATGGCCGACAAAATAGCGCTGGAGGCATACATGCCGCACATCACATCGGCGATGCCGACGCCCACCTTCATGGGGCTTCCATTGGTTTCCCCGGTCAGGCTCATGATGCCGCCCATGCCCTGGGCCAGATAGTCGTAGCCTGCGCGCGCGGCATAGGGTCCATCTTGTCCGAACCCGGTCACGGAACAGTAAATCAATTGCGGAAACTCGTTTTTGAGATCGTCATAGCTCAAGCCGTATTTGGCGAGCCCACCGACCTTGAAATTCTCCACGAGGATGTCGCATTTGGCGATGATCTTCTTTGCCAGGGCCTGGCCTTCCGGTTTGGCTATGTCTAAAGAAAAGGAGCGCTTATTGCGATTGGTACAGAGAAAATAGGCGCTTTGCTGGGTGTCGTTGCCTTCCTTGTCCTTCAAATAGGGAGGACCCCAGCGACGGGTGTCGTCGCCCTGTCCGGCGCGCTCAATCTTGATGACATCGGCGCCCAAGTCGCCCAGGAGCTGGGTACAGGTGGGGCCGGCCAGGATCCGGGTCAGGTCAAAAACCCGCAGTCCAGCGAGTGGCGAGGTGGATTTTTCGGTCATGGGCAATGGCTCCAGCGAAAAAAAAATAGCGCCGCCGGTTATACTGGTGGCCCAGCGTCACGGCAAGCGCCCGCGAGCAGGCGGAAACCGGTAGGTTGGCCGCCTTATTCGGCCGAGTCAGGCCCTTCATTTGTCATATTTTTGAGAGCGTCTAAGGCGCCTTGCAGGATATAGGCAGCCGCCATCTTATCTACTCGAGAGATGCGCTGTTGCCGGGTCATGTCCGCTTCTTCGATCATAAATCGTTCGACCGCACGGGTCGACAGGCGCTCATCCCAAAAAGCAATTGGCTGGGTCAATTCGGTGATCTCAATAAGATTTCGAGCGAACTGACGCACCGACTGACATCGCGGCCCCTCGCTGCCATCCATATTCACCGGTAGGCCAATAACCAGAGCCACGGCCTCCCGCTCGTCCAACAGCTTTCGGAGCTCTTGCCCGTCTAAGGAAAATTTCCGCCGCCAGATGGTGGTTAGCGGCGAGGCGACCCGGCGATCCCGGTCCGAAATGGCCAGGCCTATGGTGCGCTCACCGGGATCCAGTCCTAGGAGGCGGCCTCGGCTCGGTAAAATCTCGGCTAGCTCTTGAAGGGTGTGCGTCCTCAAAATGTGCCTCTATTGTGCACCAGTTGCATTATTCCTCTCGTCAGTCTGAAAGTGGTGGCGGCCGAAGGCGTTGCAGTCGAAATTGGCCGGTGCTACGTTCCCGCCGCATCCCTCGCGGAAGGCTGGATCGAAGCATGGTTCGCCCGACCGTTTCGGAGGGATCGCTTTCTAGTCGCCGCTTTCTAGTCAAGGAACAAGCACGCCATGTCGGTTGACAAGGACACTGTTGCGCAAATTGCCAGGCTGGCACGAATTCGCGTCAGCGATCA
>JBCCHN010000234.1:0-3600 GCA_039028695.1 Pseudomonadota bacterium
CACACTGTCCGCGTTGATATCCCGCGGCAGGGTGTTGTCCGGGTCATAGACAAAGGCCATGCCGCCCGACATGCCCGCCGCGAAGTTGGCACCCACGGGTCCCAAAACCACGGCCGTGCCTCCTGTCATGTATTCACAGCCGTTGGACCCACAGCCTTCAACCACTGCAAGGGCGCCGGAGTTGCGCACGCAAAAGCGCTCGCCGGCTTGACCGGCAGCGAAAAGCCGGCCCGCCGTCGCGCCATAAAGCACCGTGTTGCCGATGATGGTGTTTTCATTGGAGACCAACTTGCTGGACGTCATGGGGCGCACAACCACCTCACCCCCCGAAAGACCCTTGGCAACATAGTCGTTGGCATCCCCGAAAACCTCCAGCTTCACCCCCTGGACCGCAAAGGCGCCCAGGGATTGCCCAGCCGATCCACGGAGGCGAATTGTCAGATGGCCCGGCTCCAGCCCGAACATGCCGTATTGCCGGGTGATCTTGGAGCTCAGCTTGGTGCCGATGGCCCGGTGAGTGTTACGGATCGTATACTGGAGCTGCATCTTTTCCCGATCGTGAAAGAGGGGAGACGCATCCTCGATGATTTGGGCATCCAGGGTCTCAGGCACCTCATTGCGCCCTTCCAGAACGTTATAGACCGGCAAGCCCCCCGAATCCGCTCGCGCCAAAAGCGGGTTCAAATCCAGGTCATCCAACAAGGCGTCGCCCCGGCTGACTTGCGCCAATAGATCCGTGCGGCCGATCAGCTCATTGAGGCTGGAAACGCCCAGGTCCGCCAAGATTTCGCGCACTTCTTCAGCCATGAAACTGAAAAGATTGACCACCTTTTCAGGGGTGCCGGTGAACTTTTTGCGCAAGGCCTCGTCTTGAACACACACACCGACCGGGCAGGTATTGGAATGGCACTGGCGCACCATGATACAGCCCATAGCCACCAGGGATGCCGTGCCGACGCCGAATTCTTCGGCACCCAGGATCGCCGCCATGACGATGTCCCGCCCTGTCTTCAAACCACCGTCCGTACGCAGGGTCACGGTGTGGCGCAGGCGGTTCAAAGTCAGCACCTGGTGGACTTCGCTGAGGCCGATTTCCCAAGGCACACCGGCAAACTTGATGGAGGTTTGCGGCGAGGCGCCGGTACCGCCTACGTTACCGGAAATGAGGATCACATCCGCCTTGGCCTTGGCCACACCGGCGGCAATCGTGCCGATGCCCGAGCGGGACACCAGCTTGACGCAGACTTTCGCCTCGGGATTGATCTGCTTCAAATCGTAGATCAGTTGGGCCAGGTCCTCGATGGAATAGATGTCATGGTGGGGCGGCGGCGAGATGAGGGTAACCCCCTGGGTCGCGTGGCGCAGTTTCGCGATGACATCTGTCACCTTAAAGCCGGGCAACTGCCCGCCCTCACCGGGCTTGGCCCCTTGCGCCACCTTGATCTCGATTTCCCGGCACTGGTTGAGGTAGCGTGCCGTGACACCAAAGCGGCCTGAGGCCACCTGCTTGATGGCGGAATTTTCATTATCCCCCTTGGCGTTGGGGGTAAAGCGTTCCGGATCCTCGCCGCCTTCGCCCGAATCCGATTTGGCACCGATACGGTTCATGGCGATGTTCAAGGTGCCATGGGCTTCCAGGCTCAGCGCGCCAAGCGACATGCCCGGCGTTACGAAGCGTTTGCGGATGGCGGTAATGGATTCCACCTCCTCGACGGAATGCGGGGTCACGGCCGAGGTTTTAAAGTCCAAAAGATCGCGCAGCGAGGTGGGTGGCAGTTTGGAGACCCCTTCTGCGAATTTTTTGTAAGTTGAATAGGAATCACTGGCCACCGCCGCCTGCAGGGTATGAATGAGTCTTGCTTCCCAGGAATGGCTCTCGCCCCCTTGGCGATAGCGGTACAGGCCGCCAATGGGCAGAGTCACAACATCGTCCCGCCAGGCCTTTTCATGCAGGTCCAAGATCTTGCTTTGGATCCCGGTCATGCCCAGGCCTGAAATCCGGCTCGGCATACCAGGGAAAAACTCATCCACGAGGGTTCGGCTGAGGCCGATAGCCTCGAAATTACAGCCACCTCGATAGGACGAGATGACCGAGATGCCCATTTTGGACATGACCTTCAAAAGCCCGTCATCAACCGCCGTCGTGTAGCGGCGTACGCACTCTTCCAGGGCAAGATCACCGAACAGCCCTCGGCGATGCCGATCCGCAATGGACTCCTGCGCCAGATAGGCGTTGACGGAGGTGGCGCCGACACCGATCAGAACGGCAAAATAATGGACGTCTAAGCATTCGCCGGAGCGCACGTTCAAAGAGATAAAGGTTCGCAATTTCTGCGCCACCAGATGACTGTGTACCGCACCGGTCGCCAGAATCATTGGGATCGCCGCACGCTCGGTGCTGACTTCTTCATCGGTCAAGATCACGTGCTCGCAGCCTGACCGTACGGCATTCTCCGCTTCCTTACGGATTCGAGTAATTGCCTCTAATAGCCCGCTATCCCCCCGGGAAACATCGAATGTGCAATCCACCGAGGTCGCCATGTCCCCCATATAGGCCTGCATGGCTTCGAACTCGGCATTGGACAGAACGGGTGACTCCAGCTGCAAAAGCCGACACTGGCTTTCATCCTCGTCCAGAATATTGCCCAGATTCCCGAGTCGCGTTTTAAGAGTCATCACTCTTCTTTCGCGCAGCGAGTCGATGGGCGGATTGGTAACCTGGCTGAAGTTTTGCCGGAAAAAGTGATGCAAGCCCCGATAGCGCTTGGACAAAACGGCAAGGGGGGAATCATCGCCCATGGAGCCAAGCGCTTCTTTGCCCTCCTGGACCATGGGATGGAGGATCAGCTCCATATCCTCCATGGTCACGCCGAAGGCAAGCTGCCGGCGACGCAGCTCGTCCCGATCAAAATAGACCGGCTCGCCATGGTCGGGCCGGATGAGATCGTCGATGACGGTTGTTCGCGTAGTCCATTCCCCAAAAGGCTGTTCGCCCGCCAGTTTGTCTTTCAGTTCCCGATCCCGGAAGAAGCGGCCTTTTTCCAGGTCGACCGCAATCATTTCGCCGGGCCCTAGGCGACCCTTTTCGATGATACCTTCCTCGGGCACGCGCACCATGCCGGATTCCGAGCCGGCGAACAGAAGTCCATCTTCGGAAATGGTATAGCGCAGAGGCCGCAAGCCGTTGCGATCCATCCCAGCGATTGCCCAGCGGCCGTCATAGGCGCAGATTGCCGCCGGCCCGTCCCACGGTTCCATCACCGCGTTGCAATACCCATAGAGATCCTTATGGGCTTGCGGCATGGAGGGGTTTTGAGACCAGGACTCCGGAAGCAACATGGATTTCACCATGGGTAGTTCCCGGCCGCCCCGGACCATGAGTTCGGCCACTCCGTCCAAGGCCGCCGAGTCGGAGCTTCCCGGCACGATTACCGGCTTGAGCTGATCCATCACATCCGTGAAGACTTCGGCACCCAGCCGACATTCGTGGGACTTCATCCAATTGGCGTTGCCCTTGATCGTGTTGATTTCGCCGTTGTGGGCGAGCAAGCGAAAGGGCTGGGCTAAGTGCCAAGTGGGAAAGGTGTTGGTCGAATAACG
>JBCCHN010000235.1:0-3583 GCA_039028695.1 Pseudomonadota bacterium
GGCCAATGTCTTGGCCCTGTCCGTGCTTACACCACCCTATGGGGCGATCTATTGCCATGAGCTCTCCCACATCCATGTGGACGAATGCGGCGGGCCGGAGTTTTATAGCGGCGGGGCCAAGCTCATCCCCATGCCTGGCGACGGCGCCAAGATAACGGCGCAGGACCTGGAGGGCGTGTTGGCCCAGGCCGGGGCCGGCGATGTCCACAGTCCCCAGCCGGCGGCCGTCAGCCTGAGCCAAGAAAGTGAATTAGGGACACTTTACAGTCTTGATGAACTGGCTGAGATTTCAGAAATTGCCATGGCTCATCACTTAGCCTTTCACATGGATGGTGCGCGCTTTGCCAATGCGGTGGCAGCTTTGGGCTGTCGCCCGGCCGAGATGACCTGGAAGGCTGGTGTTGACGTTTTATCCTTTGGCGCCAGCAAGAACGGGGCGTTGGGTGTGGAAGCGGTGGTGTTTTTCCGGCCCGATGGGGTCAAGGATTTTGAATATCGCCGCAAGCGGGGCGGCCATCTCTTTTCTAAAATGCGCTACTTGACCGCCCAGCTCGAGGCCTATCTGGCCGATGATTTGTGGCTGCGCAATGCCCGGCATGCCAATGCCATGGCCGCGCGCTTGGCCGAGGGCTTGGCGGTCTTGCCGGGCGTGTCCCTGCGCTATCCCGTGCAAGCAAACGAGCTTTTTCCCCAGCTGCCCCTCACGATGGTTACGGGCCTGCGAGAGCGTGGCTTTCGCTTTTACGATGCCGGTCCGCCCGAGCGCGGCTGGATCCGTTTGGTGACGGCCTTTAATACGGCGCCCGAGGATATAGAGGCTTTTTTGCAAGCTGCCGCCGGCCTGGCAGAGAAATAGTCTTCGGATAGCCCTGCCGACGCCCCAACCGATTTGCCGCTCACCTCCACCAACAACTCGTACCTGCCGAGCACCGGTAGCCGCCGGCTAGCAGACGTGACCCTTGCAATTCCGGCCGGGATGGGGACCGTGCGGTTACAAGCTGCTTGTCAGTACCGTCGATCTAGGCTACACAAGCGCCCTTCCTTGCCGCGTCCCCTTCGTCTAGCGGCCTAGGACGCCGCCCTCTCACGGCGGAAACAGGGGTTCGAGTCCCCTAGGGGACGCCAGGTCCTTTCAAGCCATTGCATTCATTGTAAGCCCTTAGAAAAAAAGGGTTTTGACTTCCATTTTGCTACACCAAGGTTTTGCGCTGGAGGCATGATTGACGTGGCTAAGCATACCAGGCTGATGAAGTGGGAAGGCGCTATTTCATCCGCGCCAAGCTGCCTATGGCTCTTTTAGAACACTAAGCTCCTAAGCGGGAGATTACCTACTCTTTAAAGGCTGATAGCCCGAGGCTGGCCCTCCAGCGAGGCAAGGTCGAGTCCCTCAAGATCGATCAAGAGTTTGTTGATGTGCAGCGCCGGTTGGAGCAGCTACCAGCCACTGAATTCACCAAGGAAGAAGCCCAACGTTTGGCACAGTTTTGGTTTAGGCGGTTCGGAAGTAGGGGAGGAGGTGTCACACCCTGCGATCAACAGCATCAGTGAGACAAGAACCAGCCGGTAACTCAATTCATTCACCCCCACCCAAAAGGGAGAGACCCAGCCCCGACCCCTCAACCCAACTCGTGGAGAAGGGTGGTGCTCTTAGGGATCAGGGCCAGGTCGTTCTGGTGGTGCCACGAAAGCAAATGCTCGCACCCTCTGTCCACTGGTGGAATGCAACCTATGAATGTTTAATGAAGGGTTATGAAATCCAGTAAGTTGAGATGTCTGATCTCATGGACAGAACACGATTGCATGAAATGATCTGTTCTCACGCGCGTCGGCGAAAGAACTCCAAGTAAAAAAGCCAATCGTCTCTGCACTGCCGCCTCGATTTATTAGAGCCGTGACAACGACCGACTGGGCCAAGGTGCCCGCTTCAACGTTGTGCTGACCGGTTACGTAACAGCCAGTGACATCCTTAGGAAACACAACATTGTAAGAACCGGTCCCAGTCTGGAAGCTGGTAATGTCGTCGTGAGAGGCACTCACTAAAGTACCGTCGTCCGCCACAACAACCGCCATGATCAGCGTCTTGCCCAGCTTCCGCCCCGTTATAATGCCGTCTCCAAGGTCTCTTGTCCTGATGCTACGGTTCTGGATCTTTGAGGAATTGACAGCGTCCTTATCGATGTCAGGCCGTTCCACACATCTGTTCGGGTTGCCAACATCGCTACAGATACCCGCCAGAGCGTCGTTCGATGTGAAGAATAGTAGAACAAGAGCTGGAACCAAGATTGTTAATAGAGCGAAACAATTACTGACTTTCATATTACTTCTCCCCAACTAGCTACATGCTAAAAAGGGCTGAATATTATCACATATTACTAATGTATGCGAGTTGTTTGGGATGTCTGATTTCAGCCTTTCCCGAGGACCCGTCTGCCGCCTTTGAAATTACGCTCAACTCCCACCTCAGGCCGAAGGCTCTCCTCCATGACCACAAGCGCTACCGGGACCCGACCTACCAGTAAAGACTCCCCCTACCAGTACTACCATCACCATGCCCCCAACCACCGCCACTCCCAACGCTCCCTAAGACCCCTCCACGAACGCTCTAAGGGCGCCCGCAGGATCGCCACGCACGCTTGGGCGCGGAGGCAGGAGGGACGCCGCTGTGCGGTCGAAGGCTGCTCCGAACCCACCCAGTCGCTCAGCAACTGCTGTACCAAGCACAAGAGGGTCTATGATTACACTGGGCACCCTACCGGCAGGGCGATCCTGGTTGGGGCGGTGGAGCCTTCCAGGAAGCATGTGAGAGCTTACCTCAATGAGGAAGCCTTCCCGCAGCGGCCCCAAGAACGATTCACGGCTCGCCCATCTCACCCTGGAGAGGCCGCTCCTCTCCTTGGTCTATATCACCCAACATCATCGAATGAAAGGACTTCGAAACTCATGGCCGATTAAACGCATGGCGCTGCGATCGCAATTGATAATCATTTGCACTAACTATATGAAAAATATAGAAAAAATTCTTGCCTGAGCGTTGGAAATGCCTATTTAAGTGTTGGTGTCGGGCTGTGGATCGCCATGTCAAATGGTCTTTGACGTTGGGTGGCGACATGAACTCAACGAGACGTTCTCAAGGAGAGAATTATGAAGGGCAAAAAAGCCGTATTGGAAGCATTGAATGGCCTCTTGACCCACGAACTGTCAGCTGCTGACCAGTACTTTATCCATTCACGCATGTATCAGGATTGGGGTTTGGACGAGCTGTACGAGCGCTTGAAGCATGAGCAAGAGGAAGAGCTTGATCACGCCACTAAACTTATTGAGCGAATCCTATTCTTGGAAGGCACGCCCGACGTGGCATCGCGGGATAAGCTCAAGGTGGGCAAGAACGTGCCAAGCATGCTTCAGAACGATCTAGACTATGAGCTCTTGGTGCAAAAGGAGCTGACCAAAGCGATTGATGTGTGTGAAGGGGCCGGTGACTACGTCAGCCGGCAAGTTCTAATGGGTCTATTAACCGATACGGAGACGGATCACATCTACTGGCTAGAGATCCAGTTAGGTTTGATCGAAAAAGTTGGCTTAC
>JBCCHN010000236.1:0-3558 GCA_039028695.1 Pseudomonadota bacterium
ACGGAATCTGATGCCAGCACGACGACCGAGCAAGATACCGCTCAATAAGCATTCGTCTTTTTTTAATTGGCGCCGTGAAGCTCCTTGAGATTGCGATCTGCTGATTGCCACATCTCAAGTGGGTTTCATGGCGCAATTATTGTGCGCACGCCAAACGGATTTTTTGGTTCCGTCCGGTCAAACTTATTGGCGTGGCATAAGGGTTGCGCGAAAGGCTCGCACAACTTTGCCCGACACTCCGGAAATATGCTCGTTGTTTCAGAGGGAAAGCCGCTCTCGTGCCGGATCATACAGGCAAGGCACGCATAGTTTGGCCGGCACCTCCTGGCCCAAGAGCAGCACGTCCACCGCTGTTCCTATTGCCGCATAGGCCGGGTCGATGAATCCCATGGCAATGTTTTGGTTGACCCGGTAGCCCCAAGCAGCAGAGGTCACCGTGCCGATGACCTGGCCGTCGGCCAAGATGGAATCGCCAGGGTGGGCCGGTGCGTCTTGGCTGTCCAGGACCATAGAGACAAATCGTCGACGCAACGGCGTCTCATGCCTTTCCATCAAGGCGGCCTTGCCATGGAAATCCTTTTTTAAGTTCACAAAAGGCTCAAGAGCGGATTCGAAGGGATCGAACTCGGTGATAAGATCGCTCTTCCAGTGGCGGTAGCCTTTCTCCAGGCGCATGGACTCCGTCGCGTAGAGTCCAAAATGGGCCAGGCCGTAAGACTTACCTGCTGACACAATGGCTTGATAGGCCATCCAGAGTTGCTCATTGGGAATATGCAGTTCCCAAGCAAGCTCGCCGGAGAAACTGACCGACATGGCTATCGCTTCGGCGGATCCGATAAAACAGGGGCGAGCGTGCAGCCAGGCAAAGCCCTGCGGGGACCAATCACAACGGGGCGCGGCCTGCGCTAACACCGCCCGAGCCTGGCGACCGGCCAACACCAAGATAGTGTGGCTGTTGGTCAAGCTCTTGATCTGGATGGAACCGTCCTTGGGCAAAAGGTCGCTCAAGCAATCCCAGTCGTGATATTCGGCCGCCGCGGCCGAGCCGTACCAAACGCGCTCGTCTCCCAGATTGGCGATGGTGGCTTCGCCTTTGATGTTTCCCTGGTGGTTCAGGAAATAGCCCAAGCTGACTTTCCCCGGCGTGCGGGAGATGCGCGAACAAAAGACCCAATCCAGCCAGTCGTGCAGGCCGGGCCCCGAAAGCTCAAAGCGGTTAAAGCCGGAAACCTCCATGAGCCCAACCCGGTTCTGGACGGCGTCCACCTCCCGTGCCACCGTTTCGTGCCAATTGGCGAAGCGAAAGGCATGAGTCTCCGTGAATGCCTCACTCGCTTTGTAAAAACTGGCCCGCTCCCAACCGTTGACCACACCAAAGGCTGCACCTAGGCGTTTCAGCGTCTCATAGAGGGGCGTCACCTTGGCCGGCCGGCCGGCCGGCCGGTGCTCGTGAGGCATGTGGAAGCGGAATTCGTTCTGATAGTCCTCAATGGCTTTTAGCGCGGTGAACTCCGTGTTGGCGTGGCGGGTAAAACGTCGGGGATCCAAGCACCAGGTGTCCCATTCGCTTTCCCCATGCACGATCAGCTCGGCCAAGATTTTACCGTGGCCGCCGCCTTCGCCCAGGCCAGCCCGCAGGCCAATGATGCAAAAGGCGTTGCGTTTGCCGGGTACCCGACCCACCAGAGGCAGGCCGTCGGCGGAATAGGTGATGGGGCCGTTGATGATACTGTGAATGCCGGTGCGCGTTAGACAGGGCAGGCGCGCAAAGACCCGGTCCATGTTGTCCAGGCAGCGATCCAAGTCGCTGGGACAGAGCGCATTGGTGAAGTGGGGATCAATGCCCTCCAAGCCCCAGGTCTTGCAGCCCTGCTCGTAAATCCCAACCAAGAGGCCCTTTTTCTCCTGGCGAGAATAAAAATCATCCAATGGGTCTCGGATCAGAGGCACCCGGTGATCCAAAGCCTCCAATTCCGGCAGGGGTTCGGTCAGAAAATACTGATGCTCCATGGAGACAACCGGGTGGGTCACGCCCATCATGGCGCCGATCTCGTTCACCCGGTAGCCGCCGGCATTGACGACAATCTCACAGGCAATGTCGCCCTGCTTGCCATGTACGATCCAGCTTCCGTCGGCCTTGTGGGTGAGCGCTTCCACCGGATTGTGCCGCAGCACCTGGGCGCCGGCTTGCCGGGCGTGATAGGCCAGGGCCTGGGTCAATTGGGCTGGGTCGATATCCCCGTCCAGGGGGTCCCACAGCGCGCCTAACAGTTGATGGGTTTCGATCAAGGGATGGCGCTTTTGACATTCGGCCGCGTCGATCAACTCGAAATCAACGCCCATGCCGCGGGCCATCGAAATGAAGTGATTGTAGCCGTCAAGGTGATCCTGGCTCGCGGCCAGTCGGATGCCCCCGTCGCCATGATGGTAGTTGATAGGGTATGCCGGATCGGCGGCCAGCTTCTGATAAAGACGGATCGAATGGCTTTTCAGACCAACCATGGTTTGCACGGGGCCGAAGTTGGTGACCTGGGCCGCCGAATGCCACGTGGTGCCCGAGGTCAGCTCGTCCCGTTCCACCAGCAGCACGTCGCACCAGCCCTCTTGGGTGAGGTGATAGAGGGTGCTGCAGCCGGCAATGCCGCCGCCAATGATCACAACGCGTGTCTGAGATGTCATCGGTCCCCTCCTGATCTTCGCACCTTGGGAAAGACGCTGCGGGCTTTCGGGATCGAAGAGTACCGGCGCTCGTCCGAGCGGTCCAATGCCTCGGGATCGCCCTCGAAACAGGAGAAAGGACCTCTGTTCTTCTAACTATTTGTTTTTTAAGGTAGTTTGTGGTTCTAGATTTCAATACATTGAGTTCTATTTTCATGAACCAGCAGGGAACCTTTGCCAGAAGGGCCGGCTCTCGGTCATTCTTACGGAAGCAACCTGTGGGCCTTGAGAGAGCGGGATCAAAGAGTGACGTCTGAAGAACGCAGAATGACCCGGCGCGGTCGGGCGCGGGCGGATCGGATTGCCGCGCGTACCGCTGCTGCGCCTCAGATCAACCCGAGCCCGCCGGGCCAAATCGGCGGCCGCTACCGGCCGCTGACTGAGGGGGAATTGCGTGCCATCTATGACACTTCCTTACGCATCCTCGAAGAGCTTGGCATGGCCGAGGTTCCACAGGTGGCCGAAGCGCAAGCGCTCAAAAAGGGGGCCTTTAAAAACGACTTGGGCCGATTGTGTTTCTCCCGCGCCATGGTCGAGGACATTGTAGCGGGGGCGCCCAAGAAGTTCGTTTTTCACGGCCGGGATCCGGCGCGGGATTTTGAGCTGGGCGGCGACCGGGTCTATTTTGGCACGGGGGGCGCGGCCGTTCAGACCCTGGATCTGGACAACGGCATTTATCGACCAGCGACCTTGCTTGATCTCTACGACTTCGCCCGTCTGATCGACACCCTGCCCAACGTGAGCTGGTTCACCCGTTGCTGTGTGGCAACGGATGTGGAGGACATCGTCGATCTGGATGTGAACACGGCCTATGCCCTGCTAGCTGGGACCACCAAACCA
>JBCCHN010000237.1:0-3443 GCA_039028695.1 Pseudomonadota bacterium
ATGACGGTTGAGCTGATTGCGCCGATTGCCATGGACGAGGGCTTGCGCTTTGCGATCCGCGAGGGCGGCCGCACGGTTGGCGCGGGCGTTGTCGCGGCCATCGAAAAGTAACGATCAAGGAATAATCGGCGCCGGGGCGGCCGGGTCGGCCCCTTTCCCAGGAATTCCGAGGAAGCGGCGCCTTGAGAAAAGGTATTGAGGTAGACGACGTCCGGTGGCCGAAATCGCTCGATTTTCGGTTCACCGGATGACTTTTGGAAGCGTGATTTTAGGAGTGTAGCTCAATTGGCAGAGCACCGGTCTCCAAAACCGGGGGTTGTAGGTTCGAGTCCTACCACTCCTGCCATGCAGCTCACTTAAACATATCTCTGGCCGAGGGAGGGGATCCTTCCTAAACCCAGGCTTGGGGATCAGACAGTTAGGATGATGTGGACAGGACGATGGCCAAGATCAGTCCGGGACAATATATAAGGGAAGTACGCCAAGAGGTCTCGAAAGTGACCTGGCCGACCCGCAAAGAGACCATGGTTACGACCGGCATGGTGTTCATCATGGTGTTTTTGGCAGCGACTTTTTTCTTCCTCGTCGACCAGGTGCTGAGCGTGGTGGTCGGCTGGGTTCTGGGCTTTGGGAGCTAAGCCATGGCGCTGCGTTGGTATGTTCTGCATGTCTATTCCGGCTTCGAAAAGAAGGTCGTGGAGTCCATCCGTGAGCAGGCTCAGCAAAAGGGCATGGAGGACATGTTCGAGGATATCCTGGTGCCGACTGAAGAGGTCGTTGAGTTGCGCCGGGGCCAAAAGGTCAACGCGGAACGTAAGTTTTTCCCCGGTTATGTGCTGATTCGCATGGAAATGTCGGACGAGTCCTGGCACTTGGTAAAAAACACACCCAAGGTCACGGGATTTTTGGGAAATCGCAAGCCGGCGCCTATTTCCCAGCGGGAAGCCGATCAAATCCTCCAGCAGATCCAGGAGGGCGTGGAGCGGCCCAAACCGTCTGTGATTTTCGAGGTTGGCGAACAGGTTCGGGTGTCGGACGGTCCCTTCACCTCGTTCAACGGTTTGGTGGAAGACATTGATGAAGAGCGGGCCCGCCTGAAAGTGGCGGTCTCCATTTTCGGACGCTCGACGCCGGTGGAGTTGGAATACTCACAGGTCGAGAAACTGTAAGTGTTGTTGTAATCGCGTGGGAGGTTCTGCCTCGCCAAGTCCATGGGGTAGGCCGGACCACGCAGCCCAAAGAGAAAAGGGTATGACATGGCAAAAAAAGTAGCAGGCTATATCAAGCTTGAGATTAAGGCTGGCCAGGCCAACCCCTCGCCGCCCGTGGGGCCGGCGCTGGGTCAGCGCGGCCTCAACATCATGGAATTTTGCAAGGCCTTTAACGCGGCCACGCAGAATTTAGAGCCGGGAACGCCGACACCGGTGGTGATCACCGCCTATAGCGACCGTTCCTTTAGCTTTGAGACCAAAACCGCCCCGGCGAGCTATTACCTGCGCAAGGCGGCCAAGGTTGCCAAAGGATCCTCGGCACCGAACCGAGACAAAGTGGGCGAAGTGACCATGGCTCAGGTCCATGAGATCGCTGAAGCCAAAATGGTGGATCTGAACGCCAATGATATCGACGCTGCAGCCAAGATTATCATGGGATCGGCCCGCTCCATGGGCATTACGGTGAAGGAGTAGGGGCATGGCCTATCGTGGAAAACGACTGAAAAAGGCAGCTGAAGGCCTTGACCGGGATCAACACTATCAAGTTTCAGAAGCGGTTAAGGTGATCAAGGAACGGGCCGCGGCCAAATTCGATGAGACCATCGAAATCGCCATGAACCTGGGCGTCGACCCCCGTCATGCGGACCAAAACGTGCGTGGCGTTGTCAGCTTGCCCCACGGCACCGGCAAAACCATGCGGGTGGCGGTTTTCGCGCGCGCCGCCAAGGCTGAGGAAGCCACTGCCGCCGGCGCGGATCTTGTGGGAGCCGAGGACTTGGCCGAGCAGGTACAGTCCGGCAAGTTCGACTTCGACCGAGTGATCGCGACACCTGACATGATGGCGGTCGTGGGTCGTTTGGGTAAGATCCTGGGCCCGCGAGGCCTGATGCCCAATCCCAAGCTTGGCACGGTGACCGCCGATGTGACGGAGGCGGTCAAGGCGGTCAAGGGCGGTCAGGTGGAGTTTCGCGCTGAAAAGGCTGGTTTGATACACGCCGGTGTCGGCAAAGCCTCGTTCGACGAAACCGCTTTGATCGATAACGTAAAAGCCTTTGTTGATGCCATCAACAAGGCCAAGCCCAGCGGCGCCAAGGGGACCTACATCAAGCGGGTGTCCTTGTCTTCCACCATGGGCCCGGGCGTGAAGCTGGATATCGCGAGCCTTTCGGCTGCCTCGTAAGGCGCCGGCTCGTATGAGATTTCGGTGAGGCACCCTTTGGGGTGGTAAGCCGGATGGCGGTAAGCAGCCTGGCTGTCTTGCCGTCGGAGGAGACCGAGAGGCCTCTTCCACCCTGTCCAAGACTGTAGGTGCCCCAAGGCACGGCCGGCAACGGCCAGGCAGCGGGGCTTAAGCCGCGAGGGCCTGCATAGACGGAGAACCAAGCATGCTCCGGCAACCTTTTTTCGAAGGTGGCCGGCCAGGCTTGAACTTCCTGGACAGGCGAACCGGACATCCGGAGCCTTTGTTCCGGGGGTCCTCGTGCAACCGGTTGGTTCGAGGCGTTTGGTGCCGCGAATCAGCTAAACGAGCGGATGTAAAGTAGTGGACCGATCTCAAAAGCAGGAGTTGGTCGCCAGCTTAAAGCAGACTTTCGACGAGATGGAACTCGTGGTCGTCACCCAGCAAACGGGTATGACGGTATTCGAGTCTTCAACTTTGCGGCAGTCCATGCGCGAAGCAGGTGCCAGCTACAAAGTGACAAAGAATCGGCTCGCCCGTCGCGCTGTTGAGGGCACGAAGTTCGAGGCACTACAGACGCTGTTTACCGGACCGACGGCTATCGCCGTTTCGGAGGACCCGGTGGCGGCGGCTAAGGTCTGTGTCGAGTTCGCCAAAAAGAACGAGAAGCTGACCATCGTTGGTGGCGCTCTTGGTGGGGAGATGCTTGATACCGCAAGCATCAACAACCTGGCCAAGTTGCCGTCCCTCGACGAATTGCGTGGCAAGCTGATCGGTGTTCTGCAAGCCCCGGCTACCAAGTTGGCTGGCGTGACCCAGGCCCCGGCGGCGCAATTGGCGCGTGTGTTCAGTGCCTATGGCTCTCAAGGAGACGCGGCGTAAGCCGAAGAGATGATCAAAAGTTCAAGCCTAGGAGATTAAAATGGCTGATTTGGATAAATTGGTGGAAGAGCTTTCCAAGCTCACTGTGATCGAAGCGGCCGAACTGGCCAGCAAACTAGAAGAGACCTGGGGCGTTTCCGCCGCGGCGCCTGTCGCTGTGGCGGCGGTTG
>JBCCHN010000238.1:0-3399 GCA_039028695.1 Pseudomonadota bacterium
ATCTCCCGCTTCTCGTCATCCGACCAGCTTCGACGCTTCCGTCGCTTACCCATAAAACCCGCCCCTAAGTGTCCACTTATTTTAATGGACACTTAGCGCAACCTGCATGGCCTCGTTAGGTCGGGTTCAACCAACGCTCACCCTGAATCGATGCCGGTTCGAGAACGTAGTAAATCCTCTCCAGACTTTCCGTTCGCGTGTTCCGGCCAGCAATTTTCGGCGTCAGGCCATGTTGGTGTCCCATATCGATCATACAGGTGACACCATTTTCGTCGCCAT
The DNA here is from genome assembly GCA_039028695.1 of Pseudomonadota bacterium. Lineage (GTDB taxonomy): Bacteria > Pseudomonadota > Alphaproteobacteria > Kiloniellales > Kiloniellaceae > JANQKX01. The sequence goes on from JBCCHN010000238.1 coordinate 280, forward strand.
GCACACCAAGGACAGAGTCGAGAAACCTATCCGTCCCGTCACGTGGTTTGTTCCCATCGGTATTCGGAAAAGGCGAGAAACTCCTTGCATCGCCCACTAGTTCTGCAACACGGACATCAGGTGAAAAAAATGGGTGGCGGCTAAAGAGAATTCGATTGTCGGGGGAAAACGTAATGTTTCCGACTGAGTATGGAAGCTCGACTACAATCTCGGCCTCGATAACTCGAGCGACCGCAAAACTTCCCATTGAAAGGGCAGTGCCCGCGCAAAGGGCGCAAAGATGTAGTAAGCGCTTCGTAGTATTCCCCTTTGGTTCGGTCCGGTTAAAGTGGGCTTGGCCGCTAAATGATGACTCGGGCGCCAGCTGCAGATTTTGGCAATCCGCCTCCGTGATTTGTCACTTTGCGTCATGATGCGTTTGATTTTCCGGAATTAACAATTTTGACAGGCAGGTAAGACCGTGCAAAGTGTTTGAAGTTTGACGATTTGCGTCATGTTCTCTAGGGTTATTGTAACTTTAGTACGGAGTGGGCGAAGGCTGTCCGGGAGGCATACATGGAACCGACCAAAGAGATCGTACCAACACATGTGTTGGCTCAGTACCTTCAAAGCCGATCTGCAACACGTCCTATGGTTCAAGAAGCTGGACCGGCTTTTGCAGCTGTAACCTACCGAACTGACGAGTTGCATAGACACGACTACTTCGAGATATACATTTTGGATCAAGGTTCGGGTATCTGTGTGTGCGATGGCGAGACCTTCAAATTGAACGCAGGGCAAGTTTTTGTTGTCCCTCCTGGCACTATGCATTTTTGGGAGAACAGCATATCAATGGATGGGTTCATTGCACGAATTCCGCTTATCGAAGGGCACAGCCTGTTGACAAGCAACGACATCAAACCAGAAAAATTTCAACTGTCTGGTAAAGTGCAACCCTACCTTCTCTCATTGCTCGGATGGATCGTCGAAGAAGACCCGGCAGACGACAGCAGACGTACCCCAATTTCTCGCCTTAAGTGGCGTTTATTATTTGAAAGTTTGTCAAGCGAAGCGCAAAAAACAATCAGGAATGTAGCGAGTAAAACCCCAACCGATATCTCGGCCGCTTTCATGGCCTTCCTGGAACGAAAGTTCCATTTGCGGTGGGGTGTTCAAGACTATGCAAAGGCGCTCAAGATCAGTCGCAGTAGTTTATTACGGGCGACACAGGCCACTTACGACTGTTCACCCGCGGAATTGATCCAGCAAAGAACTCTTAAGGAGGCACAGCGCCTTTTAACGACGACGGATCACACCTGTGCGGACATTAGCGAGACCTTGGGATATTTGAGCCAGGCGCAGTTCACGCGCGCGTTTTCGGGACACTTTCAAGAAGCGCCGACGGTTTACCGGCGCAAACGGCAAGCGGCTCAAGGTGCAACCACATTATCTTGAAAAGGTGCAAGGTAATGCAAGGCGTCAAATGCCTGCTACACAACGCCAACGACAGGATTAATACAGCGCGTCTAAACTCCTCAGCGGTTTATGCCTGAAACTTCGGAGATATTGTGAGCTTTAACCATCCAGACTACCTTCACCCTCAGACGGTGGATAGATTGCCTTTCACGCTCGAAAAGCTGGATGAGCTAATGGAGAAGGCCGATATCGACGTCTTAATCGCGACGTCCAAACACAACGTGCGATACCTACTTGGCGGCTATCAGTTCATTTTCTTTTCTGCGATGGACGCGATTGGTCACAGCAGATATTTGCCTGTGTTGATCTACGCCAAAGGCAACCCCCAACATAGTGCTTTTGTTGGCAACAAGATGGAGGGCGGCGAGGCGCAAAACCATCCGTTTTGGGTGGATACGTTTAAGCCCGCCACGTGGAACAGCAAGGAAGCAATCGCTTTAGCCAACGCACACATAAAGGCTTGTGGCTACAGTAATCCCCGGATCGGTATTGAGCCTTCATTCATGCCCATTGACGCTTATCAGGTCCTGCAGCAAGCGCACCCTGATCTGTCATTGACCAACGCGACGCCTCTGCTCGAAAGATTGCGTGCTGTTAAGTCAGCCGCAGAATTGGATCTTTTGAAGCTCGCCACGGAGAAAATCAGTGCTTCCATGATGGCCACTATCCAGGCCGCTCAGGAAGGGTGGTCGAAATTCGATATTATCGAACGTCTGAAATCTGAAGAGCTTCAGCGCGGATTAATGTTCGAATATTGCCTCCTAACGCTCGGAGCCAGCCACAACCGCGCTGCCTCATCGCAAACTTGGGAAGCGGGTGAGATGCTGTCAATTGACTCCGGAGGGAACTTTGCAGGATACGTGGGCGATATCTGCCGAGTCGGCGTCTTGGGTGAACCTGATAATGAGCTTAAGGACCTGCTGGCGCAAGTAGAAGAAGTACAACAGTCAGCCTTTGCAAAAATTGCGCCAGGCGTTCGAGGACGGGATGTGATCGACGCGGCGAATACAGTTAAAGCAGCGATTGGTTGTGGCGACTTTACCGACTTTTTTGCTCATGGAATGGGTATTATTACCCATGAAGCACCGTTTCTTGTGACCAATCACCCCGTCACCTATGAGGCCGAAGACGCTGAACGTCCACTTGAATCTGGGATGGTGCTTTCGGTCGAAACCACGATGCTGCATCCCAAACGTGGCTACATAAAGCTTGAAGATACAGTTGCCGTCACGACGGATGGGTACGAACTTTACGCCGCGGATTCGCGCGGTTGGAATTCATCATCTTTCGGCTAGAAAACGTCCACAAAGTGAACCTCAATTTCCTGCAGCAGTTAAAAAAACTCACGGAAATTTGGAGCTCGGACTAAATGAATCAAATCTCAGAAAAGAATAGGGTACCAAATAATTCGCCTGGTTTGATCAACTGGAAAATGGTGATCCGTTATCAGGTTCAATGTCCGTCGTCAGGTTTTTTGGAACCAAGGGCGGCCTGAACTAAGAGAGAGTTTGGCTCATCTGTTTGGTTTGATTATGCGGCGTGTTTGTGGTGATGCAAGCGCCGTGCTTCGAGCGTCTTTCGTTTGATCCTTTCTCGTTGTTGTAGAATGGCTTTGTCCCGGCCGAAGTAGACGTCAGCAGGTGTGACGTTGTTGATGCTCTCGTG
>JBCCHN010000239.1:0-3390 GCA_039028695.1 Pseudomonadota bacterium
CTGGCCCTTTCTCGCCACCGCCCTGCTCGCCGCCGCCTGCCTGGCGCTGGCCTTTTTGTCGATAAAAGAGGAGCGAGCCGCCGGGCAATGAATGCCAAAACCCTGACCCTTCGCGCCGCCTTGCCCCGCGATATCCCCGACTTGGCCCGCATTGCCAATGCGGCATTCGGCGGATTTGGCCAGGTCATGTATGAAGAGGCGGTGCCGGGCCGCTCCGCCTTGGACTTGCTCGAGCACCGCTTTTCCCGGGCCCATACCAGCGGGAGCCTGACCAACAGTCACATTGCCGAGATGGAAAAGCGCGTCGTGGGGGGCCTGCACGCCTTTCCCGCCGATTGGGAAGCAAAAGACCCGCCGGATCTGCTGATCCCAGCCGAGCGGGAGCCCTACTTCGCACCCTTTGTGGGCCTGGAGGCCTCCAGCAGTTACTATATCAACGCGGTGACCGTTTTTGAGCCTTTCCAAGGTCGGGGCATCGCCCGACAACTCATGGATTTTGCCGAGGATTTGGCGCGCGGAAAGGGATTTAACCAAACCAGCCTGCACGTCTTTGCCGAAAACGGGCCGGCCATTCGGCTCTATGAGCGACGCGGATACCGGGAAGCCGGGCGAAATCCTTTGGTTCCCCATCCGGCTCTGCAGTTCAGGGGCGACCTGCTCTTGCTGGTCAAGGATCTTTGAGGGCCGATGCCTCTAGCCCCCCGTCCCAAAAAATTCCGCACACAGCCATCAAAAAAATTCGATTCCAACGGCGCTCCCATCGGGTTTATGGTTTTGGCCAAAGCACTTATCGAGGCCCCTGGCGAGCTAACGCGGAGCAAAAATCTCATGTCAGCCCCCCGAGCAGCGAAAGCCGTGAACGCACTTTACCCGGCCCAGAAAAAAGACATTGCCGACAGCTTTGAGCAAGACGGCTATTACTTCCCTCTTGAGGTTTTCTCCAGAGATCAGGCCGCCCGCTACCGCCAGGAGCTGGGAGCCCTCGAAGAAAAGGCCGAGGCCTATAAAGCCCAAGGGCTGGCGCTGGGCAATAAAACCCAGCTCAATTTCCCCCATCTGGTCAGCCGCTTTGCCCACGAGATCGTCACCCATCCCCGCCTTTTGGATGCGGTCGAGGCCATCCTGGGGCCGGACATTCTGCTCTGGGGCTCCACCTTTTTCGTCAAGGCGCCGCACACCGAGAGTTATGTGAGCTGGCACCAAGATCTGCGCTATTGGGGCCTCAGCGGAGAGGAAGAGGTGAGCGCCTGGGTCGCTCTTGGGCCGGTCAATCAAGCCAACGGCTGCATGCGCTTTGTGCCCGGCTCCCACCGGGGCGAGATGCTGCCCCATAAGGACACCTTCGACGAGGCCAACTTTTTGACCCGCGGCCAGGAAGCCCAAACGGAAATCGCCGAAGAAGATACGGTCCCCGTAGAGCTGGCGCCCGGCCAGGCTTCCTTCCATCACGGCAAGATCCTCCACGCGTCCGGGCCCAACCGCTCCGACGAGAAGCGTATCGGCTTTGCCATCAATTATATCTCCCCCGCCATGAGGCAGGTCGTGGCCCCCCACGATTTCGCCATGCTGGTGCGCGGCGAGGACCGTTACGGCCATTTCGAGCTCACCCCGCCGCCAGACGCCGACCTCTCGGATCAATGCCTGGCCTGGCACCGCCGCGTCTTGTCCAGCCAGAACGACGCGCTCTATGACGGCGCCGAACAGGCCAAGATGATCTGATCGCACCCGCCCCGACCCAATCGCTCTTTTTTGCAAGCCTTTGGCAGGAACGCCGTGAGCCGCTAGACTGCACCGCAATCCGCACCCAAATTTCAGACCGTGGTGGAGTCCAACATGGCCGAGCAGTGGTACAGCCGACCCGTCTTTTTTGTCGCCGACCTGGCGGCCTCTCTGAACTATTACCTAGACTTTTTGGGCTTTGAGGAGGCTTGGGCCTATGAAGAGGAGGGACGCAAAATCGTCGCTCAGGTCAACCGCGGCACCCTGTGCGAAATAATTCTAGCCCAGGACCCACCGCGGGCCGGGGGATCGCGCCTTTTCATTGAATTGGAGCCGGAAGAAATGGCGGCCTGGCAGTCCGAAATTTCCCAAGGGGAGATACCGGTTACTGAAGCCTGGTGGGGCTACCCCGTCTTGGTGGCGCAAGATCCGGATGGCAATGAGCTTTATTTTCCACGCGAGGCGGATGAGTAGATTTTAGTGACGTTACATACAATTACGATATTTCTCTCATTTATTCTATTAGCTTTGGTTGCCGAGTCTCGCGCCGCCGAACTAAGCGGCACTCAAGAGCCATCCTTCAAGAAGGCCGTGGATCTCTGGCTGGACGGCAACGACCGGGACAGCCTCCCCCAACTGGCCCGCCTGGCGCGAGATGGTAATCCGGCTGCTCGCCTGTTGTTGGCGCGCATCGAGCGGAAGGACCGGGCGCCCTCGGCCTATATCGACGGCCTGACCACCAAGGCGCGCTTAGACCTTTTCCGCGCGCCAAAGCATGAGGGCCTTTTTCGAAAGACCTGGCTGCAGGTGGAAGCAGCGAACGGCAACCCGCTGGCTCAGGCCCTGCAGCGGGCCAACGGGCCCGAGGTGGACCTGGATCTCATTCGCGACCTGCGTGCCGCCGGGGAGTTCCAAGCTACCGACCACCCCTTGCGCATCGCCGCTCTCTATGGCGGACCGTCGGAGCATGACGCCTTGCTGGACGAAGCTTTGATCCTGCCTGAACTCGTGCCCTATGTCTCCTATAACCGAGGACCGCCCGAGCCCCGGGGCGATGGCCTGGCCGCCCTGCGCATGATGGCCGGCCCGGACGACAGCGGTGACATTACCCCGAGCGATCCGGATAGCCTTGGCATGGCGGCCCTCCTGGCCCTGGGATTCGGCTTCGGGGATTTGAGCCCGGGCAACCGCTGGCGCCCGACGGTGGAAAGTTGGCTCTTGAACAACCCCGCCACCCGTCCCATGGCCGAACTATGCCGGCAAGCCTGCCCCACGGCGGTTGACGATGGACCGGGCCGCTGCGCCATCGCCGCCATGGCACTAACCGGCGGTTATTACGAGATCATCCGCTTGGATTCACCCCTGGAAAGCGTCATACCCCAGGCAGATTTCCTGGCCAGCGAACGGGCCCGCACCATGACCCTGCGCCAAGCCGCCACCACGCTGGCCGAAACCGGCGCCGAGCTGGCCTCCATCGATGAGATTGCTGCCCACTCCCCCTGCATGGCCAAGCTGGTCGCGGGGGAACGCGAGGGGTTTTAGGCGCGCCTCAAGATAACTGTACCACCACCGCCTCAAAGTCTTGGTCGCCGATGACACGGGTGTGGTGGCCCTTGCCATGCAGATCTTCCATGCGCCAGACATCGCCCTGTCCGATCTCTCGGACCTCCC
>JBCCHN010000240.1:0-3187 GCA_039028695.1 Pseudomonadota bacterium
GACGGCTCGGACGGCTCGGACGGCTCGGACGGCTCGGACGGCTCGGACGGCTCGGACGGCTCGGACGGCTCGGACGGCTCGGACGGCTCGGACGGCTCGGACGGCTCGGACGGCTCGGACGGCTCGGAGAAGAATTTGGTTGCGCGACCTTTTTTGGACAGGGAAGGAGAAGGAGTATGAGCGGGAAATCGGCCAGCGCTTTGGAGAGCATTCTGGGCACCGAGGCCCTACAAGACTTTCTCTCGCCGGGTCAAATCAAGCATGGCCTGCCGAGTGGCGCCTATACCAGCCAGGATTTTTTTGACCTGGAGCAGGAAAAGGTTTTTGCCGGTCAGTGGGCCTTCGTAGGATTTGCCCATGAACTGGCCGAGCCGGGTGATATGGCACCCTTGACGGCGGCGGGCCTGCCCGTGGTGTTGGTGCGGGGTAAAGACCGTGAGATCCGCGCCTTTCATAATGTGTGCCGCCACCGGGGGTTCCGGCTGGTCGGCGAGCCCTGTCGCGGCAAGAGGATGTTCGCTTGCCCCTATCATGCCTGGACCTACGAGCTGAATGGGAAGCTGCGGGCCGCGCCCCATTTCGGTGGGCCCGGCAAACGCAGGGCGGAAGGCTTCGATTACGAAGACCATGGATTGAAAGAGATCCCCTGCAGGATCTGGCACGACTGGATATTCATTAACATTGACGGCCGGGCCATGGCCTTCGAGGACTTCATCGCCCCGCTTCAGGCGCGGGTGGCGGATATGGACTTGGGGGCCCTAACCCCCCTCTTTCACATCGACAGTGGGGATTTCAAGGCGAACTGGAAGTTCATCTGCGAAAATTTTATCGAGCCCTATCACGTCCCGGTAACCCATCCCGAAACCGCCGCCGGCCAGCCCTTGAAAGATCACTATTTGCTGCGGGACAAACATCTGGTCGGCTGCGCGATCGATTTGGATGAAGAGGCCGAAAAAAAGCCCCAGGGCAGCGGCGGTGCGAATCGGGGATACTGTCTGGACATCAGCGCCCGATACTTTTTGCTGTTTCCGAATTTTCTGTTTTTCATCTATTTCGGCGAGCAGACCCACGTGAACGTCATGCTCAACACGCCCCTTGCGCCGGACCGCAATCATCAGCGCCGGGTGATCTATCAGCTGGGCGGTGAGGCGCCGACGGAAGACGAGATCGAGGGTTGGCGCCAGCTCAACAATGATGTGGTGGCGGAGGATCGCTTCATGGTGGAGGGCTTGCAGGAAGGCCGCAAATCGCCGGTGATGTGGAACGGCGGGGTGCTGTCGCCCGCTTGGGAAGGCAGCCAACATGCCTTCCAGGAATTGATTGTCGAGGCCATGGGGGATTAGGGATCTGCACGGGCAGAGCACGAATTCCTAAGTGTAGACTGTCATGGCTCTGCTCGAAGGCCTGACAATTAATCTCCATTATGGGAAGGTTGTCATTGGACGGTTTTCAGCCCCAAATGGTCATCAGAGTGCCGACCAGCGAATGACACCTCCAAGCCGCACCTAACCATCTGCCCCCAAGCGCCAAGTGCTACATGCGAGGCAGTGCACCAAGAAATGCTACAATTTCACCTACAATTGCTTCGTGCGTGCGCTGTCGTTCTTTGGCAGATGTACCGCAAAGCGCAGGATCGCCGCCCTCATCAGAAAGTATTGCTGGACCTGCCGAGGTGCAAATCTGAAAGCCGTCAAACATGCTGGCATCAGGGAATGCCGCTTGAGTGAAATTGTTCGCCTGGGCAGAGGAGTGCGATGTGTTGTTGCTTCCCAACGAGACTAAAAGGGCGGGCACGTGGATGGAGGACAAATTGATGGAGGGCAATCCGTTGAAAAATACATCCAGATACTCGGGAGAAACCGCAACAATCGAGCTGACGCGTGAATCGCGACGGGATTCAGTAAGCTCATCACGGTCAACAGACCCCAAAACAACATTCTGAGCTTGAAACCAGGCACAGTCGGGTCCGGCACCGATTGTGTTACAAGACCGAACAAAGGATTGCGGCTCGAATTCTCCTCCGCCAAGCGCCAGTGCCGCCGTACCACCAAGCGCAAATCCAACCACGGAAATACGACCCTGATCAATGTGTTCCGACCAAGCGGGATCATTCAGAATTGCATCCAACGCCCGGCTAACGTCCTTTGGGCGATGCCAAATTTCGTTTACCGCGTCAGCGGCCTTTGAGGGTCGCGGAGCGTTGATTTCGACGGCAAGATACCCCGCACGCGCCAACGCGGCAGATAGCCACGCACCGGAATCTCCGGCCGAACGCAACCCGCCGTGCGAAATCATTACCACTGGGAGGCGATCCACTGTCTTCGATGCATCTCGGCCTGCGATAACTCCCGTGAAAACGGCGTTGCCAGCCACAGTCTCTTGCGTACCACCGTCCCCGGGATACCAGAGCGACAAACTCAAGGGTCGAGTTTGGTCTTCATCAGTCACATTGATTGACGCCACACCGAGCGATTGGTCTGAGAAAGCGGGCGATGCACAGACGACAACCAGGGAAAGGCAAATGGCATATTTCATACATTTTACCATTGGATTTTTCACAGGCTTAAATTGGCATATGTTGTTCAATGAATGTTATATTATAGCGCTGAAAAACGGTAACAATGTTCGCTAGCTGGGTACCGAGACATCTACAGCTTGTGTTCTCGTCTTGTCAAATAATGGTGGTATTTTGTGTGATCAAAACTGATGGTCCGCATCATGGGAAGTTTTCCAAAATAGCTTCTTGTTCTAGGCGGTAGATGTGCGGGTCATGGCACCACCGGGCCGGAAGGGTGCAGGAATCTTCTGGGGATTCCGGGCAGAACTTTCCCGGTTCCAAACTCGCCATTGCGGTGGGAGGATTTTTTTTCAGTTGGTTCCACGGCCCCTTGCCTCGTTTCCAAAATCAGGAGGATATGGAGCAAAGCTTTTCTTCAGAAGAGCGATTTAACAGTTTGGACTTTTCTTGCTCAAGGCGGCGGTCTGTACATCTTTGGGGTCCACAAGGGCGCCGCTTTCGGAGGATCGGGGAACCGGATCGCCCATGATGTTGGCCAGCAGCCAATCGATGTCGCCCTCGGCGCGGCGGGAGTTTTCGATGCGCCGAGGGGGTATGGGGTCCAGACCGTCGCCGTTCTGCTGGGCCACCGCGAAGGTAAAAGCATAGCCAGGCGTGAGGCCCATGCGC
>JBCCHN010000241.1:0-3109 GCA_039028695.1 Pseudomonadota bacterium
CCGCGCCGTCGGGCAGATGCTCCAGCGCTTTCTTGTTGGCGGCCATGATGTAGCTTGCCTGCATCCAGGGGATGTACTGAGCGCCATCAGTGCCGAGCTTGGCCAGATTGTTGAACGTCTCGCTGGCCGCACCAACGCCAAGATCGTCGAGATCGATCAGGTTATCCGGATCCATCGCCGAGAAGTCGCCATGCAGGGCGCCAAGAACGCCGATCGTGCCTGACCCGGCCTGCAGTTCTGCGTTCAGACGGGTCAGCCAGGGGCCTCCGTCATTGGGCTGGTAGTCAACCTCGCCAGCACCGGACAGCACCTGCTCGCGCATGGCCTGCGCCTCTTCCACGGGCTTGGCCTGCGTCGACCAGAACAGAACCTCGGCCTGGGCAGCGCCTGCCCCGACCAGAAGCGCGATACCGGATGCGGCAAGCGCGATTTTTGAGCGTAGATACATGATTCCTCCCCATGCATTTCTGTGAGAACCCGGCCCGCGGGCCAGATCCAGGGTGACCGATCCTTCGGCTTTGTGCCGAAATTCGACTCATCTCGTTCTTCGCATAAGCATGATATAACGATATACCAACCGTCAATGTTTTTTTGACCGGAGATGGGATTTCGAGCCTGATCCATATGTTTTCTCTTGATTTTCAAGCGAATAATCCCTCAGATTTGCTAGAACGTTATACCATCAGGTGCCCATGTGACCGAAAAACCCACCTTGTCCAGCGTGGCCAGGATTGCAGGCGTGTCCGTTCCCACGGTCAGCCAGGTCATGCGCGGCACCGGACGAATCTCGCAGGAAACCAGGGAAAAGGTTCTCAAGGCGGCCAAAAGCCTGCGCTACATCCCGAATTCCCGTGCGGCGGCTATGCGGTCAGGTGACAGCCGGGAAATCGGTTTTGTCATCAACCAGCTATCCAACCCTTTCAACGCAGAGGTGATCAGCGGCGTCGTGGATCTGCTGGAAACCGAAGGCTATCTGGTCTCCACGCTGGATACCCGGGACGATGCCGCGCGCCAGAGCCAGCAACTGGAGGCCTTCATCCGCAACGGGCGGGCCGGTCTGCTTTGGGTTCCGGCCTTCGACACACCGCTGGAAACGGTGGAGCTTCTGAAGACCCATCGAATGCCCACGGTGACGTTTCTCAGACGGATCTCCCCCGGGTTCGATCATGTGGGCATCCGAAACGCCGAAGCCACCGGGGCCGCGACCCGGCATCTGGCCGAGCTTGGCCATCGCAACATCGCCTATTTCGGCGGATCCGACCTGAGCGCCGTGCGTCAGGAACGCATCACGGGCTATCGTGAGGCAATGGCAGCACTGGGCCGTGGTGAACAGGTCATCTGGCCCCTCAGGCAACTGCTTCCCAGTGATTGACGACATTGCGCAAATAGATCTTGGATGCTTAAGCAATACGTAAGCACCGAGTGCGTAGCCGGCGTACAAGGAATAACGAAAGTACGGCGAGGTCTATCAATATGGTTGTATTTTAAGGTAGTGTTCAAAAAGCTGTGTCATTTCCGTACACTAGCAAGACGAGGAAATGCCCATGTCGAACAAAGATTTACCTTTTGACCTTAATGAAGCCATCGAACATATCAAAGCCGGTAAGCCACTCAACGGCAAGGATGGCCTGCTCACTCCGCTGATAAAACAAATCACAGAGGCAGCCCTTAAAGCAGAGCAAGAACAACATCTTGCTGAAGACGCCTCTGCTAACCGCAAGAATGGTTACAGCAAAAAGACCGTGAAAGCCGCCTCAGGGAGCTTCGAACTCGAAACACCACGTGATCGCACAGGCACCTTTGAGCCGCAAATTGTCAAGAAGCATCAAACACAGCTGACCGATGATCTTGAGCGTAAAATTCTAGCACTCTATGCGCACGGAAATAGTTATCAAAGTATTCGAGAGCACCTCAAAGATTACTATGACATCGAATTTTCCAACGGCACGCTCAATGCGGTAACAGACAAGCTATTGCCGGAGCTACAAAGCTGGCGAGAACGCGACTTAGATCCGGTGTATCCTATTGTGTGGCTGGATGCCATCCACTACAAAATTAAAGAAAACGGGCGTTTTGTCAGTAAAGCGGTTTACACCATTTTAGCGCTCACCATTGAGGGGAAAAAGGAACTCCTTGGCCTTTATCTTTCCGATGCCGAAGGTGCACATTACTGGCTCGGCGTCCTGACAGACCTACAGAATAGAGGCGTCAATGATATCCTCATTGCTTGTGTCGATGGGCTGAAAGGCTTTCCTGAGGCTATTGAGACGATTTACCCTGATACCGAAGTGCAATTATGTATCATTCACCAAATTCGCAACTCGGTGAAGTATGTGGCCTCAAAAAATCAGAAAGCGTTCATGCAAGATCTTAAATCTGTGTACCGTGCTGCAACCAAAAACGCTGCTGAAATTGCACTGGATGATATGGACTCAAAATGGGGAAAACAGTACCCCATGGTGATCAAATCATGGCGTAACAAATGGGACAATCTGTCGGTCTATTTTAAATACCCTGAAGATGTCCGCAAAGCAATTTATACCACCAATGCGGTCGAAGCCGTCCACCGCCAATTTAGAAAATTAACAAAAACTAAAGGCGGTTTTCCCAACGAAAATAGCTTGTTGAAATTGCTTTATGCGGGCGTCTTGAATGCTTCTGAAAAATGGACTCACCCTGTTCAGAATTGGAACCTCACGCTGTCACAAATGGCCATTCACTTTGACAGCCGATTGGAAAATTATCTGGACCTCTAACCGAGTCGAGGTTAAGCTAAAGCCGCTGATGTGATTGAGCGCTTGCGCGATTGAGTATCAGTGGCCAACAAGCGTAGCGCGTTAGCTCGCTGACCATGACACGGAATTTTGAACACCCTCAATTCTATTTCAACTTTAGCTTCTTGGTACATGTTCTCGAAATCAATTTTATCTTCTGACAGCGAAGCTTTATAAACATCGACAGGAACTACTTTTTCAAAATCTAAATCTGTCACTTTACCTTTTCCTTCGTTTTCCCCATCGAGAGAAATCACCTGCCTTTTTGTGTCGTTGCCTGTGATTTTTCGCTGTTCTAGGCTCTACATTAGATAAAGCCCATCTGCACCAGCTTC
>JBCCHN010000242.1:0-2861 GCA_039028695.1 Pseudomonadota bacterium
CATGGGGGCCGGCTGGGACGGGCGCCTGACCGGCGGTTTCGGCAAAGCCGCTTGTTTCAGCACCCAGACTTTCAAGCATATCAACTCGGGCGAAGGGGGCTTGATGGTCACCGACGACGAGGATATTGCCGCCCGCGCCATTCTCTTTTCGGGCAGTTATATGCTCTATGAGCAGCATCGCGCCCGTCCCAATGCAGATGTGTTCGAGCGTCACCGTTTTCAGACGCCCAATTTTTCCATGCGTATGTCGAGCTTGGTCGCCGCATTGTTACGTCGGCAAATGCCCCTTTTGGATGAACGGAACCGGCGCTGGCGCGAGATTTACGATCACCTGGCCCCTCTGGTCGGCCAAATCGATCACTTGTCCGTACCGAATAGACCGGCCAAGGAAGGCTTCGTGCCCAGCTCCCTCCAATTCTCCATCGTGTATTTGGAGCAAGATCAGATCGATGCCTTCTTGCACGGGGCCGATGCCCACGGCGTCCACGTAAAATGGTTTGGGCGGGGTGCGCCAGTCGGCTTTACCAGCCGCCACGACCACTGGCGCTATATGGAGGGACATAATCGAAAATCCGTGCCCCATGCGGACCGGATTCTTCAAGGCCTATGCGATCTGCGCCTGCCCCCTTGGCTGACAGCCGAGGATTGCAACACCGTCGCACAGGTCCTCAAGGAGGCCATGGACGCAGCTCTGTCGCGGTAGGTTTAGTCACCGGTTGGCAAGTTCAAGACGGGAAAGGTTTATGGCGCGAAAGGGACAAAACATCAGCGCCCGGGACTATGATACGGTGGACCTGAACCTTAGGGCGCTGCGCGTTTTTTTGTCCGTTGACGAGGCGGGATCCATGGCCGCCGCTGCCCTACGTTTGGGAGTCAGCAAGTCCATGGTATCCACCACCATCGCCGCCTTGGAAAAAACCCTCTCGGCACACTTAGTGGATCGGCGCGCCAAACCCTTGCGCCTGACCCCCGCCGGGCTACTCTTTCGAGACCATGCCCGCAAGATCCTTAACGCCGTCAGCGATGCGCGCGTCGCCCTTTTGAGCGCCAATTTGGCCGGGCCCTCGGCCCTGCGCTTGGGCATCATCGATGACTTAGACGCCTCCCTAACACCGGAGCTGATTGGCCATCTCAAGGGCCTTTATCCCCAGTGTCACTTCTCCGCCTCGTCGGGATTATCCGATGACCTGACAGCGTCTTTTTTAGGCCGCGACAGCGACCTCGTGATTACCGCGCAGCCGCCGCAAGACCCTTCGAGCTTCGATGTTTACCCATTGCTGCGCGAGCCCTTCGTGATCGTCTGCGCAAAGGAGATGCCGGAGATATCGGTCTTTCCATCGGACGCGGAAAAGCATCCCTTTGTGCGCTACAGCATGAACCTGCATATCGGCCGCCTGATCGAACAGCATCTCAGCCGCCTGCGCCTGGCGCCCTCGGGACAATATGCCTTTGACGCGTCCCGGTCAGTTTTTGCCATGGTGGAAAAAACCGGCGGATGGGCCATCACGACCCCCCTGTGTGTGCTGGACAGTGCCCGCTTCTTAGATCGCCTGGATATCCGCCCCCTGCCTACGCCGGGCTTATCACGACGGATTTATCTGGCCGCTCGAAAGGATGAGCTAGGGGGCCTGCCCGGCAAGCTGGCCGGCCTTTGCAGGGACATCTTGACTGCCCGCATTATCGGGCCCGCCTTAGAGAAGGCACCTTGGCTAACTCAGACCTTTCAGGTCCTGTTCGAGGAAGGCTAGGTTTTACGGCGTTGGCCGCATAGCCGATGAGGGCAACAAAATATTATAGCGCGCGCGAATTTTTTCATCGGCTTCGCTGTCCAGGTAAGGAGGATAGTGACTGGACAGGATATCCCGAGCCTTGACCTTGGCCATGGCCCAGATGTCTTCGGCGCCGTTCTCGGCCCAGGTCGTCGGATCGTCACGGTTGGCCAGGTCGGGATAAAAATAATCCCGTTCCATGGCGCCCATGGTTTGGGCGGCACCGAGAAAATGCCCCTCTCCCAGAACCGCTTCCTTGATGGTGTCAAAGCCCAAGGTTTCTTCGGTTACCTCTGCGCCCCGAAGCGTTCGGTTGATGTGGCCCAACATGTCGTTGTCCAGCACAAAGGCCTCAAAGGAGACGCCCAAGAGGCTCGCCATCATGCCGGAGGATTCATAGACCATGTTCGCCCCAGCCAACCCCGTGGCCAAGGCCGAGAGCGCCTTTTCCATCCCCATTTGGGCATCCACTGCCTTGGCATCGGCCATGGAACTGGCCACGCCTGTAGGCAATCCCAACCAGTTACCGATTTGTGCCGCCGCCGCGTTCAGAAAAGAGATCTCGCCACCGCTGCCGCAAAAGGCCCCCGTGCGCAGGTCGATAACAAAAGGCCAGTTGGAAAAAATCATCGGATGGCCGGGCGCAAAGATGTTCACCAAGACCAAGGCCGCCAAAGTCTCGGCCGTGGTTTGGGCCAGCATGCCGGCCAATGTCGCCGGTGCGGTCGCCCCCGATTGAGCCGCAATAATGGCGTTGATGGGCACCCCCCGCCGGATGCAGGCCAAGATGACGTCGAAGGCATCCTCGCCATATCGCAGGGGCGAAATCACCGGCGATATATGGGCCTTGCAGAAGGGCCGCGCCGCAAAACGGCCGTCCCCGCCCAGGGCCAGATCGAACATGTCGATGATGGGGTCCACGGTTTCGCCGAGCGTAAAGCTCATGCCCACTGGTTTGGTGGTCCCAGCTAGCAGGGCATAGGCCGTGTTCACATCCAGATCGACGATGTCCTCCACATCCGTTGCCACACAGCAACGGGTGAACCAGCTCACGTTGGGCAGGGTGTCGATCAGACGGGCGAAGTCGTAGAG
>JBCCHN010000243.1:0-2832 GCA_039028695.1 Pseudomonadota bacterium
ATCATCCAGTTGATGAACTTGTGAGCCCCTTCCGGATTGGGGGCGTCCGTGGCGATGGAGAGGCCGTCGAGCCAGCCTATGGCGCCTTCCTCGGCGATGACGAATTCCACCGGCAGCCCGAAGGCGGTCTTGGAGCGGGAGGCCGAGCCGCTCCAGTAGGTGGCCAAATCGAATTCATTGGCGGACATGAACTGATTCCACTCGTCCTCGGACGACCAGAAGGTGCGGATCTGAGGCTTTAGGGCCCGCAGTTTTTCGCGAATGGCGTCCATGTCGGAAGGGTTGTTAATGTCCTGGCCGGTGGCGATGGCAGCGAACATAACCGATTCCACCGCATCGTCACGCCAGCCCACCCGACCCGCATGCTTGGGGTCCCAGAGCTCTTCAATGGAGGCGGGAACTTCCGCAAAATCGGTGGTATCCACGGCAAAGGTGGTTTCGCCCCAGACCCATGGAATAGCGTTGGTTTTACCATCGACGATGAAGTTGTCGTTTTCGCGCATACCCGGCGAAGTATCGCCCAGGTGGGAGATATTTGAGGTATCGATGGGCTGGATCAGCCCCTCCTCCACCGCCTGACGGGTGAAAGCCGAGTTGATCAGGACAACGTCGTAGGCGCCCGGATTGGTGCGCAGTTTGGTGAGCATCTCCTGCTCGGAATTGAAGTAGTCGTGCACAACGGAGATACCCGTGTGCTCGGAGAACTTCTCCAGGGACCAAGGCTCGTCGGTGCCGTAACCTTGCCAGTTGAGAACCCGTATCTCATCAGCGGCCAGCGCAGATCCGGCGCCGAAGGCCAAACCCGTCGCGATGGTCACAGACGCCGCCATGCGGCCAAAACGCTTTAGCATTCTTATTCTCCCCATGCTTGCTGGTTTATATCCGTCCGCGCGGCGGCTCGCCCGCAAACAGGCTATATTTTCCGGGTAAAAGCCTAGGACAGATAGGGAAAAGGGGCAAATGCTATGTTTTGGGCGAAATTTATTTCTTTGCTTTTACCAACCTTTCTCTGTTCGGCCGCTTCGGCATCGATCAACCGGCCCGAAAGAGCGTTAGGTCCGCAGGCGAGAAGTTGGCACGACGAGAGCGGCTAGGTGAAGCGGAAGGCTGATAAGAATTGCAGCATGGAAGAACCCGACCTCCCTTAGCTCTACCCTTTCTTGCGGCCCCAAATGTGCTCAATGAAGAGCGCTGACTTGGGCCGGTCCAGCACCAGGTCGAAGCAGCGGTGGATCGCCGGAAACCGATTAATGACATCGTCGGTGGTATCGAATCCGTAGGCGGCCCACAGAGCCATGTTCAGGTCTAAAAACGAGAAGCGCTCGCCCAAGTGATAAGGACCATTCGCGGCCAGATGATCGTCGAGCACCTTCCAACGGTCTTGCGCCATGACCCAGGCCGCTTGGCGCACCTGCTCGGCGGTTTCGGCGCCGGCCACGTAACGTTCCGGGTAAAAGGTGCGCTTCATGGCGGGCTGGATGTCGTGGCCCTGGAAGAAGAGCTTGCTCAAGAAAGGGCCGCGCGTGGGATCATCCACGCCGGGCGCCAGGTCCACCAGGCCATGCCTGTCGGTCAGATAGAGCATGATTCCGTTGGATTCGTGGAGCACATCGCCCTCGGGCGTCGCAAGCGCCGGCACATAGCCCGCCGGGTTGATAGCAAGAAAGCCTGCTTCGCGATGGGCGTCGTTATCGATGTCCACTTCGCGGAGTTCGTAGGGCAAGCCGGCCTCCTCCAACACCATTTGCGGAGCCGCTGAGCGGGTATTACCGCCGCCGTAGAGAATATAGGGCTTGGTTTGTGTCATTTTGGTTGCCTTATCGATGTTGAACTTTGCTCGAAGAGAATCTTCCGTTCCTGGTCGCTGGGTGGCGCATTGCGGCGCTGATCCTTGCCCAAATCCACCGCCCGTTGCACGGCAGGGCGCTCCTTCACCGCTTGGCGCCAGCGGCTGACATTGGGGAAGTTGTCCAAGGACTGACCAAGGGGTCTGGCGATCAGCACCCAAGGCCAACAGATCATGTCCACGATGGAATAGTCACCGAGAATGTAATCTCGGCCTTCCAGGCGGCGCTCCAGCACGCCCATGCAACGGTCGTATTCCCGAGCGTAGCGGGTCCGGGCGTAGCCGTGATCCGCGGCACCGTCTTCAGGGGCATAGTTGACAAAGTGGCTGAGCTGCCCGGCCATGGGCCCTTGGTTGCCCACCTGCCAGAAGAGCCACTCGTGAGCCTCTTTACGGCCTTGGGTGTCGGTTGGCAGGAACTTGCCGACCTTTTCGGCCAAATAGAGCAGGATGGCGCCGGACTCGAAAACAGAGACGGGGGGACCACCTTGGCCGGGGTCGTGATCCACGATCACCGGCATACGGTGGTTGGGATTGAGGTCCAGGAAGTCGGGGTGGAATTGATCGCCGCGACCGATGTTGACCAGCTTCAATCCATAGGCCAAGCCGCATTCCTCGAGCATGATGGCCACTTTCCAGCCATTGGGGGTGGGCCAGTAGTAAAAATCGATCATGCCGCGGGCTCGTCCCGTTCCGAGGCAGGACGTAAGGCCACACCTTGGGCCTCCAAATCCTCGATATCGCCCTCGCCCAGGCCCAGGTCCCTCAAGAGGGCGTGGGTGTCCGCGCCCAAGGCCGGGGCGGCAAAACGCACCTCGGTGGGCGTGCCGGAAAAGCGCGCCGGTGGTCGGGCCTGGCGGAGGCGGCCGGCCTGAGCGTGCTCGCTTTCCACTAGGATCTCGTTGGCGATAATCTGGGGATGGGAAATCACCTCGTGCCGGGTGAGCACCGGCGCGCAAGGGACGTCATGGGACTCAAGGCGGGCG
>JBCCHN010000244.1:0-2825 GCA_039028695.1 Pseudomonadota bacterium
GCACGGGTCTAAGGCCGGACATCAATGCCTTGGCGACCATCATCATCCTGGCCGTTGCGATTGGCGTTGCCATCGCTGGTATCATCATGCTGCGGCAACAAAAGCAGCGGGAGCGGGAAATGGCGATGGCCGATTAGTCCGGTTCTTCAGACCTTTGTCACCGCCGTTGCCACATGGTCTTGCTCTGCGGCAAGTTGTTGCTGTCCAGGCGGCTGAAATTTGGGGGGTCGGTTGTGCACCATCGGTGTTTAACCTGGCCTCAGGCCGAACAGCATCCCTCGTAGGAACAGCGGCAATCCGCGCAAGCGCCCGGGCTGGTCACACCGCAATGCGCCCACAACCGCTTCTTGAGGGCCGCTCGCGCCCGGTGAAGCCGAACGGTCGCATTGTTGACCGAAATATTCAGCACTTGGGCGGCTTTGGCCAGCGGCACACCGCCGATATCGACGAGATCGAGGATCGCGGCATAGTTGGGACTTAGATTTCTGGCCTGCGCGATGCTGCATGCGCATGCGGAGGTGGTGTCGACCGCAACCAATTCGGCGTCATTGGCCATAGCCTCCATTAAGCGCTGCTCGCGGGCTCGTTTGCGCCCGGCATCGATCACCACATTCGCATGAAGACGGTAAAGCCAGGGCAGCACTCGGGTAGGTTCCCGCAACGTGTCCGCTTTCTCCACGGCGCGCATGGCTGCGACCTGAAGCACGTCGTCGACGTCGGCGGGCGGGACCCGAGCGCGCACAAAGCCTTTAAGGTCGGCCCTATGAGCGCTCAGGGCAGAGGTGATCCAGGTCCTTGAATTAAAACCGTCCATGTCCTGATTATAGATTATTTTGAGGTGTTTGGACACCCGCAGCTGGGACCACAGGTACATGACTTACATGTGCAAACTTCGCCGCAACAACAATTCTTGCCGCTGGGTTTTTCATTTCCACAGGTGCATGACGGGGGGCAGTTTTCGCACGCACAATCCAGGGAAGTGGTCATTGGTCTCTCCGTATCAAAGTCACTTACTATAGACTATGACGCTGCTGGACCTCATTTCCTTACACCCAACGTAACACTTTCCCGGAAGCTTTCCGGCTGAGGGCCTCAGGGTCGGGTAGGGCTGCATTGCAGGCCGCTCGTGGCGGAAATTCTGGCTTGCTGAGCTGCATTGGATCGCGAAATAAAATCTTTGCGTTCATTGAAATCGAATATTCTCTCGCGAAAGTTGACCCAACGATGTGCAGCCCATGAGTTTCATGCCGCGTTCAATTTCCTCGCGCATGAGAGTTAGGGCTCGTTCTACCCCGGCCTGTCCGGCTGCTGCCAAGGGATAGAGGTAAAAGCGTCCGCCGCCCACCGCCTTGGCGCCCAAGGACAGGGCCTTGAGGACATGCGTGCCCCGTTGGATGCCGCTGTCCATGATCACATCAATGCGGTCGCCCACGGCATCGACGATTTCCGCTAGCTGGTCAAAGGGCGCGCGTGAGCCGTCCAGCTGCCGGCCGCCGTGGTTTGACAGGATGATGCCCGTGCAGCCGATGTCGACGGCCCGCCTGGCATCGGCCACCGACATAACGCCTTTCAAGCAAAACTGCCCGTCCCAACGCTGCACAAGCTCGGACACGTGGTCCCAGTTCATGGCCGGGTCCAACATCTCGGTGAAGTAGCGACCGATGGACAGACTGGTTCCGCTCATATCAATGAAATCATCGATCTGGGGTAATTTAAAAGGCTCGTGAGTTAGATAGTTAATGCCCCAGGCCGGCTTGATTGCGAATTGGATCATACCGGCCAGGGTGAGTCGTAAGGGGATGGAAAACCCGGTGCGCAGGTCCCGTTCCCGGTTGCCGCCGGTGATGCTGTCGACGGTAAGCATCATGACATTGACGCCCGCCTCTTTGGCCTTGTCCATCATGGCGCGGTTCAGGCCGTGGTCTTTGTGGAAGTAAAATTGATAGGCTTGCGGCGTGTCATAGGCTTGGCGGAGCTCTTCCAAGCTAACCGTGCCAAGGGAAGACACGCCGAACATGGTACCGAATTTGGACGCCGCCGCGGCAACGGCCCGTTCACCGCGGTGGTGAAACAAACGCTGCAGTGCCGTGGGGGAACAATAAATCGGCATGGCGAGTTTTTGCCCCATGACGGTCACGGACATATCCACGTCCGCCACTCCATGCAGCACGTTGGGAACCAGATCGCAGGATTCAAAACTTGCCGTGTTGCGACGATAGGTCACCTCATCGTCCGCCGCTCCGTCGATATAATTGAAAATCGGCCCCGGCAGGCGCCGTTTGGCGAGGCGCCGGAAGTCGTGGAATGAATGACAATCCGTCAAACGCATGGAGTTTTGAACCTTTGGCTGGATGTTAAGCGGGGAAACGTTTTTAACGATGCTGTCAGTTTATTGTAAGCGGTTTGTCTTTTCCCAGGGAACTGCTCGCTGAGGCGACTATTGAACGTATCTTGGAAAAAATTCCCATTGACCCCGATTGCTGTCATTGACGTGGCCCCTTTGTAATTCCTCGCGGCTGCATTATCTTTGAACGTAGGAGGATTATGCTGCATGTCCAATGGGGAAAAGCTGCCGGACCGCTCAAGCGGCGACGATGTGGCTGCTTTTTTGCAAAAAGTGTCTCAGACGCCGGCGCCCTCGATCGAAGGTGGTCGGGGCCGTCTGATTTTTGCCATGGATGCGACCGCCAGTCGGCAGGCGGCCTGGGACCAGGCCTGCCATATTCAAGCACAGATGTTTCAAGAGACGGACCGCTTAGGCGGCCTGGACGTCAAGCTGATCTTTTATCGAGGCTTTGGTGAGTGTAAGGCCAGCAAGTGGGTTA
>JBCCHN010000245.1:0-2495 GCA_039028695.1 Pseudomonadota bacterium
TGAAAAAAGCGCAGAACGATTTCCGGTACTTGCTCTTTCGGAGCTTCGTCAAAGTATAATTATTGCTAAAACGACACGGGTCTGGTGACGGATTTTTGGGTTGAACTTCGCTACCCAAAGGTTGAACCGACTTTGTGTGAATTACTAGGTCTTTAGAGCGGTTCAACCTAAGTTAAGCCATTGATTTAATTTGACTTTAAAAGAACCCTACGGGCTACCATTTATTCAATAAAATCAAGAACTTAACCCGGATAGTAACTGGTTAGCCAAAGGTCAGCCATTTTTGCGCTTCATGTAGTGTACTGTAGCGGTGATGATCACCCCGCCCCGATGATTGCAGCGCCAATCAAAATGTCGAAATTGGCCCCGACAATTAGCCCGATCACCAGTGCCGAATTGATAGGTTCATGCTTCATTTTGATCAGCAGATTACGCATTCCCGGCTCCAGTCAGTTTCTCAAGGGCCTTGTCAGCAAGCCTCGCTCTCTGCACCTTTTCCGTGTATCGTTGGGCCTCTGAAAGTGTCTGTTGACCGGTAACGGCCATTATCTCAAGGATTGAAGCCAGGGCCAAAGCTGAAGCCACCAAGTAACGCCGCAATTGCAACTGAACCACAAGCCCCTGCCCAGCCGCGGAGGCTTTGATTTGCGCAAGGTCAAGACCGGTGTCGACCAGATAGCAAGACGAGGGCTCCCCTTTGATCTTTGGCAGCACGATCGAATGAGGGGGTGGGGCAAAAATCGAGGCGCTCGACTCCTGCAGTGGACTCATACGCTCGCGATTTTTCATTTTTTCATTAAGCCCTCCGACAACCCGAGCCTTTCGCCTCTTCGGTTGCCACTGTCATGGAAATGATCTGTGACCCGAGTTGTCAAAGCCGCAGTCGAGACCACGCTTAGGGCAGCAAAAAGGAATGTGTCCGGTTATGTCAGGGCTCGATACTTGAGCCCATCACGTTCCAGGTCACATGACCCGTTTCTTGGCGATCCATGAACAGGTGATGGTTTTGTTTCTGGATCGCATTGATTGCAGCAAATGCATCTTCCGTTGTTTCGGGATCTGAACGTCCAGCAAACGCTTCTAGCTCTGGTAAGAAATCGCGGTCCAAGGAGAAAGCGGCAAGTGCGCACGCTGTTTGTCGCACTCTTTTGCTTTTGTCTTGCAAGCCCAAGGAACATAGCTTTTTCGCGTTCTCAGACCGACGGGCGAATTTTATGGCAGTGTAGACGATCGCGTTTCTTGCGCGCCAGGTCTTCAATTTCGGAAAGTGATCAATCATTTCAGGTAATGCTTGCGCACCATGATCTACAAGGTGCTCTCGAGTTGCCTCAATGTCTTTATCGTGATCCAGGGCGAGAATGATCGACGAGATATCAGTTTGGTCCATCGTTGGCTCCAAGTTATCTCAGAGACGAGACTAAGAACGATAGATTTCTATGATCCTCGGAGCTCTGGGTCAAATGGGCTCAATGCCTTGCCGCAGTCGCAGCGCGACCGTACCGCACTTGAAGAAACGGGCATTTGCAGTGTTGTAAACTGGGGCGCCCTGGTTACGTATCACCGCTACTGCATCTGCGTATTTTCGTAGTTGTTCAACGCCGCCAAGTCAGGTTCTTTGCCGCCTCCGGCACCTGTTTTGGGCGTCGAGCTAAGAGACTCTTCCGACCCAAGGCAGTGCTGATGGAAAGCAAACCTGTCGTTCAACAACCAGAGATTACTGGCACGCAGGCGCGAGATGTCCTCGCTCGTGGAGCCCGTTGGCATGATTAGGTGGTGAATAACCGACTCACATTCAAAACTGCCATCCGGTTGGGCTTTGATTGCTGCGTCGAGCAGGTCCAAATACAACTCGTCGATGAGTCACATAGGCAGCCAAGCCTGATTGCTTCACGCTTTGCAAGCGGTCCATGTACTCCGCAATGCGTTGCGAGGAGCTCTCAACGCTATCAGAAGATCGGGATTTAGGAGGCGCTCTCCTTCTTCGAGTAGGTGCTGCTCGGTCTGGTATTTCCTTGAATGCGACCCGCGGTCGATCTGCGTATCATTTCTCGATGGATTCACAAATGTATCGTCGTCGCCAATGTTGCGGATGATCGGTAGATAATATGGCGCTTTTTGCGTGACGAATTCGTCAAGCCGGTCACGTCCAGCCTGGATGTTTGCCTCCAAGGCCTCTCCCAAAAATTCAACGACCAGTGGTTTGACCGCCTCCCGGATATCGGCCGGCAAAGGCCTGAACATGTGTCTAGTTATCGTTGCTTTCCGCTTTCAAAATTCCGTCTGCCGATGCGCCTGCGGTCAGATCGGCATCGGAAAAGGACCTGGTTTCGGGTAGTTCGAGGCGCAGCGAAGAGGTGTGGTCAATATCCAGTTGACCGCCGGAAAGGGTGTAGTCCAGTACGTGCCCACCCTTTCTCAAGTCGCTGGAAATGAAATGCAGGTGGTAACCGGGCACACCGATACCGACCGCATAGTCCGGGCAACGAAATCCCAAA
>JBCCHN010000246.1:0-2475 GCA_039028695.1 Pseudomonadota bacterium
ACGCATTGGCGATCGCATTGGCAGATTAATCGGCGCACCGCCCGGTAGCGTGACCATGGGCGACACCCTCTCCATCAAGGTCTATCAGGCCCTGGCGGCAGCTCTGGAGATGAATCCCGGCCGCCGAATTATCCTATCCGACCGGGGCAACTTCCCCTCGGATCTCTATATGGCCGAGGGCCTGATCACATCCCTCGACAAGGGGCACAGATTGAAGCTGGTGGAACCAGAGGGGGTCGAAGACGCCATCGATGACCAGGTGGCCGTCCTGATGCTGACCGAGGTGGATTACCGCACGGGTCGCCTCCACGACATGGTGGCCCTAAGCCAAAAGGCCCAGGCCCACGGGGTGATCACCTTGTGGGATCTGGCCCATTCTGCCGGCGCCCTACCCGTAGACCTCACCGTTGCCAAGGCCGATTTAGCCGTCGGCTGCACCTACAAGTATCTAAACGGCGGGCCCGGCGCGCCTGCCTTTATCTATGTGGCACCCCGATGGGCGGACGAGGTGCGCCCGGCCTTGTCCGGCTGGCTGGGGCACGCGGCGCCCTTTTCCTTCGACCTGAACTACCGGCCCGGCCCGGGTGTGGAGCGCCTGCGGGTGGGTACCCCCTCAATCATCGCCTTTAGCGCCCTGGAGGCCGCCTTGGATATTTGGGAGGTCGTGGAGATGACAGACCTGCGGAACCGATCCATCGAACTCAGCGAGCTTTTCATCCGCTTGGTGGAACAACATTGCCCCAAGCTAATCCTTGCCAGCCCGCGGGATAGCGCCCGGCGCGGATCTCAGGTCTCGTTCTGCCATGAAAATGGCTATGCGGTGATGCAGGCCCTGATCGACCGGGGCGTGATCGGCGATTTCCGAGCCCCCGATATGATGCGCTTCGGAGTCACGCCCCTTTATGTAGGACCCGAGGATATTGAAATGGCTGTTGAAATCTTGCGGCAAATCATGGTCGATGACGTCTGGGACAGACCTGAGTACCTGACCAAAAAAGCGGTAACCTAACCTCGGGCGTCGTTGGCGGCTATTGGCTTTTTTCGCAGGCCAAGGCCGGATCGGGCAGGCAGCTGTCAAAGGGGCCGATGCGGCGCATCTTGCCCCTTGAGACGATGTTTCCATCCGATTGGCGCACGAGGTAAAACGATCCGGCCCCCCTCGATCGAATTTGATAGTCTTCGCCGCCACGGGCGTTGAAGCGCAGGCTTCCGCAAGACAAACGCAACAGATTAAAGGTCAGGCCCGGCCCGTCGGAGACCGTTAGGCGATGGCACCCGGGCATCACGGCAAGGCGGTTCTCATCAAAAATGCCGCCCACGGGCTCGCTCAGCGCCGTGCCGTCCTGCTGTTCAATACGCAGTCGCGTGAAGGGATAGAGATTTTGCACGCTGACCAGCGCCGGGCTTATGCCATCGGCCTCGGCCTGCGGTATGGACTTGTCATCCGTGGTCGACCCGCCCGCGCAGGCCGCCAGGCCGACACTCAATGCCAGCGCCGCGGGTCGAAAGAAACGCCAAGGTGAGCCCATCAACATGGTCGGAATCTAACGCCAATTGACGCCTTTTTCCATGCCGGAAATCTTCAAAGGGCACAAATTTACACATGCCGCGATGGTTCGACAGATCTGGGGTCAAATGCTATGAAAGGCGGCAATTCAATAACTCTTCGCGTTTAGGCCACGCGCACTTGAAAAACGCGCTCATAGGACACGAGTCCTTTTGGCTTGTGTTTGGGGGACGACCGGATGATCTCGATGGAAATGATGGACGCCCGTGGCTTTAACGCTTACGTCCAGCTCTTTATTCACGGCAGTTATGTCTTCGCCGCTCTGGCCTTTTTGGTCCGGGAAATTCTGTGGCTTAGGATTCTGGCGATCTGCGCCAACGCGTCCATTGCCACGGCCATCTATTTCAACCCCCTGGGCACCATGTGGGACATCTTCGCTTGGAACATGCTTTTTATCGCCATCAACGGCATCCATAGCGCCATTCTGATCGTGGAACGGTCCAAGCGCCGTCTGACGTCGGACGAGCAGAAACTAAAAGACAGCACATTTTTGGCCATCGACCCCGTCCTAGCCCGAAAGTTAATGCGGGCGGGCAAGTGGCGGGACCTGCCAACCGGTAATACCCTGGCCAGCGAAGGGCGCTCCCTTTCAAGGGTTTTGGCCATCGCGGAGGGCGAAGCCTGCGTTGAGGTGGAGGACAAAGAAATCGCTCGCATCCGCCAGGGCCATTTTGTCGGTGAAATGGGCTTTATCACCCGGTCCCAAGCAACGGCGACCGTTAGGGCCGACGGGCCCATGCGCTGCTTGGAATGGGACGTGCCTGACTTGGAAAAGCTCTTGGCCCGCAACAGCGATATGCGCGCGGCCATGTATTCGGCCATGGGTACGGATTTGGCCTCCAAAATAGCCGGGCGGAAATTGGCCCACCATTGACCGCTTGCACTCATCATTGACCCTCAACAAAGGA
>JBCCHN010000247.1:0-2455 GCA_039028695.1 Pseudomonadota bacterium
CGCGAACCGGGAACAGCTGCTTCGATTGATCGATCGAAGTGCTGGCGATTGGCGTCGAGGTAGGTGATCAACTCGTCGAGCCAGGCTTCACCGGTCCGCCAGGCTGCTTCCGTGGCGGCCATGCCAAACGCATTGTAAGAGCCAAGTCCGCTTGCCGCAATGCGCGCATCGAGCCGCTGTTTGAGGTCCGCGTTGGATGTGATGCATGCACCAACGTGCGCGCCGGCAAGGTTGAAGGTCTTGGTTGCGCCGACGCAGGTGATGAGCCGATCGGCGATTTCCGGGGCGGCGGTCAGCGTCGGAATGTGGCGGGCGTGCGGGAAGACGAGGTCGCAATGTATTTCGTCGGAGACCAGAACAAGGTCATGCGCGCTACAGAACTCTGCGAGTTCACGGATTTCATCCCGTGACCAGGTGTTGCCGCCCGGGTTGTGCGGGCTGCAGAAAAACACCACCTTGGTTCGCGGCGTCAGCTGCCGGCGAAGATGCTCCAGGTCCATCACGTAGCGGCCGTTGGACTGCGCCAGCTCGGCATCGAGGATCTGACGCTCGTGGGGCAGCACCGATCCGCATTGAGCCCGCCCCCGCGTCCCGTGGTGCATAGCTTCGGATCGACGCGCAACGGTGAGAAAGCCATCCACCTTGTCGCCCGCCCCCATCGCTGGAAAGCCGTCGCGCCTTGGCGTTTCTGTTTAGGTCATGAAACAAAAAGACGAGGCGGGAAGGCGCAAAGCGGACCTCCGGAAAATAGCAATGACGAATTTAGAGGGACATTTGGCTCCTGTCCCACGAGACTTGAGAAATCTGCAGTGACCGAAACGACAGACGAACGGCACCTGGAGAAGCAAAAATACAGAGACGGATTGAAGCCAGCCTTTCAGGCCCTCGTTTCGTCAAACCCCTCGTCGTTTCACTCTGCAGCGCTTGATCGTTTTGTTCTGCAAGCCGAAACGATTCTAGAAATTCGCGCCTGGCTTCGGGCGAAGGATCTAGAGGAAAAAAACCGGCTTGAAAAAATCCGACAGGTAAACACACGGGCGGGGAGAGCCATGTCGGATCCCACCATCCCATCAGATGAAAACAATACTACGAGGGGCCGCAAAGCTATAGAAACAGGGATAACATAGATCAATCATTCCTGTTTTTTGAATCGCCGCGCGCCGTGATGCCGCCCCCTCATCCTGCTTCCCTTTTTCCTGAAACGAGCCCTTAATGAGCCAGGCCCCCATCATGCCCATGGCGACCGATGCCATGATCGCCGATACGACTCACCTGTCGCCCGAGGAGTTCGGCGCCTATCACCTCTTGCTCTATGCAACCTGGCGCAACAACGGGCACCCCCTGCCGGACGAAGATAAGCGCCTGGCCCGGGTGTGTCGTGTCACCGCGCCCCGCTGGCGCCGACTACGTCCCGTCCTGCTGGAGTTTTTCGATATTTCCGACGGCACTTGGCGGCAGAAGCGCCTGGAAAAGGAATGGGCCTATGTGGCCGAACGGCGCGAGGCTCAGCGGCGCAACGGGGCCAAGGGTGGCCGGGCCAAGGCCTTGAATGCGCGACAAAGGGAAGTGGCGGAGCAGACCCCGGCACCACAAGCCGAACCAGGCCTGGGCACTAGCCCCCACACCCATACCCAAACCCATACCCAAGAGTCTTTTGATGATGAGGCTGTCGGATTGAGGGAGGGAGGTACCGATGCGGGGGTGGACGGGACCGTGAATAATGACGGGGAAGGGGCCTTTGAGGCGTTTTGGCAGGCCTATCCCTCCCGCGGCGCGGCGGCCAATCCGAAACGGCCGACGCGAGAATTGTTCCTGGCTGCCCTGGCGGAAGGGGCGACGGCGCAGGAGCTGGTGGCCGCCGCGCATGCCTATGCCCAGGCCATGGCGGGCGAGGACAACCGGCGCATGATCGCGCAGGCCCGAACCTTCTTGAAAGAGGCGCGCTGGGAACAGAATCGGGACCTGGCCCGGGAAGAGTCGGCGGCCTTGGCGCGATCCAAAGCGGCCCAGGAAAAGCGCTGGGCCGAGCGGGCGCCCCGGTGGGCGGCGATCGTGAAAAAGGGAGGGAACCTGCCGGCCTTTGTAGGTCAAGCGGACTTGGATCGCCTCTTGGCGGAAGGACGGATCGGGCCGGAGGATATGACGGGCCTGCGCCTAGCCAACGGGCAACGGCCCCGGGACGTCACCCCACGAAAACAGGCGTAAGCGGGCACGTGTGGAAAGAACAGGCCCTTGTCGACAGGCCGATGCAAGGGATCGGCTGTTGATAATCGGCTTGTGTTGCGCCGGGCTTTCTGGGGCCGGGCTTTCTGGAGCCGGATAGTGTGGCGACGGTGAGTGATCGGCACCTCGCCGGTCGGAGGACGCGCGAATGGGATTTACCGGTGCAACGCCATCAAAGCGCCTCAATGAGGACAGGGATTAACCATGATCTGAAGGAGAAATGAAAAGCAAC
>JBCCHN010000248.1:0-2409 GCA_039028695.1 Pseudomonadota bacterium
ACATCATCCACACCGATACCATCAAGAGTCACGGCAACATTGAGCTCGGTGTGCGCGCCATCTTAGCGGCCGGTGCACTGCCCGTGGTCCTGGGGGGCGATCACTCGGTTCACATCCCCTGCATTCGTGCCTTTAACGAGCAACTGCCGGTGCACATCATTCACATCGATGCCCACCTGGACTTTGTAGATGAACGGCACGGGGTCCGTTACGGCCACGGCAATCCCCTGCGCAGAGCCTCGGAAATGGAGCATGTCACTGGCTTTACCCAGCTCGGAATCCGTAACGTCTCCTCCTCGAATCGCTCCGACTATGAAGCGGCCCGGGCGGCCGGATCGGATATTCTCTCAGTCCGGGATGTACGCCGCCTGGGCACCCAAGGTGTCTTGGACCGGGTGCCGGACGGTGTGCGCTACTATGCCACCGTGGATGTGGACGGTTTTGACCCCTCCATCGCGCCGGGCACCGGCACGCCCAGCCACGGAGGCTTCACTTACTATGAAGTCCTAGAGATTTTTCAAGGGCTTGCCAAAAAAGGTGAATTTGTTGGGATCGACTTTGTCGAGGTTGCTCCGGATTACGACCAAACCGGTTCCACCGCTTTTCTCGCCGCCCAGTTCTTGATGAATGTGCTGGGATTCATTTTTCACGAAAAGGGCCTGAGCAGCTGATTTAAGGTAATCCCGGCGCTGGACGGGCAGTGGGCAAAATGTAATCTGCGAAAATAGTTCAATTATTTTGAACTTAATGGCCATAAAATTTCATTTGTCGTGATTGTATAACTCATCCATAGTCAAGACTTAGGCACATGCAGGAATGAATGGGTGCATCATGCTGTTCAGCAAACAACTCTCAGCCTACTTTCCGGACAAGGAATACGGGGGCAAGCGCCTTTATCAAGACATGCTGGACCAGGCGGTTTTGAGTGATCGAACTGGTTTTGATTCGGTCTCGATCACCGAGCACCACCTCATCAATATCCTGATGATGCCGGCTCCCCTGCAATTTGCGGTCAAAATTGCCGATGCTACGGAGAAGGTGAAAATTCTGACCGCCGTCGCGGTTCTGCCTCTGCACGACATGCGGGTCTATGCCGGAGAAGTGGTGGCCGCTGACATCTTTACCGAGGGCCGCCTCATGCTGGGTGTGGGTCGCGGAGCCTTTGCGTATGAAATGGACCGCATGGGCGTGCCGCTAGAGATCAGCCGCGAGAAGTTCGATGAATCCCTCAACGTTCTACAAGCTCTATTGAGCTGCGAGGAAGTGTCTTGGGACGGCAAGTACTACAAATTCGACCCGCTGACCATCATGCCCCGACCGGCCACCAAAAACGGACCGCCCATCATGATGGCCGTGCTTATTCCTGAGGCCATCTATCACTGTACCAAGAGAGGATTTCATATCCAGACCACGCCCTTGTCCGGCGATCACCGCCACATGCTGGATCAAATTGAGGCCTTCCATCGGGGCAAAGCCGAGCTAGGCGATGATGGTCGGCACCTGACCCTGTCCCTTTCCCGTGTCGCTTTTGTGGCTAAGAATGACATGGACCGGAAAAAGAAGATTGAGGCGGCCTATGACTACTACAGCCGCTTCGACAATGTGTTCACCGGCCCCGGCATCGTTAATCATGGCGAAATTGATCCCTTACCCCGCAAGCAGACTATCGATGAGCTTGCCGAAAGTCTGCTCATCTGCACGCCTGAAGAGATGATCGAAAAGCTGACCCCTTATCAGGAGGCCGGCGTAGACCGGGTAATCTTGAACATGAACTTCGGGGCGAGCCAGGAGGAAACTTTGGAATCCATTCAAGTCTTTGCCGAAGAGGTCATGCCACACTTCTCCCGCACCGAGGATCACCAACCCGGCACGGTGGCGGCAGAATAAAGGGGACGCTGGAGGAGCGACGCCATGCCCGCTGTAGAGTGCGCGTATTCGATCAAAGGGGCGGGCCCTGCTCTGTTCATGATTCATGGGATCGGGTCCCGGCGCGTCACTTGGGATAAAATTATTGACGTTCTAGCATCGGACTTTCAGTGCATCAGCTACAATTTGCGGGGCCATGGGGACTCCCCGGTCAGCGAAGTGCCCTTTACCTTGGATGACTTGGTTGAGGATCTGGAAGTGCTGCGGCAAAAACTGGGCATCGAACAGGCCCATGTCATCGGCCATTCCCTGGGCGGCATGATCGGCCCGGCCTACGCGCTGGCCCATCCCGAGCGGGTGCTGTCTTTGGGCCTCCTTAGCACGGCGGCCGGACGCAGCGAGGACGACCGTAGGAAACTGGGTGCTGTGATTACAGCCATGGAGGAAAAGGGCATCCAACCGGTCCTCGAAACCCTGATTCAACGTTGGTACACAGATGATTTCATCGCAGCCCGACCCGATGCGATCCAAGCCCGAATTAAA
>JBCCHN010000249.1:0-2198 GCA_039028695.1 Pseudomonadota bacterium
AGCGATTTGGAGGAATGAACTGGATTGCCTCATCAGAGTCGGCGCTGGTCCCTACAGAGATCTAGCGTTGGTTGTGATTCCGCAGGGAGTCCAAAAACTGGACCTGCACTTCGTTTGCAAGCAGGGGCTTGTGGATTGTGCTCAGTCTCGGGCCATAATTGAAGACCTTACATCTAACCTGGCAACCCAGTCGCTCTAGCATCCCCTTTGTGCCTTCAACGCGAACTGCAAAGGCTATGAACCTTCACTGTGGTTCCCGCAACAGTGGTCAATTTCAAACGGGCTGCCTTGTCGTTCCCAGGATCAAACTTCGGCAGCTACCACAACGATTTCAATCAGGCATTCCGGAGAAAGGTCTACGCCCACGCAGGCACGCTGTGGCCTGTTTTCTTCGCCGCCGATCCAATTCAGCCAAACTTCATCCATTGCTTTCTTTTGCCCTATGTCACTCAGATAAACGGTTGCCTGAATCAGCCGGGTCTTGTTGCTTCCTGCCTTCATGAGCAATTCATCGAGATATCGCAGTGCGTTTTCGGTTTGCTGTGAAATCCCTTCTTCGAGATTTGGATCGAAAGCGACGGCATGAACCTTGCCGTCGTGTACGACGACGCCGCTAATGCCCGTCATCCCTTCTGAAAATCGTTTCATGATCGAACAATGGGAAACTGTCGACGGACGGTCAATGGGTCAATCGACAAGGTCAAAAACCAAGAACTGCGGCTCTAAGAAAGTAGCATCCAGATGGCCACACCAGCCAAAATTGCTCCAAACATAGCATTTAGTTTCCGCGCGCTTTCTGGCGTTCTAAAGAGCCCAGCGATCTTGTCACCCACAAGCGCCCAGATCGAAAAGGCGACAAGGTTGTTGATCGTGAAAACAGTGGAGATCAAAATGACTGCAGCAGATGTGCCATAAGCCGAAGGATCAAGAAACTGAGTGAACATCAGGGCGATGATGACATAGGCCTTTGGATTCAAGATCAGAAGAACTACACCATCAAAAAAGGTGGCCGGCCTGGCCGTCTCGTCACCGTGTAGCACGCCGGCTCGAAACAGTTTCCACGCAATCCAAAGCACATAGATCGAACCCGCGATTTTCAAAGCGGTGTAGACTCCGGGGAAATTATCCAGCGCAGCAATAAAACCGAGCCCAATCGCAAACGTTATGAACCACGTCGCAACATGATAGCCAAAGTTCGCGGGCCAAGTTGCTCGGAACCCGAACCTGGCACCTTTGGCTGCAAAGAACATGTTGCCCGGGCCTGGGCTATAAGCGAGCGGAAAGAGAAAAATCACTAGGGCGACGGTGGTTTGCAGCATCTTGGTATCCATGATGATCACTGCGACTGAACGCCTTGCAGGACAATTGATCGACCCGTTTGTTGCGCAATTCGCTTTGCTCGATCGGGCAATGATTCTGCCCAAGGCGGCTGAGGCCACGAAGATCGCTGCAGTATCCGACGTGCAGAGGACTGCCAAAGCAAAGGATCGAGATCGAATTCTTCGAGATTTTGTTCGAACTATCGAGGGCGGTCTGGTTCCGACCGATCCCGCACAATCAGAGTCTCGATTTCGTTCATAATGTTGACCGGCAAGGCGCCGAAAGAAAGCGATCGCGTAATCTCGTTGATTTGCTCTACGGTACGAGCCCCCGGTATAGGCACGTGAGTTGCTGCCTGGCCCCAGAGCCAACATAACGCACCTTGTACCAACGTCCTTCCATCGGAGGTTAGCAATTCTCTTACGGAGTCGAGCTTCCGCAAGAAGTCGGGGTTGGCCTTGCCGTCCCTGAAATACTCCATCCAATCTTCACGAGAAGCGCGCACGTCGTCGGAGGCCATGACGGCGTTTTGATCGTATTTGCCGGTCAGCAGGCCCATGGCGAGTGGTGAGCGGATAAGTGACAAAAGCCCCTCATCCTGCACTACTTTCTGCATGCGTGGTGCGTCAAAGAACACATTCATAACAAACTCGACCGCTTTGAAAGCATCTCTCGATGAAAAGGCAGCGGCGCTTTCTGAATAGTCGGTACTCCAACCATAGGCACCCAGCTTGCCTGTCTCCTTCAGTTGCTCCAATTCATCAAAGATGCCTTCTGCCTCTGATACTGGCATGTGGTTCACATGCAGCAAAAGAAGATCAATCCTGTCTCTTTCAAGCCGTGACAAGCATCCGTCAACGGCGGGAGATACATCAGCC
>JBCCHN010000250.1:0-2166 GCA_039028695.1 Pseudomonadota bacterium
GCCGGTGTTGGGCTTTTTATCCTCAAACAGCGTACACGCAAGCGCTGTCCGGCTGAGGTGCTGGCCAAGGGCGTGATCAAGTCGCTGGAGCGCAAGGCGGCGTCCGCCGTGCCGAAACGGGAGGCTTCGCAAGCGGAATCCGTCCAGAATTCGGCTTCTGTTCCGCCCGTGCTTCGCGAGATATCGTGTCCGGTCGATAATTCGATCAATCGGGCTGCATCAAAGATGCGGGCCGAGGTGATGAAAGAGGTTGAGATCGAAGCTGCCGCTGAGATCGCCGTTTCGAAGAAGCGCAAATCGGAAGGCCGGCCGGTTCGCTTGATTGAGAACTTATCATCCGGCCAAGTCTCGATGCTAATGCGCCACTACCAATCCCAATCCGGAAAGCCTCCCGAGAAGGAGCCCGGTCAGCCCAACGCACCCAATCCCCAGTGAACGCTGGGGTTTGGGGACAACGCTTGTCCCCAAATTTCCTTCCGTATCTCTACCCATTCCTCGCCAACACTTGTGGTGCTTTGCACCATGAGGGCGGCTGGTTTTTGTGTGTAGCGATCCATACGAAAGTGACGTTGATATTACCTATCTGTAATGACCCCCTAGTTTCTGCTCATGTTACGCGGCTAATTGCGCCGGTGTTTGATAACCGAGTGCCTGATGAGGCCGCTCAGTGTTGTAATGTCTGATCCATTGCCCAATGACTTGTCGGGCATGGGCCAGGTTTTCAAAGTGATGCTGCCAGATACATTCCTCCTTGATGGTCCGGATGAAACGCTCGATCAGACCATTCTGTTCGGGCGTGTAAGGGGTGATGAACTCTTGTGTGAGGCCATAGGCTTTGACGGTTTCGGTAAAGCGCTTGGAACTGAAAACGAGGCCATTGTCGCTGCGTAAGGCTAGTGGAGCCAATACCTTACCAAGATGGCCGAAACGATGGATAAGCGCCTCTTCGAGGGCCGCCTCTGCGGTTTTGGCATTGCCGTTCTTAGCAAGCCGCCAACCGAGGATTTCCCGGCTACTGCAATCAATCACCAAGGCCAGGTGGCAATGCCGATCACGACCGCACCACAGCATCGTTAAATCCGTCGACCAACGCTCGTTGGGTCGATTGGCCACCGAAGGCAAGGTTTTGGCTCGTGGTCTGTGACCCTTGGCACGCTTGCGCACCTGCCAACCTTTCATCTGACAAATGCGCTGAACCACTTTTTTGTTCCAGCCCAGAATGGCCGCGATCCGCCTGTAGCCATAGGTCGGAAACTGCTCGATGATGGACTTGACGCGTACAGCATTGGAAGGATCGAGTGGAAGCTGCCGCGGCTTCGCTTGATAGTAGAAACTGCGCCGCGGCAGCCCAAACCAGCGGCACAGTTTCATGATCGAGACACGATCGCCCCCGACCCGTAAGTCTGCTTGCACCGCCATCAGCTGCTCTCGTCCAATTCGAGCAGGCGATGATACTTTTTTAAGGCTTTGATCTCCAATTGCGATTCGCCAAGCGCCGCGTGCGCTTGATCAAGCTTGCGCTCATACATCTCCCGAACATCGCGGGGCTTGCTGCGGAATCCGTTCTCCATATTGCCAACGCCTTCCTCGACCCAATTCTCAACTTCGGCCGGCGTCAAATCATGCTGGCGAGAGACTTCGGTAACCGTCGTTTTGCCCTTCAAAATGTCCAAAACAACCTGAACTTTGCGCTTCGCCGTCCAGCGTTTGATCTCAGTTCCTACGTCGTTCATTCCGTCCTCCTTGCCGCACTATATATTGTGCAACCCTGGAGGGGGTCAGTTCACGACGAGGCAACTAGTGCCTTGGATTTCGAGAGCGAAGCGGCCATTCAGGCGAATATGAAACGCATCTGCGCGGGCAGAACCGTGGTGATCATCGCACACCGGCCAACAGCGGTGCAGGATTGTGGGAGAATCGTGAGAATTGTGCCAATAGACCAATGGGTGGAATTGGTCACTTGACTCATAGAAGAATTATAGAATGAGAATGAAAAAATATTTTCCTTCTTGGTGTGGAGTATTATCGGATGTTTGTCACTTATAGATGACACACAATGATTAATTTAATGCTATTGTTAGTTTTATTTATTCTGATATTTCCATTTATATCTATGTTTGTTGGTCTATATATATGTACGCTTTTAGGGTTTTCTGTATATATTGA
>JBCCHN010000251.1:0-1786 GCA_039028695.1 Pseudomonadota bacterium
GAAAGGCCAATAGCGCCCGTCAAAGCTTCGAGTTCTCTTTTAAAATGGCCAATAATGCTCTGAAATTATTTATTTTTTTAGTCACAGTGCTGAATTGATTTCTGAGCGACATCAAAACGGTGCCCTCGCCATCCTCCTGGCAGGGTCCGATTGAGCCCTTCATAAATCCAACCGATAGCTGTCCAAGCCTCGGACGAGCATCTCCCCAAAAAGGCCACAAAGATTGAATAAGTCTTATTCTGGCGGAAGATCCAGTTCCAGATGCAGCTCTTTGAGATGCCGCTCGGAGACCTCGGCCGGTGCCTGCATCATTAAATCTTCCGCCCGTTGATTCATGGGGAAGGCTACGACTTCGCGCAGGTTCGGCTCGTCGGCAATCAGCATGACGATCCGGTCGATGCCCGGCGCCGAGCCGCCATGGGGCGGGGCGCCGAATTTGAGGGCGGACAGCATGCCGCCAAAGCGGGCCTCCACCTCGGAGGGGGGATAGCCGGCGATCTCGAAAGCCTTATACATGACTTCCGGCAAGTGGTTTCGAATGGCGCCCGAGGACAGCTCCACCCCATTGCAGACGATGTCGTATTGAAAGGCCTTGATGGCGAGCGGGTCCTCGTTTTCTAAAGCCGCCAGGCCGCCCTGTGGCATGGAAAAGGGATTGTGGCTGAATTCCACCTTGCCGGTATCCTCATCCAGCTCGTACATGGGAAAGTCCACGATCCAGCAAAAACGGAAGGTGTCTTTTTCCAAGATATCCAAGTCATGGCCGAGCTTGTTGCGGACGGTTCCCGCGAACTTGGCCGCCGCCCCCGCCTTGTCGCAGGCAAAAAAGACCGCATCCCCGTCGGACAGACCGGCACTTTCCTTGATCGAGGCAAGTGCCGCCGCTTCCAGGTTTTTGGCGATGGGGCCTTTAGCCTCACCGTCCTCGGCAAAGACGATGTAGCCCAAACCGGCAGCGCCTTCCGAGCGGGCCCAGTCGTTCAGCTTATCGAAAAAGCTGCGGGGTCGCCCGCCGGCACCCGGCGCCGGAATGGCCCGAACCACCGCCCCCTTGTCCACCGCTTTTGCAAAAATGCCAAAGCCGGAGCCGCGAAAGGCCTCGGTCACATCAGTGATCTTGATGGGATTGCGCAAGTCCGGCTTGTCGCTGCCATAAACCAGCATAGCCTCCTCGAAGGGAATCCGGGGAAAGGGCGCCGGCGTGACCCTGCGGCCCTTGGCAAATTCCTCGAAGACCCCGGCCAACACCGGCTCGATCGCGGCGAACACGTCGTCTTGGGTAACAAAGCTCATCTCGAAGTCGAGCTGATAGAATTCACCCGGCGAGCGGTCGGCCCGGCTGTCCTCATCCCGAAAGCAGGGCGCAATCTGAAAATAGCGATCGAAGCCCGCCACCATGAGCAGCTGCTTGAACATCTGGGGTGCTTGAGGCAAGGCATAGAACTTGCCGGGATGCAGGCGGCTGGGCACCAGATAGTCGCGAGCCCCCTCCGGGCTGCTAGACGTCAGAATAGGGGTTTGAAATTCCCGGAAACCCTGTTCGACCATGCGGCGACGGATGGCGTTGATCACGTCGCTACGCAGGCGAATCTTTGCCTGCATTTTTTCCCGGCGCAGATCCAAATAGCGGTAGCGCAAGCGAATGTCCTCGCCGGTGTCTTCATCGGAATTCACCTGTAAGGGCAGCATGTCGGCCTTGGCCTGCAAGGTTACCTCGTCAACCGCCACCTCAACCTCGCCCGTCGGCAGGCTCTGGTTCACCGTGTCCGCGGTTCGCTCCACCACC
>JBCCHN010000252.1:0-1763 GCA_039028695.1 Pseudomonadota bacterium
GAGCAATCAACAAAATGAACCAGGCAGTAAGGGAAACACTTAAATAAAATACAGCGATAAGGATAAAGGCCTGCAGGTAGTCCGGTCGGTCGCCGGTTAGCGTAACGACTTCAATATCCATGATGCGCATGCCCGGTGTGGCGCCTCGAAATCCGACGAACCCGGTATTGTAGATCAAGGGCAAGGCCGCCAGGATGAATAGATTGGCGGGCGCCAAAAGACCAAAGGACAAAATGGTTAAGAGCCCCAGGGCGAGGGAAAGGGCGAGCCAAACAAGCCCTAGAACCAAGAGGTCGATCACGTAGGCGGCGATGCGTCGCCGCGCGACCTCTTCGAAGAGTTCCGGGTGTTCGATAGAATAGGGTGGTCCTTCCGGCTCGTTGAACCCGGCGTCACGGTGCTCTGGTGAATGCATGTCGCTCACGATACCAGCTTTCGGCGATGGAGGCAGGCATCAGAATGAAAGAGCCTGCCGTCTTTGGCAAGACAGCCCAAGGCAAAGAGCTTTAAAAAAGGAAAACGTCAGTTTTCGTTGCCAGACTGGAACTGTGGCAGCTCCACAACTGGTTTGTCACTCAGCAAGATTATTGAGATTCGCCGGTTTTGCGGTGAAAAAGGATCTTCCTTGATAAAAGGATCTTGAGCCGCGCGCCCCACCACCGATGCGATACGGTTCGGCGCCAGTCCGGACTCGATCAGGGCCTTGCGGCTTGCGTTGGCCCGGTCGGTCGAGAGTTCCCAGTTAGAATAGCCGGACTCGCTGCTATAAGGTGTGGCATCCGTGTGGCCCTTGATAGCGACCTTGTTTTTTAGGTCTTTGATGGAGTTGACCACGGAAGCCATGAGGCGGCGGGTGTGGGGGAACATCTCCGCCGAGCCGGATGGGAACATGGAGGTGCGATCTTTATCCACAATCTGGATGCGCAGTCCCTCAGGTGTTTGATCGATCACCAGATTCTCGGCCAGGCCTTGAAGTTCTGGCGTTTCCTCAATGGTCTGGCGAAGGGTTTCCTCGACCTTTTCGAACTGTTCCTGCTCTAGACGTTCACGAACCGCCTCGACGGCGCTTGGGTCGATCTCGGCTTCCAGTACAGGGCCGCTGCTGCCCTCAGCATCGGGGTCACTGTTTTCGGCGCCGCCCTCAGCACCTTTGATACCGACGGTTTCGCCCTCCCAATCTTCATCCGAGGTGGGCAAGGCAATGGTAATCCCGATGGGCGAAGTATCGTTCTTCATACGACCGTCTACCGTAATAGTGCGCCCGCCCAAAACCCCGTCAGCGCCCTTTTGGCTGCCGGTCACAATGGAGGGGGCGAAGTAGTCCGCAATACCCAGCTTTTGTTCCTCCGTGGTGGCGTTAAGCAGCCACATCAAAAGGAAAAAGGCCATCATCGCCGTCACGAAGTCGGCATAGGCGA
This sequence comes from Pseudomonadota bacterium, assembly GCA_039028695.1. Lineage (GTDB taxonomy): Bacteria > Pseudomonadota > Alphaproteobacteria > Kiloniellales > Kiloniellaceae > JANQKX01. The sequence goes on from JBCCHN010000252.1 coordinate 1,419, forward strand.
CCTTCCAGGCACCGCCATGGTGTCCACCATGGCCGCCCTTTTTCACCTTTTTGATGATGATTTGCTGGCGATTTGCTTCGTCGGCCATTGTTTAGCTGTTTCTTTTGAACCTGATCAAGCCGGTGCCGGCAGTTCTTCAGCCGCGCTCTCGACTTCGTAGAATGTGGGTCGGGTGTGAGAGAGCAGCGCCTTGCGGGCGAACTCTACCGATACGGCCGGCGGACTGCCCGATAGATGAGCAAGGATGCCGGCCTTAAGGCATTCCATATATTTGGAATCTTCATCGACGATATTGGTGAAGGCCTTGGCCATGGGGCCGACAAAACCGTAGGAGGCCAAAATCCC
>JBCCHN010000253.1:0-1652 GCA_039028695.1 Pseudomonadota bacterium
ATAAGGATTAAGGTTAAATGAATAGCTGTAGACATCCGAGGCCACATCCACACCCAACCCTGGGTACTGATTGTTCCGCAATTCTGAATAATTCGCCGAACCGATTATTCTGGCAAACAATCTGATCAGGACTCAAATTCTTTATTTTTTCCGGGATCCAGGAGTTTTGCAGAGCCACTATCCCGTCGGCGTAACTAGGATCGACACAGGAAACATCCCCACCGAACCAATGGTGCAGATAACTCTGAGGACTATAGTCAAGCTGGCTTGCTCCCGGGCAAAATCCTGATTCTTCGACATCAATCGTTCTTATGTTCGTCGCTTCCTTCGGATCGAGAGCAAGGTTATCGAGAACCTCTGCGCCCAGATAGTCGAACCTAACGTGAACCGTTTTTCCTTTAAGGCTGCGAAACAATCGTCGGGCACGCCGATAGGGCGACTTCTTTTCTCTGGCAATCTTCTCGAGGATAATTCGACCCCAACTCTCAAGAAACCGCTGATCCCCACCCGGGTTCGCAAAAAACGCTAACAAAGGTGACAAACGATTGTTGGCCATTGCCGCATACATAGTTGGCAAGGATTGTCCCAAGTATTCACTTGAATCAAAGGAGGGCAGCAAAACTGTATCCGCATCCCAAAAAAAACCCTTTCGGTTCTTCATAACGATCGGAATGGCAGCGTCAGATCTCTGAGCCGGCGTAAAAAGCGCTAAGGTCTCTTTGGTAAGCACGTCATTTGTCAGTTCACCGATGTTTTCGGAACAAACCCTAACAACGCGTCCGTCTTTTGCATTCCGCGCCCAAGTCTTTAGGCACAGGTCAATATATGGGGGCGTTTCTTTCCCATCCACGGAATCCCAAAAGTAATAAATATCATAAGGTGTCATTTGCTGACCTCAAAATCGTCTCGCGAGGCACCACAAGAAATACACCATACGGCATATAACTTGGCATATAGGTCCCCTCAAAAAAGGGGATTAGGCCTCAAGCATCGACGCCTTATTGGAACTCCATTAAATCAAAAATCGAAATTGATTAGAAAATTGCGGATCGAAGTCCGAACGAAAAAAGGCACCATAGCAGGCTTCGACCGGACCACAAGTCGTGCTAACCTTGTGCCATGTCATCCCCGGAACATAACTCTCACCAAGCACGTATCGTCCTGCAATGGCACCTTGATGCGGGCGTCGAAGAGACGACGGGCGAGCTTCCCGTCGACCGCTATGCTCTGAGCAAAAAGACCGCAAGTGAAAAAGCGGCAGGAGAAAAAGCAACCCAGGCAACACCGAATAAAAGGCCTGCCTCAAGCAAATCCAAAGTCTTGGCTAACGGGGATCAAGGGTCGGCTCCCCGCTCTATCATTCCCCAGGGATCGGACGCTGAGGCAGCCTTGACCGCCCGTGAGCTCGCCAAGTCCGCCGCGACCCTGGCGGACCTGGAAAAGGCCTTGGCCAGTTTTGACGGCTGCCCCTTAAAAGCGACGGCGATGAACCTGTGTTTCTCGGACGGCAATCCTCAATCAAAGATCATGCTCATCGGCGAAGCCCCCGGTGGGGAGGAGGATCGCAAAGGCAAACCCTTTGTCGGTCGGGCCGGGCAGCTCTTGGACCGGATGCTCGCCACGATCAATCTGTCTCGTGACAGCGTCTACAT
>JBCCHN010000254.1:0-1616 GCA_039028695.1 Pseudomonadota bacterium
GCCGGATAAACGGGCCAGCAGCCAGCGCCGGTCGGATTTTTTGGAAATCTATCAGGAATACACCAGTGCTGGGGCCGTAGAGCAAGCCAGCCGTTGTTCCCAGTGTGGCGTACCCTTTTGCCAAGTTCACTGCCCGTTGCACAACAATATCCCCGATTGGCTCATGCTTACGGCCAATGGCCGCCTGCAAGAAGCTTATGAGCTTTCGCAAAGCACTAATAATTTTCCTGAAATTTGCGGGCGTATCTGTCCCCAAGACCGTTTGTGCGAGGGCAACTGTGTCATCGAGTCGGCTGGCCATGGCACGGTGACCATCGGATCGGTTGAAAAATACATTACCGACACGGCCTGGGAAAACGGCTGGGTCAAACCCACCACCCCCCGACAGGAGCGGCCCGAAAAAGTTGCTATCATTGGGGCCGGCCCGGCCGGGCTTGCGGCGGCCGAGGAGATGCGCCGCCGTGGCTATCAGGTTCATGTTTATGACCGCTATGATCGGGCCGGGGGCCTGCTTATCTACGGCATACCCAACTTCAAATTAGAAAAGGAGGTGGTCCAACGCCGCAGCGCCCTGTTGCGGGACTCCGGCGTCCAATTCCATCTGAATTGCGAGGTCGGTCGGGATGTATCCCTCGAAGATCTACGCAATAGCCACGCTGCCGTTTTGATTGCCACGGGTGTCTATCAGGCGCGAGATATCAAACTACCGGGTGCCGGATTGGAGAATGTTCTGCCGGCCATGACCTTTTTGACGGCCTCCAATCGCAAGGGCTTGGGGGATCAGGTGCCCGCCTTTGACGATGGCACCTTAAACGCCGCCGACCGGGATGTAGTGGTGATCGGTGGCGGTGATACGGCAATGGATTGTGTGCGGACGGCGGTGCGACAGGGCGCCCGCACGGTGCGCTGCCTCTATCGTCGAGATCGGGAGAATATGCCCGGGTCCCAGCGGGAGGTGGCGAACGCTGAAGAAGAGGGCGTTGAATTTGTCTGGCTTTCGGCGCCCCAGGCCTTTCTCGGAGACGATCAGGTACGCGAGGTGCGCGCCGCGCGAGTGCATCTTGGGCTGGCGGACGCCACCGGGCGGCAAAAGCCTCAGATTCTTGAGGATTCGAGCTATTCCATCAAGGCAGACATGGTGATCAAGGCCTTGGGTTTCGATCCGGAAGACTTGCCCACTCACTTCGACAGCGAGTCTTTGGCGGTTACCCGCTGGGGCACGGTCAAGATCGACTTCGCCAGCAAGATGACCAACCTGGAGGGAGTTTTTGCCGCTGGTGATATCGTCCGCGGCGCCTCGCTGGTGGTGTGGGCCATCCGGGATGGACGGGACGCGGCGGAGGAAATGCACCGCTATATCCAAGCGCAAAATAGTGATGTGGACAAAACAGCCATTCGAGATGTCCGGGTCGCTTAACGCTCATAGGGGGACATGCCGTGACTATTTCTAACCATCAACATGGCGCGCCTTCTTCTGATTGGCGAAAAGAAGCGGCGCGGTTGGCCCGTGAGGGCCTTTATCTTCCATCGGAAGAGCACGATGCTTGCGGCGTGGGTATGGTTGCGACCATGGACGGCAAGCCCCGCCGTGAGGTGGTGGAAGCCGGCATTGCAGC
>JBCCHN010000255.1:0-1516 GCA_039028695.1 Pseudomonadota bacterium
CCAACCTGTCCTATTTCCAAGCAACGGAGAACGCCTATTTTACCGTTAGAAGTCTGCGCGAGCTCATCCGCTTCTTGGCAGACAGGACCGATGCCCGGGAAATCCACCTGATGACCTATTCGGCGGGCGCGCGGGTGTTGAGTTATGCGCTGCACGGATTGCGCCTTCAAAGCGATGCGTTGGATGAGGCCACGGTCCGTGAAAAGTTTCGAATTGGTCAGGTCATTTACACTGGCCCTGACCTGGACAGTGACGTCTTTCGCAACCAATACCAGGACGGAACGGCAGATCTGGCCGATCAGATCACCATATATACCACTGGCAAGGATCGCGCACTGCGCACCGCACGTTTCGTGTTCGGTGGCGACCGTTTAGGGGCAACCCAAGCCAAGAACCTCAGGGCCGCGACCATCGACCATCTGAGGAAGGAGGAGCAGACGAACTTCGTCATCGTCTCAAACACCGAGCGCATCGATAAAGATAACTCCCACGGCTACTATCGCGAGAGCCCATGGGTCAGCAGCGATATCTTGTTACAGCTGGCGTGTAGTTTGTCGCCAGCGGACCGCGGATTGGTGCGCGGTGACGACGAGGCATTTTGGCGTTTCCCCGAAAACTACGCCGAGGAGATCGGCGCCTTGGCCAAGGAGCGCTGCCCCACCTTTTGAGTAAGGCGGATTGGGCCCACATTGCATTCGCAAAGCAACACACGAGTGCCTGCGCCATGAACTTTCGTGCGCCCGCCCTGGGCCCATTTTGACCATGTCGGGGCCTGCAGGAAAAAGGGGGCATTGGATGCTACTCGCACGGATTCGGGCATAGTGCCGACTGACAAAAAAACCGGCCCCGCTTTTGGGAGCCGGTCAAGGATCAGACTTAGCGAGTCCGATTAGTTTTTCTCCACGGCCTCGCCATTGGCTTTGGCAGCGCCGTTGGGTTTGGCCGTGCTTGAAAGGGTCTCAGTGAGACCGTTGATGTTGCCGCCTTCCAGGCCAATTTCCTTGAGCATGGCGTCCAGCAAGGGCACCTGTCCCCGGTATTTCAGGGCCAAGTTGACGATCTGGTCGGTAAGGTTGCCGCTTCCACCGCCGACAGCCGATCCTCGGCCAGTTTTTTTAGGGTGACCCGATCAACCTTTCCTGTGGCGTTCAGCGGCATCTCGTCAAGCACGACGATCTCCTCTGGCGCCTTGTAGCCAATCCTCTGGCGCACGAAACCGATGAGCGCTTCGGCACTCGGCCGAGTCATACCCGGCTTGAGCGTTACATACGCGCGCACATTCTCGCCATGTATCAGATTGTGAATTCCGATGACGCCCGCGCTCTCCACCGCTTCGTGTTCCAGCAGAGCCTCCTCCACTTCCTGAGGGCAGATGTTCGAGCCGTCGTGCACGATGATCTGTTTTCCTCTACCGTGGAACCACAAAAAGCCACTTTGATCGATGGACATGATGTCTCCGGTATCGAACCAGCCATCGACCAGGACCTGAGCCGTGGCGTCGGGATTTTCCCAGTAG